>QBMO01000005.1:39271-62802 GCA_003242075.1 Alphaproteobacteria bacterium
TCTTCACGCTGGCCGGCCTTTATATCATTCGCGTTGTGCTCGGCGGCGTGGCGACTGGCTTTCTCGCCTCGTCGTGGCTGCTCGCCTTCTGCGGCTTCTTCTTCTTCAGCTTGGCGCTCTGCAAGCGCGTGACGGAAGTTGACACTGCCGCTGCCGGCGGCGGCGTTGGCTTGAGCCGGCGCGGCTATCGCGCCACCGACGGCTCGATTCTGAAGATGATGGGCGTCGCCTCAGGCTTTCTCTCGTGCCTCGTGCTCGCGCTTTACATCCAGAGCGATATCGCCACGGCCTCGCACTATCGCTGGCCGCTCTTGCTGTGGCTGCTGCCGGCGAGCGTTATGTATTGGTTCTGCCGCGTCTGGTTGTTGACCGAGCGCGGCAAGGTGCACGATGACCCGCTCGTCTGGGCGTTCCGCGACCGTGTGTCGTGGATCCTCGGCGCCATTGCGGCAGCCGGCCTCGCAGGTGCGGTGTTGCTGGAGCCGCTGGCGATCGCGCAGTAGCTAGCGCCAGATTGCCGGCAGCGTCAGCGAAAGCGCAGGGATGAATGTCACCAGCAAGAGCACCGTGATCGCCGCTAGATAGAACGGCCAGATCGACTTCATGGCCTCCGCTACGGTGATCCGACCGATCGCCGAGCCGACGAACAGCACCGATCCGACCGGCGGCGTGATCAGTCCGATGCCGGCAGCCAGCACCAGGATTACGCCGAAATGCAGGGGCGCGACATCGTAGGCGCGCGCGACCGGCAGGAAGATCGGCGTGCAGATAATGATCATGGGCGCGAGATCCATGAACGTGCCGAGCACCAGCAGGACGCCCAGGATCATCAGCAGCACCAGCACCTTCTCGTCGGTGACGGCTTGCAGCGCCTCAACCGCCATGGCCGGGATTTCGAGATAGGCCATCAGCCAACCGAACGCGCCGGCGGCGCCGATCACGAACAACACCGCGCCTGAAGAGCGCGCCGCGTGCGCGACAGCGCCGAAGAAAGCGTTCATCCCCATGCCGCGATAGACCAGGAAGGTGACAGCGAGCGCATAAAGCACGGCGACCGAAGCGCTCTCCACCGCTGTGAAAATGCCGGCGCGGATACCGCCGAAGATCACGAAAATGAGCAGCAAGCCGGGGATTGCCGCGATCAGGCGGACGCCGATCGCGCCGAAGCCGGGGAAGGGTTCGGTCGGGTATTTTCGCGCGCGCGCCAAAAAGTAGGCTGCGAGCATGATTGAAAGCGCGAGCAGGAGTGCTGGCACTATGCCTGCGGCGAACAGGTCCGCAATCGAAACGCCGCCGCCTGCGATGGCGGAATATAGAATGAGATTGTGCGACGGCGGTAGCAGCAGCGCGACCAATGCCGCCGAAACCGTGACGTCCACCGCGTAATCTTTGGAGAAGCCGCGCTTCTCCATTTGCGGGATCATGGTCGAGCCGATGGCGGAGACGTCCGCCAGCGCCGAACCCGAAACACCGCCGAACAAAGTCGAGGCGACAACGCTGACTTGCCCCAGGCCGCCGCGCAAATGGCCGACGAGCGAGGAGGCCAGCGAGATCAGCCGTTCCGATATGCCGCCGCGGAGCATCAATTCGCCCGCGAAGATGAACAGCGGAATGGCCAGCAGAGAGACTTTGTTGAAGCCCGAGCCGACTTGCTGAACCACCACGATTGGCGGAATGCCAAGATAGACGAGCGTCGCGACAGTTGCGGCAGCGATCGCGAACGCCACCGGCACGCCGAGAATAAGAAGCAGCGCAAAAGCGCCGAAGAGAACGGCGATCTCCATCAGGCGTGCTCCTCGACCGGATAGTCACCCGCGATGAGACGCTCGAGCGCGAAGAGGGCGATCAAACCGCCGCCGAGGCAGAGGCCGATATAGGAAATGCCCTCAGGCAAAGGCGCGCCGGCCATCGGCACGTTCCAGCTGTCGACCATGAGCAGGCCGCCATACCAAGCGAGTGCCGCGCCGAAGACGAGCGCGATCAGGCGCGCCAAGAGTTTCAGAAAGGCGCGCACCGGCGGCGGCGACATCTCGACCAAAGTCGGAAAGTTGAAATGGCTTTCGCGGCGCACCGCGACCGCGGCGCCAAAAAGGGCGGCGACGCTCATCAGCGTCAGCGCGACTGGCTCGGTCCAGCCCGGTGAATCGTTCAGCGCGTAACGGCCGATCACTTGCCAGGCCAGCACAAGCACGAGCACGCACAGACACGTGCCCGCGATGATGATCGTGAGTCTGGCGAGCGCGCCGAAGGCGACGCCAAAAGCGCTGGATTGAGCCATGTCCTCCCCACGTTCTTCGTGTCGCCGTTCGGCGATCGTTATGCGTGCGCGTCGATGCGCCGGATGGTGTTCGCGATGTTTTCGTTGGCAAGCCAGCGGCGCTTCATCGGCTCGACGGCGCGGCGGAAGGCGTCCTTGTCTGCCTCGTTGTAATTCACACCGGCGTCGAGCACGGTCTGGCGCGCAGCGGCCTGCTTCGCATCCCAGAGCCCGCGCATGATGGCGACGGACTCCGTCGCTTTGGCGCGGAAGAGGTCTTGATCGGCGCGTGAGAGCGCATCGTACCGCGCTTTCGACATCAGCAAGGCTTCCGGGGCGCAGCAATGATCGGTCTGCGACCAATAACGCGCGACTTCGTATTGCCTCGTGGACTGAAACGTCGCCCAATTGTTTTCGGCTGCATCGATCAGATGTGTTTGCAGACCGGTGAACACTTCCCCGAACGGGATCGGCGTCGAGTTCGCGCCCATTGCGTCGAGCATTTCCATGAAGATGTCGGCGCGCGGCACGCGCACTTTGAGGCCGCGCATGTCGTCCGGCGTGTGGATGGGACCGCGCGCATTGTAGATTGAGCGCATGCCGGAATCGTAGAAAGCGAGACCAATCAAGCCGCGCCGCTCGAACGCCGCCAAGATTTCGCGGCCGATCGCGCCGTCGCAGACGCTGCGCATGTGCGCTTCGTCACGGAAGACGTAAGGCAGCGCCAGCGGCTGGGTCGCGGGGAACATGTTGTTGACGGCGCCGAGATAGACGCGGGCGATATCGAGCACCTGAAAGCGCGCGAGATTGACAGTGTCAGTCTCGGAGCCCAGTTGGCCTGACGGATAGAGCCGGAAGTTGATCCGTCCGCCGGTTTCGCGAGAGACTTCCTCGCCCATCCAGCGCACGGCCTCGACAGTGGGATAGTCGCTTGGGTGCACATCGACGGCGGTGATGGCGGCGCCCGCGCTGTGCTGCTGTGCGAAGGCCACGCCAGCGCCGGCAAGAGCAAGCCCGCCTGTCGCCGCCAACGCCCGCCGCGTAATCATGAAAAGCCTCGCCCGCTCGCCGCTGCTTTCACGGCAGTGCAGAGGATATCGCCGGCGCCGTTGAAGCTCACGCGCGAATGTTGGCCGATGCGGATGTCGTGCACGCCAGTGACGGCGCCGGTGGATACCAATTGCCCGGCGCGCAGCGGTTTGCCGCGCTGCGCGAGATGGCGAACCAGGAAGAGGAGTGCGTCGAGCGGGCCGTCGGGCGCGTCGCTGGCGCCGCCAGCGCCGACGGATTTGTCTTCGATGAAGGTCTCGCAGCTCACGCCTTGCGCTAGTTTTGCGCGCCAGTTCGGCACTTCCGGCCCGAGGATCAGGCCGTGATTGTTGCCGAAATCGGCGACGACGACGGTGGCGCCGAGGTCGTTGATGGTGGCGAGCGGGCTGCCGGCGGTTTCGACGCCGACATGCATCGTCTCGATCAGCGCTGCCGCTTCATCGATGGTCCAGTCGAGCTTGTCTGCCGGCGCGTCCTTGCCGATGCGGAAAACATACTCGGCTTCCACCGCTGCAAAGCCGCGCTCGAACACCGGAAAATCCACCGCCGCGCCCTTGGCGACCCAGACATTGCGCCGAAAGATCGGGCCCGCGAGGCGGTCGGCGCCCAGGCTTGCGACCTGCGGCGGCTGCACGCGGCCGATTTTCCAGCCGGCGACTTCGTCGCGCCAGAGCGCAATGGCTTCGTCCTGGATTTTGTAGCTGGTGGCGAGGTCGCGGGGCTGCTCGCCTGGGAAGCCATCGAGCGGTCGCGCCTCCTGGCGCGCGGCCACGAAGGCGTCAGCGATGGCACGCGTAGAGCTGATTACGCCGGACACCTCTGCCTCCCCGCCGGCTTCGCGCCGGTCTGCGGGATGCCTAACAGACACCGGTGTCATTAGCAATCGGGAGCCGCTGTCAGGCGTGTCAGGCGGCCCAGAACACCTCAGCCGGGGGCATGCCGGGCGCAAACAGCACGGCCGCTGGGGCGTCTTGCTGGGTCAGCGCCTGCTCAAGCCGGGCCAGCTTGTCGGCACCCGCAATGAGCACCAAAAGACGCCCAGCGCGCGCGACCGCCTTGCGCGTTAGCGTCAAGCGCTCGGTGCTGCCTTGCGCTTGCGGCGCATGCACGGCGATCACCGAGCGTGTGCTTGCCGGATCAAGCGCTGCGTCCGCCGAGCCGGGAAACCAGGACGCCGTATGTCCGTCCGCGCCTATGCCCATCAGCGCAATGTCGATGTGGAGGTGTTCGTAGAGCACGTCGGCGAAGTCCGCGGCGCGCTCGACTGTGTCGGCGACGAAGTACATCGGCTTGATCTGCGCGCCTGCCGCGAACGCCGGCGACAGCGTGGTTGCGATCATGTTCTCGTTCGAGGCGGTGTCGGAGAGGGGCACGAAACGCTCGTCCACCAATGCAAACGTGATCTTCGACCATTCCAGCGGCAGCGCGGCCAGCGCGCGATAAGCGGGGGCCGGCGTCCCGCCGCCGGAAAGCGCGGCGCAGGCAACCCCACGGCGTGCAATCGCTTCGTTCAAGGCATCGGCCAGATGCTGGGCCGCAGCCTGCATCAGCGCTTCGCGCGTGTCGAACTTTGTGAGTTTGAGCATCAGCCCCTATCGGCCAGCAGTGCTTTCAGCGTTTCCGCCGCTCGCTCGCCGTGTTGATCGTGCGCCAACGCGTACGCCGCGAAGGCCTGCAAATAGCCGATTTTATCGCCGCAATCGTAGGTGCGGCCTTCGTATTCGTAGGCGTGGAACGTCTGCGACTGCATCAGCCGCGCCATCGAATCCGTGAGCTGAATCTCATTGCCAGCGCCGGGGCCTTGGCTCTCCAGCAAGCTGAAAATCTCCGGCTGCAAGATGTAGCGTCCGCTGATGAAGAGGTTCGACGGCGCCTCCTCGCGCTTGGGCTTTTCGACCATGCCCTTCATCTTTATCAGCCGGCCATCGCGGCTCTCGGGCGTGATGACGCCATAGCGCTCCGGGGTATCGGTCGGCTCCACCGCGATCAGATTGCCGCCGACGCGATTGTACGCGTCCACCATCTGCTTCAGGCAACCAGGCTGCGCCATCATCAGCATGTCAGGCAGCATCACTGCGAACGGCTCGTCGCCGACAATATCGCGCGCGCACCAGACCGCGTGTCCGAGCCCGAGTGCTGCTTGCTGGCGCACGAAGCTCATCGAGCCCGCTGCGCGGATCGGGCTTCGCACCTCGTTAAGCTCGGTTTCTTTTTTCTTCGCCTCGAGTGTTACTTCGAGTTCATACGCGCGATCGAAATAGTCCTCGATCGCGCCCTTATTACGCCCCGTGACGAAGACTATGTGCTCGATGCCTGCGGCGATTGCTTCGTCCACGACGTACTGAAGCGCCGGCTTGTCGAAGACGGGGAGCAGCTCTTTTGGGATAACTTTGGTCGCTGGCAGCACCCGGGTACCGAATCCGGCGACCGGGAGTACCGCTTTCCGTAGCGGTCGGTGAGAGCCTGGAACGCTAGCCATTGTGTTCCTTTTTGCCGCGCCGCAGCACGAGCGTGCCGGGCACTGGTTAGAGCCGATGCAGGGCGCCGTCGCAACAGGCAGTGAACGTCAGATTCGGCTTGAATTCAGGATTATCGGTTACGATCTGGGTCAAGCCGCGAAAGTCGGTGTGTGGGGTGTTCGGAGCAGTGACGGTCGTCACGGACGAATTCTCTTCGGCGCCGCAAAGTAGTGTTTGCCATCCTGGCAACCTTTTGTTAACAGACCGCGCTTCCGGTCCGGGAGATTTTCCGAAATGTCGTCGTCTCAAACGCAAGCCATCCGTCGCATGGTCGTGGGCAGCTTCGCTGCCGGCGTCGGCGCGATGCTGCTTGTCGGTCTCGTCGCGCCGATCGCGATGAAGGGCGGCCTTTCGGTGCGCGACGCCTTCGCCGCAACGATCGAGCAGCGCCAGCCCGCCATCGAGCCGCTCGATGTCGCCGCTATCGAAGCGCAATTGGCCGAGGCTGACCGCCTGATGGCCGATATGCGCGCCTCGACCAGCGACGAAGTGGTCATGCTGCAGCGCCTGGCGCGCTAAGCACTCAACACCAGTTTTCGAAGGGCGCGCTCTGTGGAGCGCGCTCTTTTCGTTTGGGCTTAGAGGATCGACTGCCCCGTCGATTTCCAGTCCTTCAAAAACGCCTCCAACCCTGCGTCCGTGAGGATGTGCTTGTAGAGGCTTTTGAACACGGCCGGCGGAATCGTCGCGCAATCGGCCCCGGCGATGGCGGCGTCTTTCACATGATTGGCTGAGCGGATTGACGCCGCCAAAATCTGCGTCGGATACTCGTAATTGTCATAGATGGCGCGGATTTCGCGGATCAGCTGCATGCCGTCTTGGCCGTTGTCGTCGAGCCGGCCGAGGAAGGGCGAGATGAACGTCGCACCGGCCTTGGCCGCGAGCAACGCCTGAACGGCGGAGAAGCATAAAGTCACGTTGCAGGGGTGGCCTTCTTCTTCAAGCGTCTTGCACGCCTTCAAGCCCTCCACCGTCAGCGGCAGCTTCACGACGATGTTGTCGGCCAAGCCGCGCAACTTGCGGCCTTCTTTCAGCATCGTCGCAGCATCCTGCGCCACCACCTCAGCGCTGACCGGACCCGGCACGGACGCGCAGATCGCCTTCAGCGTCTCGAAGAAATCGCCGCCGGATTTGGCGATCAGGGAGGGGTTCGTCGTGACGCCGTCCACCAGCCCGGTCTCGGCCAGCGCGGCCAATTCCTTGGCGTCGGCGGAATCGATGAAAATCTGCATCAAATGCTCCCTGCCGCATTCCCGCAGGCGGTCTGCGCTGATAGCGAACTGCTCAGTCCAGGCAAAGTGTCCGAATCGGCGCTAAACACCCTGGACAGGGATAACTCATGAGCAACAGCGAACAGATCGAAGGCGTTCCAGCGCAGGACCTCGCCAGCGCCATCCGCGCCCTGGCGATGGACGCGGTGGAGAAGGCCAAGTCCGGCCACCCCGGCATGCCCATGGGCATGGCCGACGCCGCCACGGTGCTGTTCTCGAAATTTCTGAAATACGATCCCAGCGAACCGAACTGGGCCGACCGCGACCGCTTCGTGCTCTCTGCCGGCCACGGCTCGATGCTGCTCTATGCGCTACTCTATCTCGCCGGCTATGCCGACATGACGCTCGATGAGATCAAGCGCTTCCGTCAGCTCGGCTCGAAGACGGCCGGGCATCCAGAAAACTTCCTCGCCTCCGGCATCGAGACGACGACTGGCCCGCTTGGGCAGGGCATCGCCAACGCTGTCGGCATGGCGATGGCCGAGGCGCATCTTAATGCGCGCTTCGGCGATGACCTCGTCGATCACCGCACTTGGGTCATCGCCGGCGACGGCTGCCTCATGGAAGGCATCAGCCAGGAAGCCATCGCGCTCGCTGGCCGTCAGAAGCTCAACAAGTTGATCGTGATCTGGGACGACAATTCGATCTCGATCGATGGCGCGGTCTCGCTTTCGGACAACACGGACCAGAAAGCGCGCTTCGCCGCGAGCCAATGGAATGTGCTTTCGTGCGACGGGCACGACATGGCCTCTGTCGAAAAAGCCTTCGCGGCTGCGATCGTGTCCGACAAACCCGTCCTGATCGCCTGCAAAACCACGATCGGCTTTGGTTCGCCAAAGAAAGCCGGCACCTCGAAAGCGCATGGCGAACCGCTTGGTGCGGAAGAAATCGTTGTCACGAAAGCCAAGCTCGGCTGGGCGCACGGACCATTCGAAATCCCAGACAACATCCTGAACGCTTGGCGCAAAATCGGCGCGCGCGGCGCGGCCAAACGCGAAGCGTGGGCCAGCGGCTTGAAGCGTCACGCCCAGCGCGACGCGTTCGCCGCCGCGATGAGCGGCGCTAATGTGGACGCCGCGATTGCAGCGCTCGGCATGCACGCCGCGAAAATGGCGAGCGAGAAGCCGTCACTTGCGACACGCGCCTCATCGGGCCACGCCATCGACGCGATGTTCGAAGCGTGCCCCGAATTGCTCGGCGGTTCAGCCGATCTCACCGGCTCGAACAACACGCTGGCGAAGGGCTCGACGGATTTCACGCCGGAGAACCGCGCTGGCCGCTATGTGCGCTATGGCATCCGCGAGCACGGCATGGCCGCAGCGATGAACGGCATGGCGCTGCACGGCGGCGTCATCCCGTATGGCGGCACGTTTCTGAGCTTCGCCGATTATTCGCGCCCCGCCATCCGCCTCGGCGCGCTCATGGGCATCCGTGTCATCCACGTGATGACGCACGATTCCATCGGCCTCGGCGAAGACGGCCCGACGCACCAGCCGGTCGAACAGATCGCAGCCTTGCGCGCGATCCCGAACCTGATGGTCTTCCGCCCCGCCGACGCGGTGGAGGCGGCGGAGTGCTGGCAAGCGGCGCTGCTCACTGAAGACGCTCCCAGCATCCTGGCGCTCTCGCGGCAAGCCACGCCGGCGCTACGCACTGATGCAAGCGAAAACATGAGCGTGCGCGGCGCATACGAATTGCTGCCGGCCGAAGGCGGCGAAAGCCGCGTCGCAATCTTCGCCACTGGCTCGGAAGTCGGGCTAGCGGTGAAAGCGCGCGAGCTGCTGCAAGCCGAAGGCATCCCCACGCGCGTTGTCTCCGCGCCGTGCTTCGAACTCTTCGAACTGCAGGACGATGCCTACCAAGACGCCGTCTGCGGCGACGACGACGAAGTCAAAATCGGCTGCGAAGCCGCCATCGGGCAGGGCTGGTTCGAAGCCTTCGGCCTCGACGCGTTCGTCGGCATGAGCACATTCGGCACGTCAGCGCCTGCGAAAGATGCGTACGCGCACTTTGGCATTACGGCTGAAGCGATCGCGGAAGCGGCTAAGGATTTGCTGTAGGGGCGCGACGCATTTCGCCACCAGCGGACAACCACTCCTTGCGGCGCGCGTCGATCAGAATAACAATCAGCGGCATGAAAAGCCGCATCGTCCGATTTCTTACTCTCGCTTTAGGTGCTTTCGCTTTGGGCTGGTCGTTGCGAGGCGTGGTCGGCACTGACGCCTTCTGGCCACTGGTTGTGGTTGCTGTGGTAGCGACGCTCGTGGGTTGGTTGGTCCACTGGAAATCAAAAAGGACAACTTCCTAGTTGGCGTCTTCTTCAGCTTGGGCGGCGGGCAGACATCCGTCATTCCGGGGCATCGCGTAGCGATGAACCCGGAACCCAGGGGCCAACGGAAGTGCGTTTGCCCCTGGGGTTCCGGATCGCGCTTCGCGCGTCCGGAATGACGAGAGTTGCGTGATCAGCGGGGAGCTGCGCTAATCACAGCCACGATCTTCTCCGCCGCATCAGTTGGCGACATCGCGGCGGCATCAATGCGTATCTCCGCCTTCTCCGGCGGCTCGTAGGGGGAGTCGATCCCTGTGAAGTTCTTCAACTCGCCCGCGCGCGCTTTTTTGTAGAGCCCCTTCACATCCCGCGCTTCCGCGACTGCGAGCGGCACATCGACGAAAATCTCAAAAAATTCGCCGTCGCGCGCCAGATTGCGCGCCATTTCGCGTTCGGCGCGGAAGGGGGAGATGAACGAGACGAGCACGATGAGGCCCGCATCCGCCATTAGCTTCGCGACTTCGGCGACGCGGCGAATGTTTTCGACGCGGTCAGCTTGCGTGAAGCCAAGATCGCGGTTGAGCCCATGCCGCACGTTGTCGCCGTCGAGCATCACGGTGTGGCGGCCCATGGCGTGGAGTTTCTTCTCCACCATGTTGGCGATGGTCGATTTGCCGGCGCCGGAAAGTCCGGTGAACCACAGGATCGCAGGGCGCTGACCCTTGATCGCCGCGTGCGCATCGCGATCGATTTCGAGCGCTTGCCAGTGCACGTTCTGTGAACGCCGCAGCGCGAAATGGATGAGCCCGGCGCCGGCCGTCTCGTTCGTCTCCGGATCGATCAGAATGAAGCCGCCCGTATCGCGGTTCTGCTCGAACGCGTCGAACGGAATGGCGCGGTCGAGGCTGACATTGCAGACCGCAATGCCATTGCTCTCGACCTGACGCGCCGGCGTCGGCTCGAAGGTCTCGATATCGATGCCGTGGCGAATATCGGTGATGGTCGCGTTTGCGGTGGCGGCGCCGATCTTCAAAACGTAGCGGCGGCCGGGATAGAGGGGCGTTTCGCTCATCCAGATGATCGTCGCCTGAAACTGATCCGCGATTTCGCAAGGAGCATCCGCCGCCGCGATCACATCGCCGCGCGAGCAATCGATTTCCTGGTCAAACGTTAGCGTCACCGATTGGCCCGCCATCGCGCGTTTCAGATCGCCATCCGCCGTAACGATCCGCGCTACATTCGTGGTGCGCCCTGACGGCAGCACGCGCACCGTGTCGCCCGGCTTCACGCTGCCCGCGCTCAAGCGCCCCGCAAATCCGCGGAAATCCTGGTTCGGCCGCACCACGCTCTGCACCGCCATGCGCAGCGGCTGATCGCGTCGGAACGCATCGCGCGGCTCGGCACCTTCCAGTAACTCGATCAAAGTCGGCCCGTCGTACCAAGGCGTCGCCGCGCTGCGCGACGCGATGTTGTCGCCGCTGACGCCGGAGACGGGAATCGCAGCCAATCGCGGCAAGTCGAGCCCGCCAGCGATCGCCACGAAATCCGCGACGATTTTATCGTATGCGCCCCGATCGTACCCGATCAGATCCATCTTGGTGATGGCCAGCACGACCTGCTTCACGCCCATCAGCGAAAGCACGAAGGCATGCCGCCGCGTTTGCGTCAGCACGCCTTTGCGCGCGTCGATCAGCAGAATGGCGACATCCGCGTTCGATGCCGCCGTCACCATGTTGCGCGTGTACTGGGCATGCCCGGGCGCATCGGCGACAATGAACTTGCATTTCTCCGTCGCGAAATAGCGGTAGGCGACATCGATGGTGATGCCTTGCTCGCGCTCGGCCATCAGGCCGTCCACCAGCAGCGCGTAGTCCAGCTCACCGCCACGCGTGCCGACGCTCTTGGAGTCGCGCGCCAGCGCTTCGAGTTGATCGTCAGGGATCGTGCCGAGGTCGTGCAGCAGACGGCCGATCAGAGTCGATTTGCCGTCATCGACGGAGCCGCACGCCACCAAGCGCAGAAGCGTCTTTTCGCGGGCCATCAGAAATAGCCCTCTTGCTTCTTCTTCTCCATCGAGGAGGGCGTATCGGCGTCGATCAAGCGGCCTTGCCGCTCGCTCGCGCGCGAATTTTCGATCTCGCGGATGATGTCGCTGACATTCGCCGCTTCGCTTTCGACGGCGCCAGAAAGCGGGTAGCAGCCGAGCGTGCGAAAACGCACGCGCCGCGTTTCGATTTTCTCGCCCTTCTCCAGCCGCATGCGCTCGTCATCGGCCATTAGCCACGTGCCGCCGCGGCCAACGACCTTGCGTTCAGCCGAAAAATAGAGCGGCACGACCTCGATCTTCTCCGCCTCGATGTAGTGCCAGACATCGAGCTCGGTCCAATTCGAGAGCGGGAAGACGCGGAAACTCTCGCCGACGCGCTTTCGCGTATTGTAGAGGCTCCACAACTCAGGCCGCTGGGTTTTTGGATCCCACCGTTGATGTTCCGAGCGCAATGAGAAGATGCGCTCCTTGGCGCGGCTCTTCTCCTCGTCACGCCGCGCCCCGCCAATAGCCGCATCGAACCCATTCTCGCTCAGCGCGCGCCGTAGGCCTTCGGTTTTCCAGGCTTGCGTGTGCGCTTCCGAGCCGTGGTCGAACGGATTGACGCCTTTCGCCACCGCATCCGGATTGCGATAGACGATCATCTCATGCGCCGCTGCCACCTTGTCGCGCATCGCGTACATGTCGCGGAACTTCCAGGTCGTATCGACATGCAGCAGCGGAAACGGCAGCGCGCCGGGGAAGAACGCCTTCTTCGCCAGATGCAGCAGCACGCCGCTATCTTTGCCCATGGAATAGAGCATCACCGGCCGCTGCGTTTCAGCCGCCGCTTCGCGCAGGATGTGGATGCTCTCGGCTTCGAGCGTTTGTAAATGCGTGAGGCGCGCCTCAGACGCCATGATAGCTCCGGTACCAATCGACGAAGCGGCCAATGCCGACCTCGATTGGTGTCTTAGGCGCAAATCCGACGTCGCGCACGAGGTCGTCTACATCGGCATAGGTTGCCGGCACATCGCCGGGCTGGATCGGCATGAAATTCTTGATCGCGGTTTTGCCGGTCGCCTGTTCGATCACTTCGATCAGGCGCATCAACTTCACCGGCGTGTTGTTGCCGATATTGTAGATGCGGTACGGCGCGTTTGACGTGGCCGAATCTGGGTTCTGGCCGTCCCAATCCGGATTGACCGCCGCTGGCTGCTCGCCCACGCGCGCCACCGCCTCGACGATGTCGTCGACATAAGTGAAATCGCGCTGCATCTCGCCATTGTTGTAAACGTCGATCGGTTGGCCGGCGAGGATGGCCTTGGTGAAGAGATAGACCGCCATGTCCGGCCGGCCCCAAGGTCCATAGACCGTAAAGAAACGCAGCCCCGTCACCGGCAGCCGGTAGAGGTGCGCGTACGAATGCGCCAGCAGTTCGTTGGCTTTCTTCGTCGCCGCATAGAGGCTGACCGGGTGATCGACGTTTTGATGCACCGAGAACGGCATCTTCGTCACCGCGCCATAGACGGAGCTGGATGACGCAAACACCAAGTGTTTCACGCCGCCATGGCGGCAGCATTCGAGAATGTTGACGAAACCGTCGAGATTGGAGCGCACATAAGCGTGCGGGTTTTGCAGCGAGTAGCGCACGCCCGCTTGCGCCGCGAGATTATGCACCAGCTCGAACTTATGCGTGTCGAACAGTGCCTTAAGCGCGGCCATGTCGGCCAGATCAATCTCGGCGAAGCTGAAGGCTGGATATGCGCTGAGCGCTTCAAGTCGTGCGCGCTTCAGGTTGACGTCATAATAGTCGTTCAAATTGTCGATGCCGACGACCGCGCGGCCTTGGCGGAGCAGGCGCTCAGCCAAATGGAAGCCGATGAAGCCAGCGGCGCCGGTGACGAGGATGGGGGCGGTCATATGTGCGTTCGATATGCGTCGAAGCCGCTAAAATCAACTGAACGCGCGTGTCGCGGGCTTTTCCTGCGCGCCAATCGCGCCAACAACGCCGGCAGCGACGAACAATGTCACCACCCACCACTCCGCCCAAGCGCTGAAGCTTACATTGGCGATCACGCCGGCTGCCGCGAGCGTGCCGCACGCCGCCGCCGCTGCGATGCGCCGTTCACCATAAGCGCGCGTCAGCCAGCGCGCGCCGACAAGCAGCAAAGCCACGCCGATTAGCGCGCCGACGGCGCCGAGCTCGAACCAAATCTGCAGGCTGGCATTGTGTGGATGATTGGTCATCGCGTCCGCCTCCATGCCGCGCACATAGATAATCTCGTTCACGGTGCGGGAAGCTTCGAGGCCGTGGCCGAAGAGCGGCTGCTCCCAGATGCGGTCGATCGTGTAGGCCCACATGCCCTCGCGCATGGCCCATGAGAGCGGTAGCGCATCGACAAGTGCAGAGTTCGATAGCAGCAGCGGGGTAAGGACCGGCGCGGCCAGCAGCCAGAGCGCCAAGCCGCCAGTAGCCGCCCAGAGCGCCAAGCGGGGCGCGGCGTACCCAGCGGCAAACGCGATCAACCCGGCTGTGAACGCCACCGCATTGGCGTTTTGCCCGAACTGCGCCGAGAGCACCGCCACCGCGCCGCCCGTGACCACAGCGGCGGCAACCCAAATCCGCCCGCCCAGCAGCAGCAAAGCCCCGGTCGCCCCCCAGACCATGGTGACCAAAAACGAGTTGGCTCGCATCAGATTGCGCAGCAGTTCGCCGGCTGGCTCGTCCGGCTGGGCCGTCTGGTTGAGCAACAGGGGGGTCGTCGCCTCAATCGTGAGCAGGATGACCAAAACGCCGACGGTCGCGATTGAGCCTGCGTGTGCGATACGGGCGCCGACGCCGCTGGCAATGCTGGCGACGACTACGCCCGTGGCGATGAGGCTAGCAACCATGAGCGCTTGGCGCAGCGCCGGGCCAGGCGACCATAGGCTGGTGATGGCGAGCCAGACGACGAATGTGGCCAGTAACCCGATGAAGATGGGGCGTTTTTCCGTCAGCGTTCGAAAGAGTGAGAGCCGCGACCCCGCCCAGCCCGCCAACGTCACCAGCACAGGCAGACCCATCACGCCGCCCACGGCAAAAGCCGGCATGAGTGCAAAGAGTACCGCCAGCGCCATGACGCCCGGGTCTGGTCGAGCCAATTTCATCTGCGGCGCTTTATTGCAGAGGCCGCCCGTTGCGTAAGCAACATTTCAGCATCGTCACCGGGTAAGGTTGATAAGCGCTTGGCGCCAAGCGAGTTTTAGGGTTTGTTACCCTTCTGGCGCGTATAGGGGACCCTTGCGGGTGGCGCGCCTGGGGCGTGGGAGCGATTAATGTCCGACAAGCCAGCTGATTACGGTCGTGAGATCCGGGACACGGTGGTGAAATCCGGTCTGACCGGCGTCGCCGCGACGGTGCTCGCCGTGACCATTTTCTCGCCGGCCGGTTTTGGCGGCATGATTGGCACCAGCTTGGCCTCTGGTTTCGGCAGCGATGCGAATGCGTCGTCGGCTGAAGATCCGTATGCGCGCCTGCCGGCGTTCCCTGCGCCGCTCTCGACAGTCGAACTCGAAACCATCCGCAGCCAACTCGCGCGCACGACCGCGTCGCTTGAGATCACGCGCGCTGCGACCGAAGACAGAATTGAACACATCCGCTCGATCGCGCTGACCAACGGAGCGGTGACCTTCTCGCCGATGCCAGGCGTTTCGCAAGTTGGCGCCGGCCTGCGCCCGACGACGAGCATGGATGTCGCGTTCGCTGCCCCGATCGAAGTGAGCACCACCGCCGTCAGCTATATCAGCGCCGACGCCGAGCCGGTGCACTACATCGACTCGCACCTCGAACTCGCAGAGCTGCTGCTCTCGCGCTAAGCGCGTTGAAACTGCATCAAGTTGATCGAGCGTCGCGCAAGCGGCGCTCGATGCATTTTGGGGCCGCTGTTCGGCGGAGCTAGGATTCAGGTTTGCGCGCCTGCGCCATCATCGTCAGCTTTCGCACCGGGCCTGCGCTTGCGGCGTGCCTTGCTTCGGTCTCTGAGGCGCATAGGCTCGATGAAATAATCATCGTCGACAACGGCAACGCCGCCGCTGAGTCCGCTGCGCTCGATGGCTTCGCCGCCTCCCACGCGCAAGCGCGTGTTTTGCGCGGGCAGGGCAATATCGGATTTGCGGCCGCCTGCAATCTTGGCGCACGCGCTGCCGCCAGCGAGGCGCTGATCTTCCTAAACCCGGACGTCGCGTTCGCCGCCGACGCCGCTCCCAGTTTGCTTGCAGCCCTCGCGGGTGCGCCGCCCCCGGCCATCGTTGGCGGCGATCTGCGCGACGCTGAAGGCCGTCCCGAACGCGGCGCCCGGCGCGAGCGACTAACGCTCTGGCGTGCGCTTGTGAGCTTCACCGGCCTGTCGCGCCTTGAAGGGCTCTCGTCAGCGTTTCGTGACTTCAACCGTCATCGCGATCCGCTGCCGTCTGCGCCTATCCGCGTCAGCGCTGTCAGCGGCGCGCTCATGTGCATTCGCCGCGCCGACTTCTTTGCGCTCGGTGGTTTCGATGAACGCTACTTTGTGCATGTCGAAGATGTCGATCTCTGCCGGCGGGCGGAGGACGCCAGCTGGCCGGTTCTGTTCGCACCTGGCCCACACGGTGTGCACGTACGCTCGACCGCCGATGTGCCGGCTGCTGAGGTCGAGCGCCACAAGGCGCGCGGCTTTGCCCGCTACTTCGCTAAGTTCGCAAGCTCGCCGATCGAACGCGCGCTGGCGTCAGTCGCTGGTGGGCTGTTGATGCTGATCTTGCCGATGCGACGCTAGCGGGCGAATGACAGGGCGACGGCCGAAGAAGACGAGCGGGCTCCACGCCAGCGCGCGTGCGATGTCTGCGGTGCTTGCAACTCGCGCATTCTGGATCGCAAGGCGCGACGGCCAGATCGCGCCCATACTCGAAAATCCTGCGAACGTTCCGCGCCACGCGGCTAGGCCGCGCCCAGCGAAAAGAGAAACCGTCGCTGCTGCCGCGCACGCCAGCGCGTGCAGAGGCAAAAGCAGCCAGAACAGCGGCGCCGGCATGCACTTCACGAAGGTCCAAACCCGGTTACGTGCGCCGAGAAAGTGCGCCTGCGCTGTCCCGCCGCCTGCGCCGCCGCCGACATGCGTCACGATCGCGTCCGGCGATTGCAGGATGCGCCCACCCGCCAACCGCAAGCGAAAGCCTAGATCCACGTCTTCGAAATAGGACGAATATCGTTCATCGAACCCGCCCACGCGCTCGAAGGCTTCGCGCCGTATCAGCATTGCAGCGGCGCACGCTGAAAATGTTTCGCCCAAAGCAGGCACGGCGGCGCGCTTGCCGTGGTTGGAGCGAAAGGCGAGGCCACTGGCGTGCAGCACATCCCCTGTGCCGTCGAGCACACCGGGCATGTCGGCACGCTGCGTCGATCCAATCGCGGCGACGTCAGGATAGCGCTCAGCAAGCGCGAGCAGTTGCGCCATCCAATCGGGCTCGGGGAAGGCGTCGGGATTGAGCAAGACGAGAAACGGCGTGTCAGCCTCGTGCGCGGCCATATTATTGGCCGCAGCGAAACCAAGATTGACTTCGCTTTGAACAATTTCAGCGCTCGGGAAATCGCTAGGCTTGGGTCGCTGATCCAGCGCCGACGCGTTGTCGACGATGACGAGCCGCCAGTCCTTGTTCGTTTGCGTCTCCAACGCGGCGCGCTGGCGGGCGAACCAGCGAGCGCTGTTGTAAGTGACGACGATGATGGTGGCGGCGGTCACGTCCGTTCACCCCGCACCGCACTGCGCATCGATCGCCGCTGAAAAGCGCCCGCACAGGTCGCGTTGCTGGCTTGCGAGATTGGTCCATTCGTAAGGATCGGCGGCGTGATCGTAGAGCTCTTCGCCGCCGTCCGAATAACGTGTGTAGCGATAGCGCGCATCGCGCAGCGAATGGTTGCCTTTTAGCCAAGTCGTAATCACTGGCCGTGCGCGCTTGGCGTCGGCGTTAGAGGCAAACCGCATCAGGCTCGATGCTTCCCCATCCGGCGCGCCGAGCCCTGCAAGATCGAGCACAGTCGGGCAGATATCAATCAAGCTCACCGGCTCGCGTACGCGGACTCCGCTTGCGCCACCGGGCGGCACGACGATCAATGGCACGCGCGTGGCTTCTTCCCACAGCGCAAACTTGCGCCAGTGCAGTTTCTCGCCAAGGTGAAAGCCGTTGTCGCCGCAGAGGATGATGGCGGTGTTATCACGCGCTGGCGAAGCGTCGAGCGCGGCGATGATCTGGCCGACGATGTGATCTGCGTAGCTCACGCAAGCCAGATACCCGCGCACCGCGTCGCGCCAAACGCCGCGTGATGTTACCAATTCATGGTCCGGCGGATTGAGCGCCCACTGCCGGCCGATCGGCGGCACGTCGTCGAGATCGTCGTCGCGTACTTGCGGCAGAACGATCGTGTCGCGGTCGTAGAGATCGAAAAATCGCTGCGGCGCGTGCCAGGGCAGATGCGGCTTGTAGATGCCCGCGGCGCAGAAGAACGGCGCGGTGCTCTGTGCCAAATATGCTGACACGGCGCGCACGACAGCGGCGTCCGGAGTCGCGCCCTCGCTCTCCGCCGGCAACGGCCCCCAATCGAAGTGGCGATACATCGGCGGCACTTGATCGAAGGCGCTGAAATCGAACAGCCGGTTCATCGGCCGATTGAGCGGGAGCGGTTCGGCCGTGCTGTCAGCGTAGCCATCCCAGATGGCGACTCGGTTTTCGACTTCGATCCAGGCCGCTTCGCGCGCGCCGCTCGCGCCCGCGCTCGCATAGTCGAAGACGCCGTGAAAGACCTTGCCGGCGCCAAAGCTGCGATAACCCGCTTCGCGCAACCGCTCGATAAATACTGGCGGGCGCGCTGGGTTTGCCCAGAACGGCTCGTTGTCATAGATGCCGAGCGTCGAGGGCAGCTGGCCGGTGAACAGGCCCATGCGGCTGGCATTGCAATAAGGCGCGCTGCAATAGGCGTTCTCGAACAGCACGCCGCGACGCGCCAGCGCATCGATATGCGGCGTCTGCGCTTGCGGATGACGCCCGAGCGCGCCAATCCAAGCATTCAAATCGTCGAGAACAATGAATAGGATGTTCGGCGGCGGCATTAGGCGCTGTGCTACACTAACGGGACCGGCAGGAGGAGATGCGCGTCGACTTTTTCGTAGCCGGTGTTCAGAAGGGCGGGACCACCGCGCTTGACGCCATGCTGCGCCAGCATCCCGAGATCGCCATGGCCCGCGAAAAGGAGGTGCATTTCTTCGACGATGAGGACGTCGATTGGTCCGCGCCAGACTACGGACGCTTGCATGCCGCTTACGACGCTGGCGAGCGTCGTCTCTGCGGCGAAGCTACGCCGATTTACACGTACTGGCCGAACGCCCTGGAGCGTCTGTGCCGCTACAATCCCAACGCCAAGATCATCGTCGGTCTGCGCCCTCCCGCGTTCCGCGCCTATTCGCACTGGCGCATGGAAGTTGCGCGCGGGGCGGAGATGATGAGCTTCTCAGACGCGATCCGCGCTGGGCGCGATCGTGTGTCTGGCGCGCCCAATGGCGTCCACCGCGTCTTCTCCTATGTCGAGCGCGGCTTCTACGATCAGCAGCTTGCGCGTCTCATCGGCCTGTTCCCCCGAGCGCAGATTCATTTCTTTCGCACCGATCACATGTTCCGCGACAGCGCAGCGGAGTTGACTCGGCTGTTCGCTTTTCTCGGAGTAAGCAATGCGGCGATTGAGAGTGCGTACATAACGCCGGTTGAATCCCGCTTGAGCGCAGCGATGCTTGATGCTGATCGTCAATATTTGGAAGCGATCTATGCGCTTGGGTACTTGGCCATCGAGGCGCACACTGGCCTCGATTTAGCTGACTGGCGCGATCCTCACTATGCCGAACCGATGATGGCCGGCTAGTCGACGCGCACTCCCAGCGCGGTGGCGCGTCGTCCGACTCCGTAATCGCCAACGGGATTGGTAGCAGATTGCGTGGACTGATCGAACGCCACGCCACGCTCTCGAAGCAATGTGGCCCAATCGAAGAACGTACAGTCATAGCCAAAATGGCGGAGCATTGCGCCTAACACCGAAGTGGTGGGGCGTCCGACGAGCATCTGGCCGTTGAGCACGCCAGCGGCGCTGATGCCATTGGCGTGCGCGCTGATGTCTTCGGTGACAACGCGGATAATCATGTCTTCACCGGGCGTTACTTCGCCATCGAGAACAACGTGCTGGGCGTTGGTCGAGGCAATGTATTGCCAGAGCGCGAGGTGATTAAGTGTGTGATAAAAATAGCCAAGGCACAGCACAACATCGAACGCGCCGGGCGCCTGGAGTTGATGGTTGAGATCGCCGACGATGAAGTCGTAGCGATCGCGCGCCACGCCGTAGTGCTCGAAATTCGCGTTCGCGGTGGCGACAAGATCTGGCCGCGCCTCGACGCCGGTGACATGCGCGGCCCCGGCGTTCAGCGCCGCCAGCGACCATCGTCCGTCATGGCTCGCCAAGTCGAGCACGCGCGCGCCGGCAAAGCAGTGCGCATTCGTTTCGATAATGGCGTGGTGGCGCAACGCCAAGCGCAGCGGCCAAGCGCCGACAATGCTGCTTTGAAAGAAGCGATCATGCTGCTCAAAAAAGCTCATTGCGCATCAATAGCGGAAGGGGGTTTTGGCCGGCAACTGCATTCGCTTACACCAGCACGGCCTGGACGCTCACCACTGCAACACCCGCCGCCGCGCCGGGGGCCAATTCCTGCACGAACAACAAGTTTGAGTTCGAAATCGGCGATTGGACCGAGCTTGGAATGATCGTCTGCGTCGTCATGATCGAGCCGTCGAGCAGGCTGCGTGTCGGCTGATGCGCGCCGCTCACGCCGGCTTCGGAAAGCGACAGAATGCTCTGCGTCCCGACCCCGTTCGCCGCCACCTTGCATACAAGCCCGGCTTGTCGAAACACTCGGCCGAGCACGGTCTGCATCATCGGCGAAATGTCGAGCGCGATGAAGTTGTTCGGCGTGACGCTGGTGGGGTCGCCGATCTGCACCGTCTCGCCTCCAGCCCAACCGCTCAGAGCGGCTGCATCGAGGACTTCTAGTTTGTCGCCCGCTGGCGCGGACTTGACCCAGGCCGGCTCGGCGGGGGTCTTGGACGTGTTCCAGATGCGCAAATAGGAAACGCCGGCCATGATGGCGCCGAAGAAGGTGTCGGCGACGGCGGCGCTCAAGGTGATTTCGTCGCCGCTGACTGAGCTGATGGTGGCGGTGCGCGGGTTTTGCGCACGCGGCGTGTCGATACGGTAGACCGAAACAACGCCGTCGCCGCCCGGCGTGAAGATCAGGCTGCGTTCCGCGGCCGCGCCGATCGAGACCCAAGCGCTGGCGCCGCGGGCCATGAGAGCGTCTTCGTCCTCAATATAGCAGCGCCAGCCATGCTTGGGCGTCAGCTCTTCCCAGGCCCCGTCGCGATAGTAGGCGAGTGCGCCGTCCGCCATCGCACCCCAATCGGCGCCGGTTTTGCCGGGCGGCAGCATGTATATGTCGCCATCCGCGGGTGAGGCGGGTTGAGCGGTGGTGAAGCGCGATTTGGCCGAGAGCTGCACTAAGGCGTCGAGCCTGCGCAGGCTCTCGTTCACGCTCACATGCTTCTGTGCCTGGGCGGCGGCGAGGTAGGTCAATTGAAGTCGAGTCGAATTCGACATGGGGGTCTCCTGGATGAGCCCCATGCTAGAGCGGACGGCGGCTCTGTCGGATTGGCGCCAGTTTATCCCCACAATCGACGGAAGCTGGCCGGCTGTTGCGTTCAAGGCCTTGCGCGAGCGGCGCTCATTGTCGCAAGGCGGCGGGGAACAGCGGTTCCCCGCTGACGCGCGCAATCTGGGCTGGTAGTGCCCGGTGCTGTTGGCTGGTAAGACGGTCGCCGGAGGGCGGTTTGAGCAGTCTGTCTGTCTCATTGCAGGATCTTGGCGGATCGATTGCGCGCGCGCCGCTGGCGGCTTGGCTGGCCATGGACGACGTCCACGGCCGCTACAGGCGCACCGTTCTGGGTCCCCTTTGGATCACGATCGGGCAGGCCGCGATGGTCGCCGGCTTTGCCATCGTGTTCTCCGGATTGTTCGGCGCCGATCCGCAAACCTACCTGATCTATCTTGCCGTCGGCTTCCCAGTCTGGACGTTGCTGTCACAATTCCTAAGCGACATGCCGACGGCCTTCATCAGCGCCAAGGGCGTCATCGAGAGCTACGAATTGCCGTGGCTGATGCACATCTGGCGGCGTGCGTTCGGCTACGTGCTGACCTTCCTCCATCACTTGCTTATATTGTTCGTCGTGATGGTCGCGCTCAACATCGCGCCGAGTGCGCAAATGTTGTTGGCTGTGCCCGCCCTGGCGATTGTTTTGATAGCGGGCGTTGGCGTCGGCATGTTGGTCGCGGTGGTCGGCGCGCGGTACCGGGATTTGCAGCCGGCGATGGGCGTTTCCGCCGGCTTTTTGATGTTGATGTCGCCGGTCGTGTGGCGCGCCGATCAGCTGCCGATTAATCAATGGATCGTGCAGCTCAATCCGTTCTACTATTATCTTGAAATTCTCCGAGCCCCGCTGTTGCAACAGGATGTTGCGCCAGAAATCTGGCTTGGCACCTCGATTGGCGCGGTAGCCTTGTTCTGCATCGGCTTTGCTGCGTTCGTGATTGGACGCCGCCGCCTCTATCACTGGCTTTGATGGCATGACGCAGATCTCGCTCACTGACGTTTCCGTCCACTACCCGATCTACGCGACAGTGCGTCATCGCTCCTTGCTGAGCTACGCCGCCAATCGTGCATCGTTCGGTCGCGTTGCGCGCGACGTCGGCAACGTCCCGGTGGTTGAAGCGCTTCGTGGGTTGAGCCTGCAACTGAAAGAGGGCGATCGGCTCGCCGTCGTCGGCCGCAACGGTTCGGGCAAAACCACGCTCTTGAAGCTTTGCGCCGGTCTCCTTCTGCCAGATGCGGGCCGTTGCATCATCACCGGATCGCGCGCGGCCATCATCAATCCAGGCGCGGGCCTCGATCTCGACAAGACTGGCGCCGAGAATGTCGAGGTGATCGGGCGATTGCTCGGCGTGCGGAAATCGCAGCGCAAAAATCTCTTGGACGATGTCGCCGAGTTCACCGAACTGGGCGACTTCATGAATCTGCCGGTGCGTTCCTATTCGAGCGGCATGGTGGTGCGGCTCTTATTTGCGCTAGCGACGAGCGTCGAGCGCGACATTCTGGTTGTGGATGAGGTGATCGGCGCCGGCGACCTTCACTTTGTCGATAAAGCCGCAAAGCGCGTCCAAGAATTATTCGCGCGGACGAAGATCCTCGTGCTCGCAACGCACTCGCCTGGCATCGCCTCGCAGCTGTGTACCTCGGCGCTTTGGCTCGACAGCGGCAAGCCAATGATGACTGGCGCCCCGGCCGAAGTATGGAAAGCGTACAGTGAGCAGCGTCCGCCTCTCGACGCGGTGGCCTGAACCGATGACCGTCACGCGCCTCGCTATTCCCGATGTCTGGACCTACACGCCGCGCCGTTTCGCCGACGATCGCGGCTGGTTCAGCGAGACGTTCAACGCTGCAGCGCTGGAGGAGGCGCTAGGTGGCGTCATCTTCGTGCAGGACAACCAATCCTTATCACGTTTCAAGGGCACGATGCGCGGCATGCATTTTCAGACGCCCCCGAAGGCTCAGGATAAGCTCCTGCGCGTGCTGCGCGGATCGGTGCTCGACGTTGCTGTCGATTTGCGGCGCGCCTCGCCGACCTATGGGCAATGGGTTTCCGCGCTGCTCAGCGCCGAGAACGGCGCCCAGATTTTTGTACCGAAAGGTTTCGCGCACGGCTTTCTGACGCTCGAGCCGGATACTGAGGTGCTCTACAAGGTGAGCGACTTTTATAGCCGCGAGCACGAGCGCGGTTTGGTGTGGAACGATCCAGCGATCGGCATCGACTGGGACCCGGTAGCTGAGAGCGTGACCATCGTCGATCGCGACCGCGACTTTCCGCGACTCGCCGCGCTCGAAAATTATTTCTAGTGGGCGCGCAATGAAGGCTTTGATCACCGGCGGTGCGGGTTTCATCGGGTCCGCGCTCGCGCGTCACGTTATCGGCGGGCTCGGCT
>QBMO01000005.1:62812-70056 GCA_003242075.1 Alphaproteobacteria bacterium
CGGTTATCGTCGATAAGCTCACTTATGCCGGCAATCTTTCCTCGCTGGCGCCGGTGTCGCACGCGGACGGCTATGCGTTTGCGCAGGTGGACATTTGCGATCGCGCCGCGCTGGCGGCAGTTTTCGCAAAGCATCAACCTGATATCGTCTTCCACCTTGCCGCTGAGAGCCACGTCGATCGATCGATCACGCATGCGGCGGCGTTCATCGAGACCAACCTCGTCGGCACTTTCAATGTGCTGGAGTGCGCACGCCAACATTGGCTGAGCCTTAAAGGCGAGGCGCGCGACGGCTTCCGGGTCGTGCACATTTCGACGGACGAAGTGTTCGGTTCGCTCGGCGATGAGGGCTTATTCCGGGAGGACACGCCTTACGATCCGCGCTCCCCTTATTCCGCCAGCAAAGCGGGCGCCGACCATTTGGCGAGCGCTTGGTTTCACACCTATGGCTTGCCGGTGGTGATCAGCAATTGCTCGAACAATTACGGGCCCTACCACCTGCCCGAAAAGCTGATCCCGCTCACCATTCTCAACGCTCTCGATGGCAAGGCGCTGCCTGTCTATGGCGACGGCACGAATGTGCGCGATTGGCTTTACGTGGACGATCACGTCGCCGCGCTTTGCCTGATCGCGGAGAAAGGGGCGCCTGGTCGCAGCTATAATGTCGGCGGCCGCAATGAGCGCATGAACATCGACGTCGTCCATCGCATCTGCGATCTGCTCGATGCCATGGCGCCGAAGCAAAACACGCATCGCGATCTCATAACGTTCGTCGCCGATCGGCCCGGGCACGATCATCGCTACGCCATCGACGCAACGCGGCTTGAAACAGAGTTGGGTTGGCGCGCGCGAGAGACGTTCGAGACCGGCATGGAGCGCACGGTGCGCTGGTACCTCGACAATGAGCACTGGTGGGGGCCGTTGCGCGCCGCTGGCGTGGGCGTGGCGCGCCAGGGCCTGTTGAAGACATGAGTCTTCTGGTCATCGGGCGGAGCGGCCAGGTCGCGCGCGCACTGGTGCGCCGCGCTGCGGCGCGTGGCATCGCGGTTGAAGCGCTCGGGCGGCCGGAGCTTGATCTTGAGGCGCCCGCGTTGGCCGAGGAAGCAATCCGTGCGCGCCGCCCGTCCGTCATTATCAACGCTGCCGCTTACACTGCCGTCGATAAAGCCGAGGACGATCGCGATCGGGCATACCTCTTGAACAGCGAGGCGCCCGCGCGTATCGCCGCCGTCGCCGCCGAACTTGGCGCGCCGCTGATCCACTTCTCCACGGACTATGTTTTCGCCGGCGATAAGGATACGCCCTACATTGAAACCGACGTCACCGCGCCGGCCGGCGTCTACGGCGCCTCCAAGCGCGAAGGCGAAGAGCGCGTGTTGGCCGCCAGTCCGCGCGCTATCGTTCTGCGGACGGCGTGGGTGTATGACAGCGCCGGGCAAAACTTCGTGCGCACCATGCTGCGTTTGGCGTCGACGCGCGACGAGATCAGTGTTGTGGCCGACCAACATGGCGCGCCGACCTATGCTGACGATCTCGCCAACGCGGCGCTTACCATCGCCGCAAAGCCCACAGCGTTCGGCATCTATCATTGCGCCGGTCAAGGCGAGACCGTCTGGGCCGATTTCGCCGCAGCCATTTTTGCCGGCGCTGCTATCCGTGGCGGCCCAAGTGCTGCGGTAAAACGCATCACCACAGCTGATTATCCGACGCGCGCGCGTCGGCCGGCGAACTCTCGCCTGAACTGCGATAAGCTCGCTGCCGACTATGGCGTGCGGTTGCGGCTATGGCCCGACGCGTTGTCGGATTGTCTGGATGAAATCGCCGCGAGCGGCTGGAGTGTAGGATGAAGGGTATCGTTCTGGCTGGCGGCTCCGGCACGCGCCTTTATCCGATGACGCTCGCCGTTTCGAAGCAGATGGCGCCGGTCTATGATAAGCCGCTGATCTATTATCCGATCAGCACGCTGTTGCTGTCGGGCATCCGTGATATCTTGATCATCTCGACGCCGACTGACTTGCCGCATTTCGAACGTTTGCTCGGCAGTGGCGCCGAATGGGGAGTGCGCTTCAGCTATGCCGAGCAGCCGACCCCCGCCGGCATTGCGCAAGCGTTCCTGATTGGCGAGCGCTTCCTCGACGGCGATGCCGCCTCGCTCGTTCTTGGCGACAACATTTTCTATGGCCACGGCATGGTCGATCAGCTCGCGCACGTGGTTCGCGCTCCAACGGGCGCGACCGTGTTCGCGTATCAAGTTGCTGATCCCGAGCGCTTCGGCGTCGTTGCGTTCGACGCCGCCGGAAAAGCGCTCTCGATCGAAGAGAAACCGGCCAAGCCAAAATCCAACTGGGCTGTCACCGGTCTTTATTTTTACGACAACCGGGTGACGGAGATGGCGCGTTCGCTGAAGCCGTCGCCGCGCGGCGAGTTGGAGATTACCGATCTCAATCGGCTCTATCTCGAACGCGGCGAACTCAGCGTCGAGCGTCTCGGCCGCGGCGTCGCTTGGCTCGATACCGGCACGCCAGATTCGCTTTTGGAGGCAGCGGAATTCGTTCGCACGCTCGAAAAGCGTCAGGGCCTCAAAATCGCGTGTCCGGAAGAGGTCGCCTACCGCATGGGCTTCATCGACCGGGCGCAATTACTGGCGCTGGGGGACCGTTTGGCCAAATCCACCTACGGAACTTATCTCCAACGCATCGCCCACGAGGGCGAGGCGGGCTAACAGCGTTTCGCGTGCTTGCCGTTAGGGCGTCACGCAGCCAAAATACCTGGGAACGCTACCCGTCACAGAAAGAGACGCCGGGCCCGATGGAATACGGCGACCTTCCCTCAGAGACTTCCGACGTCACGCGCACGCGCCATGCGCCCGCAACGCGTCCCGTCTGCGTGCTTGTACTCGGCATGCATCGGTCCGGCACGAGCGCGCTAACGCGCGTCTTGAGCATCGCCGGCGCCAAGTTGCCCGAGCATCTCATGAGTGACGGCGTCGGCAATGAAACCGGCCATTGGGAGTCCGAACGTCTGGTCGCGTGCCACGATCGTCTTCTCGGCGCGCTGAACAGCGCTTGGGACGATTGGATGCCGTTGGATTTGAACGCGCAGCCCTGGGCCTGGCGTCAATCAATGAAGGATGAGATCGCCAGCCTGATCAAGTCAGAGTACGGTGGCGATGCGCTCATCGTGGCGAAGGATCCGCGCATCTGTCGCTTCGCCGAGTTGTTTATCGAGGCCACTGAAAGCGCCGCCTACGACAGCCGCTGCGTCTTGGTGGTGCGCTCGCCGCTGGAAGTTGCGCAGTCGCTGGAGACACGCAACGGCATGTCGCGCGGGGCCGCCGCACTGCTTTGGCTCCGTCACATGCTGGACGCGGAAGCCGCTACGCGCGGCCGCGCCCGCTCGATCGTCACGTATGACGACCTCTTGAGCGATTGGTCGGGCGCGCTGGCCAAGGTTACCGACGATCTTGCGCTGCAGTGGCCGCACGCCATTCCAGATGTCGAAGGCCGCATCGGCAGTTTCCTGCGGCGTGAGCATCGTCATCATTGGTCGTCCGCCGAGCAATTGCTATTCGATCCTCTGTTGCGACATTGGGTAAGCGACGCTTACGAGGCGCTGTTGGTGCTGGCAAAGAACCCAAACGCGCCAGCCGCACTCTCCACACTTGATGCAGTGCGCAAGAAGTTCGACGATGCGGCTCCAGTCATCCGTCAGATGCTGCGCGATGCCGATGCGAGTCACGCCGTCCATGTCGAATATCTGATCGGGCAGGTGGGCGAAGCGCGAACTGCTCACGAAGGCGCCGCGCACCGCGCGGGTCAGCTGGAGGAACAAGAGCAGGCGCTGCGCGCTCATATCGCCGAAACCGATCGCCAGATGGCAGCCTTGCGCGGTGAGCTCGAAACCGTCGCCCAGGCCCGGGACAGCTTGGCGGCGGCCAACCGGTCGCTGCAGTCGCGCTTAGACGAAGCTTCACGCGCCGCACAATTGCTCGGCCAGCATGTGGAGGCGAAAGCGGCGCAGGTGGCGCTGCATCAAAAGCAGTTAGCCGAACTCGAAGCAGCGCGCGCTGCGGACCACGATCTGAAAGCTCGGCGCGATTTGGAGGTCACCCAGGAGGCCGCTGCTCTGCAGGGTCTAATCGCTCAGAAGAGCGTTGAGATCGCCGATCTGCAAAATGCCGTTATCGCCTATGAGCGCCAGCTAAGCGAACACCGCGCCGAAGCATCGACATACGGCGCCCGCCTTGGCCGCCTGCTGAACCGCGCACGCAAGCGCCTCGCCCCCGTTTCGTCGCCGCAAGCGAAGCTGTTGGGCGGCATGCTTCGCTTCGCCGAGCGGACTTACCGCCGCCTGCGCGGCGGCGGCGCGATCGCGCCGGTGGTGCGCGTACCGCCGCCGCCAGCGTCTTCACCTGACGCCTCGCCGGAGGCGCCGATTTCGCAACGCGTCGCCGCTTCTCCAGATTATGCCGAGTGGATCAGCGCGCACGAGCCTTCCGCCGGTCGGCTAGAGGCGCAGCGACAGGACGCCGAGTGCAAGGCGAATGGCCCACTGATCAGCATCATCGTCCCGGTCTATAAAGTCCCTAGCTCGGTGTTGGCGGCGACGGTAAACTCCGTACGGCAGCAAACCTACCCGAACTGGGAACTCTGCATCGCTTATGCGGATCTGGAGAACGAAGAAAACTGGAAGCTGCTCTATGATTTCGCCGTTGCCGACGAGCGCATTCGTCCGATCCGGTTGAACGAAAACCAGGGTATTTCCGGCAACTCGAACGCCGCCTTCGCCATCTCGCGCGGAGAGTTCATCGGTCTGCTCGATCATGACGACGAGCTCACGCCTTGGGCGCTTTACGACATGGCGCGCGCGTCTATCGCCAACCCCAAGGCGGATTTCTTCTACGGCGATAAGGACTGCATCGACGAGCACGGCACACAGCGGCTCAATCCGCTGTTCAAGCCGGCTTGGAGTCCGGAGATGATGTTCTCCGTGAACTACTTGACGCACTTCAATGTCATGCGCCGCGCCGTCGTAGAACGGATCGGTGGCTGGCGCCCCGAGACGGATGGCGCTCAGGATTGGGACCTGTTCCTGCGTGTGATCGAAAATGGCGGTGAGGTCGTCCGCGTTCCTGGCGTCCACTATCATTGGCGCCTGCTCCCGACCTCGACGGCCACCGGCATCGCCGCCAAGCCCTATGCCGTGTCAGCACAATTCCGCACGATCAAAGAACGCGTCGCGCGCCTTGGTCTGCGCGCGCACGTCACCGAAGATCAGGAGAGTGGGTTTCGTCTGCACTGGGCGAAGCCGTCCAGCCCTTGCGTCGATATCGTCATCTGCGATCCACGTCAGCGCGATCTCGCGGCATGGCTCAGCGCCGATAAGGATCTGTTCGCATCGTGGACGTCCTCGATCAGCATCGTGTCGTCGACCGCATACACTGGCGGCGACATAGCGGGCCTGAAGCCCCGGGTGTTCACCTACGCCAGCGAGGCTGAGCGTACCGCAGCCATGCTCACCGCCGCCGCATCTGGGGCGTCGCCCGTGATCGCGTTTGTGAGCGGTGAAGTGGATTCCGTCAGCGATGCTTGGCTGATGGATTTGGCCGGCTGGGTTCAAGGTTATGAGGACATCGGCTTTGCCGGAAGCTTACTGCTGACGCGCGATAGCGAAGTGATCGAGGCAGGGCGTGTCGTTGGCGCCAGCGGTACGAGTGCGCCGCTCTTCTTGCGGTCACCGCTCTATCAATGGGGCTGGTTCGGCGGGCCGCTCTGGTTCCGTAATGTCACGGCAGTCGCACCGCATCTCGCCGTCGTGCGACGCAGCGAATGGGGCGGCGACGAAAGCCGAGATAAGCATCTCCCATGGCAAGACGTCTTCATTCGTCGCTGCGCCCAAATCGTGCGAAGCGGCAAGCGCGGTGTCGTTAATCCGCGCGCGCGGGCGACACGCGCACTCAACGAAAAAGACGTGCAGCCCTATTGGGACGATACGTTCCGCGACGATCCCAATTTCCATCCTGCTTTCGCATCTGTATCGCCGCTCAAGCTCAAAGGCGGGCGCGCATAGTATGTGGAGCCGCTACACCCACGACGCGCTTATTCTCGCGCAATGCACGGATGCCAGCGCCGAGGACTTGGCGCGCCGTCAACAGTATCCCGAGCGGCTTGCACCCGTCGTTTCAGATCGCGTTTGCAATTGGTACCTGCCGGTTTTCGACAATCCGTTCTACGGCGGCTTGATGACGATCTTCCGTCTCGCCGATCACATGCAGCGCGAGTTTGGCATCGCAAGCCGCTTCCTGATCTGCGGGCCGACCGACACGAGCCGCACGCGAGAAAGTATTGGGTCGACCTTCGCCTCGCTCAGTGGATCGAGTGTGATTGCGCTGGATACGCCGACGGCAACCGCCAACGTGCCGTTCGCGGACTATTCCGTCGCGACGTTGTGGACGACCGCTTACGTCTTGCTCGGCGTCAAGAATGCTGGGCTCAAGTTCTACTTGGTGCAGGATTTCGAGCCGCTCTTCTATCCTGCCGGCAGCACTTACGCGCAGGCGGAGCTCACCTACCGCTTTGGGTTCTATGGCATCGCCAACACGCAATCGCTCAAGGACATCTACGAAAACACGTATGGCGGTCGCGCCGTCGTGCTCGATCCTTGCATTGACACCAGCATCTTCTATCCCGACGAGTCCTTGCGCCCGCGATCGCCGCGGCGCCTGTTTTACTACGCCCGCCCAGGCGTGCCCCGGAATTGTTTCGAACTTGCGGCGAATGCGCTCAAGCTTCTGAAGGAACGGCGCGGAGATGCGATTGAGATCGTATGCGCTGGCGCGCAATGGCAGCCGGCGGAGTACGGTTTGCACGGCGTCGTTCGCAGTATCGGCATGTTGCCCTACGCCCAAACTGGCGATCTTTATCGCAGTTGCCATGCCGGTTTGGCGCTGATGATGACGAAGCATCCGTCGTATTTGCCGTTCGAGATGATGGGCTGTGGCGCGATCGTCGTGGCCAATCAGAACGACGCCAACACCTGGCTGTTGCGCGATCGCGTCAACAGCCTCGTCTCGCCGCCGACCGCGACCTGCCTGGCCGAAAATCTCGACTTCGCACTTTCCGACGCGCCGGAACTCGAAGCCATCCGGGCCGCTGCGCTGGAAACCATTCGCGGTCGCCACGGCGATTGGTCCCGCTCGCTCGACGTGGTATGCCGCTTCATGCTCGCCGTTGGCGGCGATGAAAT
>QBMO01000060.1:0-5645 GCA_003242075.1 Alphaproteobacteria bacterium
GCTCTCAACGCTGCTGAGCCTGGTGTTCGTGCCGGCCATGTTCGTGCTGATCGACCGGCTCGAGCGCTGGGTGCAAGGCTTCCTGCCAAAGCCGCACGTGCCCGACGCTGGCGATCCGGTGCGCACGCCGGCGGAGTAATCGTCATTTCAAGCGGAACCCAAGCGGCCTCGCTTGCTTGTGATGATATTTCATATATAAAGCTTCTATGCGTATCGCCTGCGCCGGCGGCGGGCCTGCCGGTTTAGTCTTCGCCATCTCGATGAAGCTGCGTGATCCGCGGCACGACATCGTCGTGTTCGAGCGCAACGATCCGGGCGACACGTTCGGCTGGGGCGTCGTCTTCTCCGACCAGACCATGGAAAACCTGCGCGCCAACGATCCCAAGAGCGCTGACGCGATCGAAGCTGGCTTCGCGCACTGGGACGACATCGACGTCCACATTCACGGCCAAACCATCACCTCCTCCGGCCACGGCTTCGTCGGCATCGGCCGCAAGCGGCTGCTGAATATCCTCCAGGATCGCGCGCGCGAACTGGGCATACGCCTCGAATTCCGCACCGAGGTCGAGGCCGATCCTGAGCTGCTGACGCAATACGATCTCGTCGTCGCGTGCGACGGCGCCAGTTCAAAGTGGCGCACGTTCTATGCCGATCACTTCGGCGTCGACATCGATCTGCGCCCGAACAAATACATCTGGCTCGGCGCCAACAAAGCCTTCGACGCTTTCACGTTTGCATTCGAGCGGACCGAGCATGGCTGGGTCTGGGCACACGCCTACAAGTTCGACGACGGCGCCTCCACCTTCATCGTCGAATGCAGCGAAGCCACATGGCGCGGGCTCGGCTTCGATACGATGGATCAGGACGAAACTTGCCGCGCATCGGAGAAACTCTTCGCCAAATATCTCGACGGCGCCACGCTCTCGACCAACGCCAAGCACTTGCGCGGCTCTGCCTGGCTCAATTTTCCGCGCATCGTCTGCGACACCTGGCATCGCGGCAATCTCATCCTGATGGGCGACGCCGCGCACACGGCGCACTTCTCCATTGGCTCGGGCACTAAACTCGCCATCGAAGATGCCATCAAACTCGCGCAAGTGTTGCATGGCGGCAAGCTAATCGAAGCGGCGCTGGCCGAGTATCATGCCGAACGCCAAGTCGAAGTGCTCAAGCTCCAGAACGCCGCGCGCAACTCGACCGAATGGTTCGAGCACATCGATCGCTATGCGACGCTTGAGCCGCTGCAGTTCACGTACTCCCTGCTCACCCGCAGCCAGCGCATGAGCCATGAGAATCTTCGGGTTCGGGATCGCGCCTTTCTTGAGCGCGTGGAAACCTGGTTCGCAGCAGAGGACCGCGGGTCTTCAGACCCGCACTTGTCGCCGCGGCTTGAAGATGCGGGTCTGAAGACCCGCGGCCCTGTCCCACCCATGTTCGCACCGCTTAAACTCCGCGACATGCACATCGCCAATCGCGTCGTCGTCTCGCCGATGTGCATGTATTCGGCAGAGGACGGCACGGTCGGTGATTTTCACCTCGTGCATTATGGCGCGCGCGCGATGGGCGGGGCGGGGCTCATCTTCTCGGAGATGACGGACGTGAGCGCCGATGCGCGCATCACGCCCGGCTGTGCCGGCATGTATAAGCCCGAGCACGTCGCGGCGTGGAAGCGCATCGTGGACTATGTCCACACGCGCACCGGCGCAAAGTTCGCGCTGCAGCTGGCGCATGCCGGCCGCAAGGGTTCGACGCGGGCGCCGTGGGACGAAGATCATCCCGACCAACCGCTGGCGAGCGGAAACTGGGAGATCATCGCCCCCTCGCCGCTCGCCTGGTCGGAGCGCAACGCCACGCCGCGCGCCATGACGCGCGCCGACATGGACCGCGTCAAAGCCGATTTCGTGCGCGCCACTTTGATGGCCGAGGACGCCGGCTTCGATATGATCGAACTGCATTGCGGCCACGGCTATCTGCTCTCGTCGTTCCTGACGCCGATTAGCAATCAGCGCGATGACGAATACGGCGGCAGTGTCGAAAACCGGCTGCGTTTCCCGCTCGAAGTGTTCGAAGCCATGCGTGCGGCGTGGCCGCAGCACAAGCCGATGAGCGTGCGCATCTCGGCCACGGATTGGCACGACGACGGCCTGAGCGCCGAAGACTCAATCGCCATCGCGCAAGCCTTCGCCAATGCCGGCGCCGACTTGATCGACGTGTCCGCCGGCCAAACCACGCCGGACGCCCGCCCCGTCTATGGACGCATGTTTCAAACGCCGTTCTGCGATCGCATCCGCAACGAGGCGCGCGTGAAGACGATGGCGGTCGGCAACATTTTCGAGCCGGATCATGTCAACTCGATCCTCGCCGCCGGACGCGCCGATCTCTGCGCGCTGGCGCGGCCGCATTTGATGGACCCGAACTGGTCGCTTCGCGCCGCCACGGAGCTAGGCTATGGCGGGCTCGCCGGTCCGAAGCAGTACCGCCCCGGCCAACAACAGATGCAACGCAACCTCGCGCGCAAGGGAGAGCCATGAGCCACCACGTTTTCATCACCGGTGGCGGCACCGGTATCGGCCTCGCCACCGCTCGTGCTCTGGCGCCGACGGGCGCGCGCTTCACGCTGGTAGGCCGCGACGGCGCACGCGTTGAGAGCGCCGCGTCGGAGTTCGAGCATGCACAGGGTTTCTCCTGTGATGTCTCGGACGAAGATTCCGTCGCTACCGCTTTTGCAACGGCGCGCGATCGCTATGGCGCCATCGACATCCTCATCAACAATGCCGGCATCACGCCGTCGTCGCCGCTGCACAAAACAACGCTGGCGATGTGGAATCAAACGCTGGCGATCAATCTCACCGGCGCATTTCTCTGCGCGCGCGCCGCGCTGCCCGACATGTACGATGCGAAGTGGGGCCGCATCGTCAATGTGGCGTCGATCGCAAGCCTGATGGGCGGCGCCTATATCGCTGCGTACTGCGCTTCCAAGCACGGCATGATCGGCATGGCGCGTGCGCTCGCGAAGGAAGCGGCGAAAAACGGCGTCACCGTCAACGCCATCTGCCCCGGCTACGTCGAAACCGACATTGTCGCGCGCGCAGCCGAGACCATCGCCGCCAAGACCAAGCTTAGCGAAGAAGAAGCGCGTGCTTCGCTCTATGCCGGCAATCCGATGGGGCGGCTGATCAAGCCCGAGGAAGTCGCCAGCGCCATCGCTTGGCTCTGCAGCGATGGCGCTGCGGCGACAAACGGCGCGGCAATCCCGATGTCGGGCGGCGAGATTTGAGTGACGCGGTTCGTCTCTCGCTCCGCCTGCTCGCCGCCGGCCGGCTGATCGAACGTGAAGTCGACGCCTTGATGCGCGCGCGATTTGATTCGACCATCGCGCGCTTCGATTTTCTCTCCGCGCTCGATCGGCATGGGGCCCTCACGCTCGGCGAGGTGTCGCAATACCTGCTCGTCTCCAACGGCAACGTTACGCAGTTGCGAACGCGGCTCGAAGCGGACGGGCTGATCGCATCGGAACAGGACGCAAACGACCGGCGTGTGCAACGCGTACGATTGACGCGCGCCGGTGAAAGCGTATTCAGGCGCATGGCCAAGGCGCACGCGGCTTGCGTCGACGCGCTGTTGCGCGATCTCGGCCCAGCCGACAAGACCGCGCTGATGCGCTTGCTCGACGCCGCTAAGGCTTCGCTCAGGCGCTCGCTGTCAAAGGGAGGAGCCGCGGCATGATCGGCGATGCGTGGAAGAGCGCGGATTACGCGGCGGAGCATTTCTTGTGGCGCGTCGAAGATCGCGTCGCGACCGTGACGCTGAACCGGCCGGAACGGAAAAACCCGCTGACGTTCGAGAGCTATGCCGAGCTGCGCGATCTCTTTCGCCAACTCGTGTACGCCGATGATTGCCGCGCCATCGTTCTCACCGGCGCGGGAGGCAACTTCTGCTCCGGCGGCGATGTGCACGACATCATCGCGCCGCTCACCAAAATGACAATGCCTGAGCTCATGCGCTTCACGCGCATGACTGGCGATCTGGTCAAAGCCATGCGCGCCTGCCCGCATCCGATCGTGGCTTCGGTTGAAGGCGTCTGCGCTGGCGCGGGCGCGATCCTGGCTATGGCCAGCGATATTCGCTTCGCGGCGCCCAACGCCAAAACCGCATTCCTGTTCACGCGCGTCGGCCTCGCCGGTTGCGACATGGGCGCGTGCGCGATCCTGCCGCGTATCATCGGCCACGGCCGCGCGAGCGAATTGCTCTACACCGGCCGCTCGATGAGCACTGAGGAAGGCGCCGCTTGGGGGTTTTATAACCGCGTCGTGGATGCGCCGCTTGCCGAGGCCCAAGCGTTCGCGCGCGATCTGGCGCACGGCCCCGCGTTTGCGCACTCCATGACCAAGAACCAGCTCAACATGGAATGGAATATGAGCTTGGAGCAAGCGCTGGAGGCGGAGGCACAAGCGCAGGCGATTTGCATGCAGACGAAGGATTTCGAGCGCGCTTACGTTGCCTTCGCGGGCAAGCAGAAGCCGGTGTTCGAGGGCGATTGAATGAGCGGCCATGTCGACACCTTCGTGCGCGACAATCTCCCGCCGCGCGATCAATGGCCGGAGCTGCGCTTCACACTGCCGGAGCTGCAGTTTCCTCAAGCATACAATGCTAGCGCCATGCTCGACGCCGCAATCGCCGGCGGCCACGGCGCTCGCAACGCAGTCCTATTCTCTTCAGCGACGCTCACTTACGAAAACCTTCTGCAGGAAGCATCGCGCATCGCGCATGTGCTGACACATGATTTCGGCCTCGTTCCCGGCAATCGGGTGCTCATTCACGCTTCGAACACGCGCCACTCGATTGCGGTTTGGTGGGGCGTTTTGCGCGCCGGCGGCGTGGCTGTGGGCACGATGCCGATGCTGCGCGCGCATGAACTCGCTGTGATCCTCAATAAGGCGCAGATCAGCCACGCCATCGTCGATGCACATCGCACGGCGGAGCTGGAGCAAGCGCGCGCCGACGCGCCGGTGTTGAAGCACATCGTCTCGACCGACAACCTCGATCAACGCATGGCGGCCGCGCCTGTTGCGTTTGCCGCCGCAGCCACAGCCGCAGATGATCCGGCGCTGATCGCCTTCACCTCCGGCACGACGGGCACGCCGAAGGGATGCGTACACTTCCACCGCGACATCGCCGCCATGGCGGAAACGTTCTCGCGCCACGTGCTGCAACCGAAGGCAACAGACGTATTCGTCGGCACGCCGCCCTTGGCGTTCACCTTCGGGCTTGGCGCTGGCGTGATTTTCCCAGCAAGCGTCGGCGCGGCGACGGTGATCTGCGACAAGCCAGGCTTCGACGTGCTGGCCGATACGATCGCGCAGCACAAGGGCACCACGCTCTTCACCTCCCCGACCGGCTATCGCGCGCTGATGAAGCAGGACCTGAGCAAGCTCGCATCGCTGCACACCTGCGTTTCGGCCGGCGAACACCTGCCGCAAGCAACGTCGGACCAATGGTTCGAACGCACCGGCGTCCGCATCATAGATGGCATCGGCGCGACCGAGATGATCCACATCTTCATCTCGGCGCGCGACGACGAGATCCGGCCCGGCGCCACAGGCAAAGCCGTGCCAGGCTATGAAGCTACGCTGCTCGATGAGAAC
>QBMO01000060.1:5655-22881 GCA_003242075.1 Alphaproteobacteria bacterium
GAGAGCGAAGGCGAAGGGCGTCTCGCCATTCGCGGACCGACGGGCTGCCGCTATCTCGCGGATGAGCGGCAGAAGACCTACGTCGTCAACGGCTGGAATGTCACTGGCGATCTCTATCGGCGCGATGCGGACGGCTATTTCTGGTACGTCTCGCGCGCTGACGACATGATCATTTCGTCTGGCTATAATATTGGCGCGCCGGAAGTAGAGAACGCTTTGCTCACGCATGATGCCGTGGCCGAGGCGGCGGTGATCGGGGTCCCTGACGAGCAGCGCGGGCAGATCGTCAAGGCGTTCGTGGTGCTCAAAGCCGAGGCTGACGCGAGCGCAGCGGCGCTGCAGGATCACGTCAAGCAAACGATCGCGCCGTACAAATATCCGCGCGCCGTCGAATTCGTCGCCGAGCTGCCAAAGACGCATACCGGCAAGTTGCAGCGCTTCAAACTCCGCGAGACTCCATGAACCCGTTCACACGTGACGTTATCGTTCGCTTCGAGCACTGCGACGCGGCCGGCATCATGTTCTATCCGCGTTTCTTTGCGCTGGTGAACGAAGCGGTCGAGGATTGGTTCGCGAGCTTGGGCTTTTCGTTCAAGGCGCTACATATCGACCAGCGTAAGGCTGTGCCCACGGTGCGGTTCGAGAGCGAGTTCGTTGCGCCGGTGCACATGGGCGATGTGCTGCGCCAGAGCTTAGGCGTGCAGGCGTTGGGAACATCGTCATTGGAGTTGCGGCATCTGGCGGCGGTCGGCGACCGCGCGGTGGCGCGCTTCGACCAAACGATCGTGTTCACCGATCTTGAGAGCATGAAAGCCGAGCCGTGGCCGGCCGATCTGCGCGCGGCGATCGCCAGGTTCGCGGAAATCGCATGAGGACGCTCCTCCCCCACGGCTGGCCGCGCCCCAAGGGCTATTCAAACGGCATCGAGGCGGACGGGCGCATCGTGTTCGTTGCTGGCCAAATCGGCTGGACACCTGAGGGCGCGTTCGAGGCAACGACACTGCCGGCGCAATTTGCGCAGACGCTCGACAACACGCTTGCTGTTCTGCGCGAAGCCGGCGCGGGGCCGGAGCATGTCGCGCGGATGACCTGGTACATCACCGATAAGCGCGCCTATCTCGCGTCACTGGCCGAGATCGGCGCGATCTGGCGGGAGAAGATGGGCAAGAATTATCCGGCAATGGCCGTGGTCGAGGTCAAAGCGCTGATCGAGGATGCGGCGCTCATTGAAATCGAGACAACGGCGGTTGTCCCGCGCTAAACGACACGCAGGAGCATACAATGGCGGACCATAGCCTCTTTATCTTTGTGCGCGTGCAGGGCGCGACGCCGGAAGCGGTCGGCAATGCGCTGCGCGACGACAGTGACAAGATCATGGATATCTACTCGATCATGGGCGAATGGGACTTGCTCGTGCGCATCGAGCACCCGGATCTGAACACGATCCAAAACGTGGTCACCGAGACCATTCGCGCGCATCCTAACGTGGCGCAAACTTATACCATCCTCGGCTATCAGCTTTATGGCTCGAAGTGGCCGGGCTTCGACTTTCCTGACGAGGAATGAGCCTCGATCTCGAAGCCGAGTACAACAACCGCGCCCGCGTGCCCGAGCATCCGGCGATCATTGCGGGCTGGGCGAAGGATGCGGCGGCGTATCGTGAAGCACGGCCGCCGCGCGTAGTGCGCTATGGCGATGGCGAGCGGCACACGTTTGATTTGTTCGAGGCGGGCGCCGGCCCTGCGGTGATGTTCATTCACGGCGGCTACTGGCAGGCGCTCGACAAAAGCTTCTTCTCGCACATGGCGGCTGGACTGAATGCGCTGGGCGTCAGCGTCACCGTGCCTAGCTATGATCTCTGCCCGAACGTGCGCGTCGGCGACATCGTGGAACAGACGCGCGCGGCGTGCACCGCGCTTCATCGCGAAACGAACGCGCCGGTGATTGTCAGCGGCCACTCGGCCGGCGGGCATCTTGCCGCGTGTTTGCTGGCGACCGAAGCGCACGTGCCGGCGGCGTATGCGATCTCCGGACTGTTCGAACTGGCGCCGCTCGTGCCTACGAGCCTCAATACCGCGCTGCGTTTGGATGACGCCGAGGCGGAGGCGTTAAGTCCCCTCACCTGGCCCGGGCCAGAGGGCAAGATCCTGGACGCCGTCGTCGGCGCCGATGAGTCGAGCGAGTATTTGCGCCAGAGCGCGGCGATCGTGGAAGCCTGGGGCGCCGAGGGCGTTGCGACGCGCTACGAAGCGATCGCCGGCGCGAACCATTTCACGATCATCGCGCCGCTGGCGGATGCGCGCAGCGCGATGTGCGCGCGCATCTTCGAACTCGTTAAGCGCTAATATGGAGCGCGGCGTCCTCGCCCGCATTCCACTTGATCAGTCAAGCTCGGACGCGTGTTGGTAGCTGGCACAAAGATGCGGGCGAGGACGCCCGCGCTCCATATTAGTTCGGCTGCACCACTTCGATCGGCAGACCCAAGCCTTCCAGCTGTGGGCGCACCACGGATGCATCTCCGACAACCACCCAAACGAACTGCGCCGGATCGACGACGCTGCGTACTGCATCGTCCATCTGGCCCGCCGTCATGCCGCGATAACGGCTGGCGATGCGCTCCCAGTAATCGTCGGGGCGATTATAGAGCGCATTGCCGCGCAGCGCGCCGAGCACCGATCCTGCGGTTTCGTAGAGGCCCGGCAGTTGGCGGATGTTGCCGTTGATGACGCGCAGATGCTCGGCTTCGGTGACGCCATTGTCGCTCCGGAAGCTGTTGACCTGCTCCATCAGCACGCGGATCGAGTCGCCCGTGCGGTCCGCTTGCACCGGCGCGTTGATCACATACGGCACGCGGCCCTCACGCAATTGCACGACGCCGGAGAGGCCATAAGACCAGCCGCGCCGCTCGCGGATTTCCGTGTTGATGCGCGACAGAAAGTTATTGCCCAGCACCTCGTTGCCGGCATTGAGCGTCACCGTGTCGTCGCGGCCGGTGATCGGCAGCACAGCGCCGGCGGAAATCACCGATTGCGGCGATTGCGGGCGATCGACGATAACGATGCGCGATTGCGGCGCAGGGATCGGCGCGGAAAAATCTTTACGCCCAACCGCCACGTCCGCAGCGCCGCGCCAAGTGCCGAAGCGCGCGTCAAGCAGACGCCGCACTTCCGAGAGCGGGCGATCCGAAACAACGAAGATACGTGCTGTTTCCGGCCTGATCCAGGTTCGGTGGAACGTGACCAAATCATCGCGATCGAGCCCGCCGACAGATGCCGCGCTACCCAGCCCAGAGGCCGGCCGCCCGTAAGGATGGCTGGCGCCATAGAGCAAGGGCGGCAAGGCGCGGCCCGCCAAACCGTTCGGCGATGTCGCTTCGGAGGAGATTGCCGCGAGCTGTTGCGCGCGCTGACGGGTGAATTCGGACTCGGCGAAATCCGGGCGCTGCACGATGTCGGCCATCAAGTCGAGCGAGAGCGCGAGGTTGGCTGAAAGCGCCGTGAGCGTGACGGCGGAGCGATCGAGACTGCCGCCGGTCGAGATGGTTGCGCCAAGGCGCTCTTGTTGTTCAGCGATCTGCATCGCGTCCATGCCGTCTGCGCCATCAGACATCAGCGACATGGTGAGCGTCTGCAGGCCGAACGCGCCTTGCGGATCGGCGGCGATGCCGGCATCGAAATCGATAGCCACCAACGTCGCCGGGATAGCGTCGCGGCGCGCATAGACGACCTCGATGCCATTGGAGAGACGCGCGCGCTCGACATCCGGGAAATCGAGATCGGCGATTTCGCCGAGCGGCGGCATCGGATCACGTGGCGTGACTGTCGGCGGACTGTTGTCGGGCGCCGGGCGATTGGTGGCGGTGGCTTCCGGATACGGCTCGCGCACGCCGGGATCGACGCGGAGCGAATAGACCGGACGCGTGAGCCAACGGCCCATGGCGTCGCGCACGCTGGCCGGCGTGATGTCGCCGTAGGCAAGCAGATTGCGGCGGAAGAAGCCGGGATCGCCCGCGATCACGGCGCCGTTGGCGAGCGCCACGGTTTGACCATTGAAGCCGCCGATCTGCTCGATCGCGAAAAGCCCGGCAGCAACCTGCCCTGTCGCAACGCGTTGGATTTCATCCTCGGTCGGGCCGCTTGCGACGAAGTCACGGATGATGCCGTCGAGCCGAGCGGAGACCGCTTGCACGTCTTGGCCAGGCGCCACGTCAGCGGTGACGAAGAACAGGCTCAAGCGCTGGAACGGCAGCACGGACGCCGTGACCGAGACAGCCGTCTGATCGCCGCGCACCAATTCGCGGTCAAGCCGCGAGGTGGCGAGGCCGCCGAGCACTTGCGCCGCGGCGTTCAAGTCCTGTTGATCTTCGTCGGCAAGGCCAGGCACGGCCCAAACGCGATAGAGGCGCGAGTTGGCGACGCGGTCCGTCATCACTTCAGATACGGGCGCAGACAAAGTCGGGATATCGGCGGCGGCCGGCACGTTCTGGCGCCCGCGCGAGATCTGGCCGAAATAGCGCTCGACCAATGGTCGTGCTTCGGCGGCGTTGATGTCCCCCGTCAACACGAGCACCGCATTGTTCGGGCCGTAATTGTCGCGGAACCACTGGCGCACTTGCTCAAGCGACGCACCGTCAAGATCGGCCATCGAGCCGATGGTAGAGTGGCGATACGGGTGGCCCTCCGGGAAGAGGCCTTCGAGGATGCGATAGAACGCCAGGCCATAGGGCTGGTTGTCCCCCTGGCGCTTTTCATTTTGCACGATGCCGCGTTGCGCATCGAGCGATTGCTGCGTCAGCGCGCCAAGCAGATAGCCCATGCGCTCGCTCTCGATGTAGAGGCCGCGCTCGAGCGCCGGCGTGGGCACGGTCTGGAAATAGTTGGTGCGATCGAACCAGGTGGTGCCGTTCCAATTGGTGGCGCCCATGTCGCGCAACGGCTCGATCAGGTTCGGAATGTGCTCGGTGCCGTTGAACAGCATGATGTGTTCGAACAGGTGCGCAAAGCCGGTTTGCCCCGGCGGCTCATCCTTGGAGCCGATATTGTACCAGGCCGCGATGGCGACGATCGGCGCTTTGCGATCTTCGTGGACGAGGACCGTGAGGCCATTGTCGAGCGTGAAACGCTCATAGGGAACATCGACGCCGGCCATGAGCTCTTCGACCGAAGCCGGTTGGCCACTGCCCGCCGTCGGCGCGCCGCCGCTGGCCGTGGCGCACGCCGCAAGGCCCAAAGCCGCCGCCGCCATCAGAAATGTCCGCATAAACCGCTCCCCGTTGACCCGCCATTGCACACGGGCGCGACGCCCAAGTCCAGCAACTGTGCGACGAGCGACGCCCACCTTTCGGCGGGCGTCGGATTGGGGAGATTGCGGCGGCCAGCCGTTGAGCGCGCGCTTCAACAGAGCTCAGCGGGGCGCTTCCATGAAGGCGCGGAGGTCGGCGGCGGATCGATCGGGCGTCTCCTCCATCGGCATGTGTCCGGTATCGGGATAGATCACAAGGCGCGCCTGTGGGATCGCGGCGGCGAGCGCGCGGCTATCGTCCGCCCGAATGATGCGATCGTTCTCGCCATGAATCACCAAGGTCGCGATGGCGATGCCAGCGAAGTCCTCGGGCGTGAGCGGCGGGTCGCCACGATTGTTGCGGTCGGAGGAAAGCAGAGCGCGATGCCCCGGCGCACGCGCAAGATCGACATAACGATCCACCACTTCTTCGCGCACCATCGACCGGTCATTATAGGCCGAGACGAGACCGCGTTCGGCGAACAGGCGCGGATTGACGTAACGCAGGATGGCGCGGCCAACCGGATTGCGCAGCAACTGAAACGCGAGCGGCGTGTTACCTGTGCGCTGCTGCTCGCGCGGCCACGCTGCGGCGGCGACGAGCACGAGGGCGTCGAGCTTCTCCGGATGCGCCAATGCGTAGCGCACCGCGACGGCGCCGCCCATCGAGTGACCGACAAACGTGAAGCGCCGCACGTTGAGCCGCTGTGTAAGGTCTTCGATCAACCGCGCGTTAGAGCCGGCGGAGAAGCTGTAGCCGCTCGGGGCGCGCGTGAGGCCATGGCCGGGCAAGTCCACGCTGATGATGCGGTAATGGCTCTGCAGCCGCTCGACCCACGGCTCCCATGTATGCACCGAGGCGCCAAAGCCGTGCACCAGCACGAGCACCGGCGCGGCTTCTGGACCGTGCACGCGGTAATGCATGCGCACGCCATCGGACAAGTCGATGTATTGCGACGTGCCATCGGCGTAGCGGCTCTCGAGTGTCGCGTACGGGATGTCGCGACTGAACGGCGCGCACGACATCAATCCCAACACCGCGACCATCACACCCAAGACCCACAAGCGGCGCATCGGCCATCCTTATCTGTTCGCGAAAGTGTGCGGCAAGGACGGCGCGGGCGCTACTCTTGGTTTGCGCGCCCGGGCAGGTTCCCCTCCTCCGCGAGACGCACCAGGGCGGGGAGTTGCGCATAGTCGGAGAATGACGCTGCGTGATTGAGAGCGTCGAGCGGCTCGGCGCGATAGCCTTCCGAGTACAGGAAGAACATCGCGCCTGTCGCTTTACTTAGGGCGGCATCGACCGCGCCATCGCCGACATAGATGATCTCATCGATGCCAGCGCCGCAGCCATGGGCGGCGCTAACCAGCACGCGCGGATCGGGTTTGCGCACCGACAGCGTGTCGCCGCCGACCAGCATGCTGAAGAACTCGGCGATGCCGAGCTTTTGCAGGATGGCGCGCGCGTGCGCTTGGTCCTTGTTGGTGCAAAGGCCCAATTGATAGCGGCTGGCGAGGTCGCGCAGTGCCGCGAAGACCCCGGGAAAGAGCCGCGTGAGCGGATAGCCTTGCGCGGCATAGATACGTTTGAATTGTTCGATCCGCTCGGCAAGATTTTCGGGCGCGACGCCTGCGTGGAGATAGCTCCGCGCCACGAGCGCGCCGATGCCATCGCCGATAAAGCTTTCCACGGCGCGCAGGGTAATGGGCGCGATCCCTTCTTCCGCGAACAGCAGATTGACGGCGGCATGCAAATCTTCAGCGCCGTCAATCAGCGTGCCGTCGAGGTCGAAGATGATGGCCTTGATCACGGATCGGCTCGCTTCTTGTCGCTGGCGAGGCCGCCGCTGAAGACGCGGCTGGCGCGGAAGTCTTCGCTGTCGAGAGTGGAGAGCGCGGCGGCGTCAAGCGGGCCAGCTGCGGCTTCGAAAAGGCGGTTGGCCTGACGCAAACGCGCGCGGTCGATGGCGTTGCGGATGGAGCGGGCGTTGGCGAAGTGCGGCTGCGCGCGGCGCTGCGTGACGTAGTCTCGCAAAGCGTCCGCGCCGGCGGCGGAGAGCTTGTAGTTCTGCTCTTCGAGCATGAAGCCGGCAATCTGGAAGAGTTCGTCGTCGGAGAAGTCCGGGAAATCGATGTGGTGGGCGATGCGCGAGCGGAAGCCGGGATTGCTGGAGAAGAAGGTGTCCATCCGATCAGCGTAACCAGCGAGAATGACAACCAAGTCCTCGCGCTGATTTTCCATCACTTGCAGGAGGATCTCGATCGCTTCCTGGCCGTAGTCGCGTTCGTTCTCCGGGCGATAGAGATAGTAGGCCTCATCGATGAACAGCACGCCGCCCATGGCGCGCTTGAGTACTTCTTTGGTTTTGGGCGCGGTGTGGCCCACGTACTGCCCGACAAGATCATCGCGCGTGACCGTCACGAGATGACCCTTGCGAACATAGCCGAGCTTATGGAGCAAATTGGCCATCTTGAGCGCGACGGTGGTTTTGCCGGTGCCGGGATTGCCGGTGAAGCTCATGTGCAGCGTCGGTGCGGCTTGCGTCAGCCCCATGCTCTTGCGCGCGCGCTCCACCAGCAGCAAAGCCGCCATCTCGCGCACGCGCTTCTTCACCGGCGCCAGCCCGATCAGCGCGCGATCGAGCTCGTCCAGCACCTCGGCGACGCCGGACGCGGCGAATTCAGCGCGCAGATCAACGGTAGCGACGGTCTCAGAGCTCACGGGTAGCGCTTGCCCTCCGGTTTCATCGTTGCGTAGGAACGAATTGTATAGCCCTGGCTGCGGCCGTCGCGCTCGATGCGTTCCACGACGAAGCCCGGCTCGTCCTTTGGGCGATTGACGATGTAGGACATGCGCGGGCTCTCCCAGCCCTTGGTCGCGTCGAACGCCATCACGCGGATGTAGTGGTTGGGAAACGTCTTCCGGCATGCGTTGATCTCGGTGAGGATTCCGGCCGGATCCTTCAGGTCGAACATCGGGTTACCGTAGAGCTCCCAATACGTGTTTCGCGGATGCGGATCGTCCGTGTACTCGACGCTCACCGCCCAACCCTGATCGAGAGCGTATGCGATCTGCGCTTTGATCTGCACGTCCGTGAGGTCTGGCAGATACGAGAATTGGCCCTGCGTGATCCGGGCGCCGTGATTGCTCATCATCGTCGTGATTCCTTTTTCAGCTCACTGTCGCCGTTGGCGTGAAATCGGCCGTGTCGGTGGATTCGTAGTTGAAGGTGATGTCCTTCCAGGTATCGAGCGCGGCGCGCAGCGGGCCGCACCATTTCGCCGCTTCCTGCAAGATTTCCGGGCCTTCGTTCAGATAATCGCGGCCTTCGTTGCGGGCCATGATCATCGCTTCGAGCGCTACGCGGTTGGCCGTAGCACCCGCCTGGATGCCTTGCGGGTGGCCGATGGTGCCGCCGCCGAATTGCAGCACGACGTCTTCGCCGAGATAGTGGATGAGTTGGTGCATCTGGCCGGCATGAATGCCGCCCGAGGCCACCGGCATCACTTTGTTAAGCGATCCCCAATCCTGCTCGAAGAAAAGCCCGTGCTCCAAGCTGACTGACGTTTTCTCCGACAGCAGCGTGTCGTAGAAGCCCTTGATCATCAGCGGATCGCCTTCGAGCTTGCCGACCACCGTTCCAGCGTGGATGTGGTCGACACCGGCCATCCGCATCCATTTGCAGATGACGCGGAAGTTCATGCCGTGGTTTTTCTGCCGCGAGTAGGTCGAATTGCCGGCGCGATGCAGGTGTAGGATCATGTCGTTCTTGCGCGCCCACTTGGCCATCGACTGGATCGCCGTGTAGCCGATCACGAGATCGATCATGATGATGACCGAGCCCAATTGCTTGGCGAACTCGGCGCGCTCGTACATCTCCTCCATGGTGCCGGCGGTGACGTTGAGATAGTGGCCCTTGACTTCGCCGGTCGCGGCCGACGCTTTGTTCACCGCCTCCATCACGTACAAGAAGCGGTCGCGCCAATGCATGAAGGGCTGCGAGTTGATGTTCTCGTCGTCCTTGACGAAATCGAGCCCGCCCTTCAGCGCCTCATAGACGACGCGGCCATAGTTGCGGCCTGAGAGGCCGAGCTTCGGTTTGGTCGTCGCGCCAAGCAGCGGGCGGCCGAATTTGTCGAGCCGCTCGCGCTCGACGACGACACCTGTCGCTGGACCCTGGAAGGTTTTCAGATAAGCGACGGGGATGCGCATATCCTCCAGCCGCAGCGCCTTCACCGCCTTGAAGCCGAAGACGTTGCCGATGATCGAAGCTGTGAGGTTGGCGATCGAACCTGGCTCGAACAGGTCGAGATCGTAGGCGATGTAGGCGAAGTATTGCGCCTCGGTCTTCGTGCCCTCGCCGGTGTTCAGCACCGCGTCGACGCGATAGCACTTGGCGCGATAGACTTCGCAAGCGGTGAGCCGATCGGTCCACACTACGGTCCAGGTCGCCGTCGAGCTTTCGCCAGCGACCGCCGCCGACGCCTCAACCGGATCGACGCCTTCTTGCGGCGTCACGCGAAACATCGCGATAAGATCGGTGTCCTTGGGTTGGTAGTCGGGCTCCCAATAGCCCATCTTCTTATATTCCATCACGCCGGCTTTGTAGCGCTCGGCGCCGGCTGGGTTTTTCGCTGCGGTGTCGGGCATGGACGTCGCTTTCGGCTAGTGTTGAACTTAGGCGGCTTGTGAGGCGGCGATGGTGGGATCGAGCGCGCCGCTGGCGTAGCGTTTGGCCATCGCGCTCATCGGCAGCGGGTTGATCTTCTCGGCGTTGCCGGCGGCGCCGAAGCGTTCGAAACGGTCGCGGCAAAGATCGCGCATCGCGTCCATCGCCGGCTTCAGAAATTTGCGCGGATCGAACTCGTCGGGCTTTTCGGTTGCGAGCTTGCGGAACTGCGCCGTCATCGCCATGCGGCAGTCCGTGTCGATGTTGACCTTACGCACGCCAGAACGGATGCCGCGCTCGATCTCCTCGACCGGCACGCCATAGGTTTGCGGCATCACGCCGCCGTTTTTGTTGATGATGTCCTGCAGCTCTTGCGGCACCGATGACGAGCCGTGCATGACGAGGTGCGTGTTCGGCAGCTTCGCGTGGATGGCTTCGATCACATGCATGGCGAGAATGTCGCCATCCGGCTTGCGGCTGAACTTGTAGGCGCCGTGGCTGGTGCCCATGGCGATGGCGAGCGCATCGACTTTAGTTTTCGCGACGAAGTCGACGGCTTGGTCGGGATCAGTCAGCAACAGATCGTGCGAGATTTTTCCCTCTGCGCCGTGGCCGTCTTCGGCCTCACCCATGCCTGTCTCAAGACTGCCCAGCACGCCGAGCTCGCCTTCAACCGAGGCGCCAACGGCATGCGCCATGGCCGCCACGCGCGCTGTGATCTCGACATTGTACTCGTACGACGCCGGCGTCTTTGCATCGGCCAGCAACGAGCCGTCCATCATGACGCTGGTGAAGCCGTGCTGGATGGCGGTGAGGCACGTTGCGTCGCTGTTGCCGTGATCCTGGTGCAGGCAGAGCGGAATTTCTGGATACATCTCCACCAGCGCGTCGATCATCTTCGATAGCATGATGTCGCCGGCATATGAGCGCGCGCCGCGCGAGGCTTGGATGATCACCGGCGCAGCGCACGCGCGCGCCGCCTCCATGATCGCCAGCCCCTGCTCCATATTGTTGACGTTGAACGCGGGCACGCCATAGCCGCGCTCGGCGGCGTGATCGAGCAGCTGCCGCAATGTTATGCGCGCCATGGCGTCCTCCCTTCTCGAGTGTTGCGCGTCATCCAGCCGCCCTCCGTTTGCGATCCACCAGGCGCAGGATCATCGGCGTCAGCACGAGTTGCATCGCCAGATCGAGCTTATCGCCGGGGATCACGATTGAATTGGCGCGGCTCATCCAGCTGCCGTTGATCATCGCCACGAGGTACGGGAAATCGATGCCGCGCGGATCGCGAAAGCGAATGACGACAAGGCTTTCGCCCACGGTCGGAATCCAACGCGCGATGAAGGGGTTGGACGTATCGACGATCGGTACGCGCTGGAAGTTGATGTCGGTATGGCTGAACTGCGGGCAGATCACGTGCACGTAGGCGTGCATGCGCCTGAGGATCGTGTCGGTGACCGCTTCCGTAGTGTAGCCGCGCGAGGCGCGGTCGCGGTGCATCTTCTGGATCCACTCCAGATTGATGACAGGCACGACGCCGATCTTCAGATCGGCATGGTCGGCGATGTTGATTTCGTCGGTCTTCAGCGCACCGTGCAGGCCTTCGTAGAAAAGCAAGTCGGTGCCGTCGCCGAAGTCTTCCCACTCGGTGAAATTGCCGGGGGCGACGCCATGCTCTTTGGCCTCGGCTTCGTCATGGATGTAGCGGCGCGTGCGGGCGCGACCGGTTTCGCCATAGGTTTTGAATTGCGCCGCCAATTCATCAAGGATGTTGGCTTCGATGGAGAAGTGGCTGAACGTCGGATCGCCCTCGCTCAAGCGGCGGGCGAGTTCGGCTTTCATGTCGGCCCGATTGTAGCGATGGAAGGCATCGCCCTCGATCGACGCGGCCTTGATGCCTTCGCGCCGGAAAATCTGATCGAACGTGTGCTTGACCGTGCTCGTGCCCGCGCCGGAGGAGCCGACCACTGAGATGACGGGATGACTCACAGACATCGCCGCCTCACGATTTAAACAGGCCGCGCTGATGAAACAGCGGCGCGGCGTCTTGGTTGTAAGCTGGATCGTCGTGATAGTGGCGGATGGACTCGACCTCCTTGGCCGAGCCGAACACAAGCGGCGTGCGCTCGTGCAAACTCAGCGGCGTCTTCTCCAGAATCCGCGCGTGACCATCAGTGGCGGCGCCGCCGGCTTGCTCCATCAGCATGGCGATCGGTGCGGCTTCATAAAGAAGACGCAACCTGCCCTGCTCGAAGCCGGGACGCGCGTCCGCCGGATAGAGATAGACGCCGCCGCGCAGCAAAATGCGGTGCGCTTCCGCCACCATCACCGCCAACCAGCGCGCGTAGCAATCCACACCGCGCGGGCCGCCCACGCCTTCGATGCAGTCGTCAACGAAGGTACGCGTCGGCGCCGGCCAGTGTCGCCGGTTCGACATATTAATGGCGATGTCCGCTGCGCTGTCGGGAACGCGCAAGCTCGCTTCAGCGCGCTTGAATGTTTGATCGTCCGGATCGAGCACGAAGAGATCGACGCCCGCGCCGACCGTCAGCACCAGAAGCGTGCTGCTCCCAAAGAGGAAGTAGCCGGCGGCAAGTTGATCGGCGCATGGACGGAGGAAGGATGCTTTCGCCGTTTGCGCAGCGGGCAAAATCGAAAAGATCGCGCCGACAGTGAGATTGACGCTGACATTGCCCGAGCCATCGAGCGGATCGATCGCAACGGCCAGGGTACCGCCCTCGCGCAAGGCAATCGGCGCGTCGCTTTCCTCGGATGCGAGAAATGCTGCCGGCGTGTGCTTCAGCGCGGCGATAAAGATATCGTTGGCGACGACATCGATGGTCTTTTGGACGTCGCCATCGGAATTCGTCGCGCCGGTCGCGGCGGAGATATCGCCCGCTAGCGCACCGCGCGCCAAAATAGCCGCCAAATTCCGCGCGCCCGAGGCGAGCCCCACCACCACTTCGGCAATGTCACTGCGCTGACGATTGGCGCCGGCCCAGGCGATCAGGACGTCGCCGAGATGGTCCAAGGGCGGCGGGGTTTTCCCCTTTTTCACGACCATGTCCGCGCCCTTCGAGGTCGGGCCGAACACCCGTGCAGGGGAAAGCCTTGCGCGCGGGGCGGAAAAAGAAAATGTTAAAAGAACGACGCTGCCGAAAGAAAAACTAAATGTCAGATCTCCGTGGGCTCTCCATTCGCCAGCTGCGCGCGCTCTCGGCGACGGCGCGGCTAGGTTCGATCACGGCGGCTGCGAAGGCGCTCCACGTCACTCCGCCGGCGATATCCATCCAATTGAAATTACTGTCAAAACAAGCCGGTGGCGAGGTGCTTGAGCGTTCAGCTGGCGGGTTCGAGCCGACCGCGCTGGGTGCGGAAATCCTTGAAGCCGCGAACGAGATGGACGGGCTGCTCGACCGCCTCAGCGACCGGATCAACGCGCTGCATGCTGGCGCGGTGGGGTTGTTGCGCCTGGGCGTCGTCAGCACCGGCAAGTATTTCGCGCCGCGCATCGTCGCCGGCTTTCAGCGGGCGCACCCAGGCATCGTCGTGAAGCTCGTCATCGGCAATCGCGGCGAGATTCTTGCCGGGCTTAGGCAACGCAATTTCGATCTCTGCATCATGGGCCGCCCGCCCGAAGACGTGCCGTTGGTGCGCGAGGAACTTGGCGACCATCCGCACGTGCTGATCGCTCCGCCCGACCACCAGCTCGCTGGCCGCCGCGATATCGCGCACGCTGAATTGCAGCAGGAAACCTTCCTGGCGCGCGAGGAAGGATCGGGCACGCGCATGCTGATGAGCCGGTTTTTGGACCGCGTCGGCGGCGAGCGGCCGGTTCAATTGGTCGATATGGGCACCAATGAAACCATCAAGCAGGCGGTGATGGCGGGGTTGGGCATCGCCATTATATCCGCACACACATGCGCTGCGGAACTGGCTGAGGGGAAGCTCGTTGCACTTGATGCGCGCGGTACGCCGATCGTGCGCCAATGGTACATCATCCATCGCGCCGACCATGAATTGTCCGTGGCGGCGCAGCACTTTCAGAGCTTTGCCGCAGCGCACAAGAACACGCACTTTCCAGAAGGGTTCGGCGGCATGAACCGGAGCGAATAGCGGGACGTATAGTCGTAGTGGCCCCACTCGACGTTTTGGTGCTGGACGGTATTGGTTGTCGAAATATCTTGACAGTCGCGCGCCCCGGGCGTCGGAGTAGCGCGAATTAGACTCTTCGGGAGGAGCTTGAATGCGTTCATTGATTGGTGCGGCCGCGCTTGGCTTGGTGCTGGCTGCAGCGGCATGTTCGCCGGCCGCGGACAATTCGGCCGAAGCGCCGCCGACGACGACGGCCGAAGCGCCCGCTGAGGCGCCGCCCGCTGCCGAAACGCCCGCCGGCCCGCCGGCCGCGACACAGATCGCACTGAGCATCACAGACGCAAGCGGCGCACAGCTCACCGGCGACACGGCGCGCGGTCAGCGTATCTTCGCACAATGCGCAACCTGCCACTCGCCCGAGCAAGGTGTGAACCGCGTCGGCCCATCGCTCTATGGCATTATCGGTCGTGAATCGGGAACGATCCCAGGCTTCCGTTACTCGGCGGCGAACCAGGCCTCTGACATCGTCTGGACCGAGCAAGAGCTCTTCACGTACCTGGAAAATCCGCGCGCGAGAATTCCGGGCACGACCATGGCGTTCGTTGGCTTGCGCAATCCGCAGCAACGCGCCGACGTCATCGCCTACTTGAAGGCGAACGCGGAATAAGACCCTCGTAAAGCCTAACCTCAAGGCCGTCGAAGCTCAGCTTCGGCGGCCTTGTCGTATTCAGGCCTCGCGACGGAAGATGAGGGTGCTGCGGCCCAATTCGAACCCGAACTTGGTGACGCGGGCGACGTTCAGCAGCGTATCTTCCGCCGTCTGCACGAAGGTGTCGTGGAAGCGCACCCGCATCCGCCGCGCTCCGAGTTTCAGAGAAAACAAATACGACCAGCGCAGCACGCCGCCGCGAACGGCGCCGCGCGCCTCGCCAATCATGTCGTCGGCGTTGGCGGTGTAGGCGTCGGCTCCGATTGGCGTGATGCGCCAAACGCGTTGTTCGGTAGCGCCATCGTCGAACAGGAAATCCTCGCTCAACACCAGCGCCCCATCGTCCATGCGGCCATCCAGGCCAATGGCGAAGCGGCGGCGAATGCGGCCGGTGAAATCTTGAAACACGCCCTCGGCGCGAGAGCGGCCGAGCAGGAAGCGCTCGATGCGCGGGTCACCGACCGGAAGCGGGTTTACCTGCGGCGCATGAGATCGATCAGGTGAAACGGAAACGACGCGGCGATCAACAACGCTACCCATGGCCAACCCGCTCCAACCAAAGCCGCCCTGAGCGCCAACAGCAGCATGACGCCGGGCATTAACGCAAAGAACCAAGTCACCGCCGCGCGCGTGCGCTGTTCGCGCGCGAGGCTGACGAGCACGACGAACTCGAACGCGATGACCAGCAGAACGACATCCACCGCGCGGCCGCTGAGTACGAAGTCCTGCACGGTGCGCTGCTCCGATTGCGANCGTTGCGTTGATCATTTTCACCGCGCGGCCGCTGAGTACGAAGTCCTGCACGGTGCGCTGCTCCGATTGCGATCAGCCGAACGGTCCGTTCAGACGCACCACCTCGTAATTGAGTACGGCGGCCAGCGACACCCAGATCAAATACGGCGTCAGCAAAACACCGGCGAGACGCGAATGCCGCGCGGTGAAAATGATCAACGCAACGATCGAAAGCCAAAGCGCGACGACTTCGATCAGCGACCAATCGGGCCGTTGCAAGCGGAAGAACAGCAAGCTCCACAGCACATTCAGAAAACCGTTCAGCGCAAACAGGCCTATCAGCCATTCGCGCTCGGCGCCCTTTGGTGCGCGCCGCCATGTGACGACGGCTGCTGCTGCTGTCAGCGCATAGATCGCTGTCCAAATCGCGCCGAAGGCGGGACCGGGCGGTTGCCAATCCGGCTTCTGCAAGCCTTGGTACCAGGGCCCGAGATCGGTAACCGTGCTGCCGAGCGCGCCGACAAACACTGCCGCAGCTGCCGCCACCGCAATCGGGCGCAGCCGTTTCCAATTCACGTCGGCGACATGCCGAGCAAGTGCCCCATGTCCTTCATGAAGATGCGCATGTGCGCGGCCGGATCGGCGCGCACGAGTTCCTTGTTCATGTAGGCCTGCCACGTGAGGCGCTGCACATCGGGATCGTCGCACATGGAGACGAAGCGCTCGCGGCGCTTGTCGCTGCGGTACCAGAAGTGCTGCATGATGCCCAAGATCCAGAACACTTGGCCGTGGTCGCGCATGAAGGTCTTGCGCGCACTGGCGAGGCTCTGCGGCTTGCCAGTGCTGAGAAACGCATCCGCCGCTTCGGCTGCAACGCGTCCGCCAATCATGGCGTAATAGATCCCCTCGCCTGATGCAGGAGCAACGACGCCGGAAGCATCGCCCGCAAGCACGACATCGCGGCCATTGTCCCAACGCGCCAACGGCTTCAGCGGAATCGGCGCGCCTTCCGTGCGCACAGTCTCACAGCCGGCGAGACCCGAGCTTTCACGCAAAGCGGTGACGGCGCCGCGGAGCGAGAATCCTTTATTGGCGGAGCCGACGCCAACGCTGGCTGTGTCGCCGTGCGGGAAAATCCAGGCGTAGAAATCAGGCGAGAGCTTGCCTTGATAATAGACGTCGCAGCGGCGGCCGTCGAAGCCGGCTACGCCTTGCGGCGGTGAGCGAATGATTTCGTGGTAGGCGAACACGCACGGCATGCGGTCGGCGCCCTTGACGGTTTGCTGCGCGACTTTCGAGCGGGCGCCGTCCGCGCCGATGATGACGCGGGCGCGCACGCGGCGGACTGCGTCTTTGTCGGTATCCTTGTCGTGGTAGCAGACGACTGCAACGCCATCATCGTCATGCTCGATGCGCAGGAACGAGCCGGCGAGCCGCTCGGCGCCAGCGGCGGCGGCGCGTTCGCGCAGCCATTCGTCGAAATGTTCGCGGTCGACCATGCCGACGAAGCCGCCTTCGATCGGCATGTCCACTTCGCGGTCCGACGGCGCCACCATACGCGCCGACGTCGCTCGCGCGACCAAAAGATGATCGGGGATTTCAAAGTCGCGGATGAGACGCGGCGGGATTGCGCCGCCGCACGGCTTGATGCGCCCGGCGCGGTCGAGCAGCAGCACGGAATAGCCCGCCGTCGCCAGATCGGTGGCCGCGGTTGCGCCAGCGGGGCCGCCGCCAACAACC
>QBMO01000060.1:22891-28800 GCA_003242075.1 Alphaproteobacteria bacterium
CCACAGCGTCATAGGTGAGCTTGGGTGTCATGAGCGCACTCCTTCAAGCACGCTCGGCGTGCTCTCTACGCGCGGCGCCGCAGCGCCCATCAAATCAAGGCGCGCCGCAAGGACGGCGGCGCATACGAACAAGCCAGCTTCGAGCGAAAAGACGATTCCGAAGGCGCTCGATGTCTCGGGCAGCAGCATACGCAAAGCGTCCACGCCGGCCGCGCCGGCGAAGCCGCCGCATGCAAACGCGATCGCTTGCGCTGCGCCCCACACGCCCATGCGCACGCCTTCGCGCGAACTGCGGCCCTCCCCGGCCAGGCCCATCATCGAGCCGATGGCGGAAACGGCGAACACGCCATTGGCAAAGCCCAGCACGAACACTGTCGGCCGCAGCGGCCAGGCCGGGCCAACCATCGCAGCGCATGCCAGTGCGGCGAGCGCCAGCGCGGAGCCGACGCAGCCGGCGATCGTCCATTGCCGCATCCAAGCGCGCTTCTTGTCGCCGAGACGCGCTCCAAATGCGCCGACGAGAATCATGCCGAGCAGAACGCCGCCGTGCTGGATGCCGGCCATTTGTGTGGACTGGCCGGGCGTCATACCAAAGACGAGGCCGGCGAACGGTTCGAGGATGAGATCCTGCGCGCTGTAGGCCAGCATCGACACGAACACGAAAATCGTAAAGCGCCGCGAAAGCGGCTCAGCCCAGATTTCGCGCAGAACCTGCGCAAATGGAGGCTTTTGTTCTTGCGTCTCGGGCTGGCGTTCCGGCTCGCGCTCGACGCCCCAGACCGCAAACAACGTGACCAGAAACGCAACGCCCGCGACGCCGGTCGCAACGAACGCCAAACGTTGCGGCGAAAATGGATCGAGGAGTGAGCCGGCGACGGCGGCTGTGATGACGATGCCGACGATCATCATGATCCACGTCGTCGCGGCGGCGGCTGGACGGCGCTGCGGGGCTGTGCGCGTGGCGAGCAAGGCCAACAACGACGTGCCGCTCGCGCCAACGCCGGCGCCGATCATCGTGAAGGCGAGAATGCCAAGCAGAATGCCAAGCACTGGCGAGGACGCCATCAGCAGCGTCGCGTCCGTGGCCAGCACGCCGCCGAGGCAGAGCACGCCCATGCCGCCAATGATCCACGGCGTGCGTCGATGGCCCATGTCGGAGCCATAGCCCCAACGCGGGCGCGAGAGCTGGATGGCATAGTGCCAAGCCACGAGCGCGGCAGGCAGCATCGCCGGCAGCGCGTATTCCACCACCATGACGCGGTTCAGTGTCGAAGTCGTGAGCACGACGATGGCGCCTAGCGCGCTTTGCACGAGGCCGAGGCGAACGATGCCAGGCCAGCTTAAGTGCGGATTGTTCATGAGCCGGCTCCGGCGAGGCCGCCGAGAGCGAACGCGCTCACCAGCATGCCCAAGACATAAAGAAGAACGCCCGTGCCGTTGAACCACGGCGCGAGTTTGCGCGGATCGGTGATGAGCCGCGCCATGAGGTAAATCTGCATGCCAAACGAAACCGTCACGGCAATGGCGTGCAGCGGCTGGCCCCAAGCGAGCAGAAGCGCAATCACCACAGCCTGCGGCGCCAGCATCACGACGCAGGCAAGTTTGGCGGCCTTCTCGACACCTAATTGCACAGGCAATGAACGCACGCCTGTCTGGCGATCGCCTTCGATCGCTTTGAAGTCGTTGAGCACCATGATGCCGTGCGCACCGAAACTATAGAGCGCGGCGATGATCAGAATTTGCGTGTTCGGCAACGCGGCGAGCATGACGGCAGCGCCTGTGAACCAGGTGATGCCTTCATAAGAGAGCGCGCACGCGGCCGGGCCCCACCACCCGCTCTGCTTCAAGCGCAATGGCGGCGCGCTATAGATCCACGCGAGCGCCATACCAACAACAGCGGCGCCGAAGACCCAAGGGCCGAGCGCGAGCGCCCAAAGCATCGACACGATAGTCCAGCCGATCGCGATCCAGAGCCCCCAACGCCCGGGGATGCGGCCGGACGGGATTGGACGGTTCGGTTCGTTGATCGCGTCGACGTGGCGATCGTACCAATCGTTGACGGCTTGGCTGGTGGCGCAAATGAGCGGCCCAGCGAGCACGATGCCGGCCAAGGCCATCGGCCAGCGCGCGCTTAAGTCGGCGCCCGACGAAATGACGCCGCAGCCGAAAGCCCACATGGGCGGAAACCAGGTGATCGGTTTGAAGAGCTCCAGCACCGCGTTGGGCGCGGGGAAGCTTCGAAGCGTCACGTCGGCTGTGGTGGGAGCCATGCCGAACGCTACAAATGACACTTCGGACTGTCAATTAAAGTTGACGGTCAGCGTCACTCGCTCGTGTTGAAATCGCCGAGGCCGTATCTGTGCAGCTTCGAATAGAGGCTCTGGCGGCTGAGGCCCAAGATTTCGGCGGCCGACGCGCGGTTGTTGCCGGTCAGTTCGAGCGCCGCTTCGATGCATAGGCGCTCCACCAAATCGGTCGTTTCGCGCACCAATTCCTTGAGTGTCACACGGCCGACGAGATGAGAAAGTTGCTCTACTGAGCGCGGCAGCTCACCGGCCACGCTCGGCCGCGGCGCCGGTGTGCGCACCACGCTACGAATGGTGAAGCCAAAACACGGCGGCGCGCCATCGGCGACGTGCACCGCTGACACTTCCACGTCCTCCTGCTCACCGAGGCGGTTGCGGAGGATGGTGGCGAAGTTCTTGAGCGAGCCGTGCTGGCGCAGGCTGGAAACGAGAATGTTCCGGTCGATCTCCGGCCGGCCAAGAAAGCTATCCAGCGATTGGCCCTGCGCCTGCTCTTTGCTGGCGAGACGCGTAAGATCGAGGAAAGCGCTGTTCTCGGCGATGATGCGGAGACTTTCGTCGGTCACCACGAAGGCATCAGGAATGCGTTCCAGAACATCGATCAAGCGCTGCGCGGATTCCGGCACTTGGCCCGCATCCCCATCGCGCGCGCTCAACCGAATCAGGAACAGCGAGGCGCGATCCTGCCGGAAGAGCGAGGCCGCCACGTTGAACGAACGGCCTTCGTACTGCAGCGTCGATTGCGCCGTGAGATTTCCGCCACCGTGCGCCATCGCCAGCAGCGATACCGCAGCGTCGCGCGAAGTATTGTCAAAAGCCGCGGAAAACGTGCGTCCAATCAGGGGCGTCGAGACGCCGCCGATCAGCCGCTCAGCCGCCGGGTTAGCCTCAATGATCTTTCGCGACGCCGCGTCGACGACGATGACGGCTTCCGACGCGAGCTGAAACAAGAGCCGATAGCGCGACTCAGCTTCGCGCAGACGCGTGTAGTCGCGCTCCATAGTTTGCTGCGCTTGGATGAGCCGCTGTTGCAGCTCGGCGGTGGCGCGATGGTCGCGCCCGATCGCAATGACGCGGCCATCTTCGCCAGCATTCACGGCGATGTAGCGCACCGCGACTGAGGCGCCGCCCGCTGTCGTGTGATTGATTTCGCGCCAACGCGCACCGCTATCGTTTGCGGCGTCGCGGAGCATTTCTTCGATCTTTTGGCGACTATCGCTGGTGACGGTGTCGGCCCAGCGGCGATCGAGCCAGCCTTCGAAGCCGTCATTGACCATGTCACGATTGTTGACGGCGAGATCTCTAATGAAGCCGCCGCGATCGATGATCATGGCGACATCACCGCCAGCGGCGACAACCTTCGCCGCTACTTTGCCGTCGAGCGCGCCCAACAAATTGCGAGCGAACCTCGGTTCGATGCGCTCAGCAGGAGACGTATGGATCGTCATCGGAACTCGCACTCGCCTCTACTTCCGGCGCCGCCACGGATCAGTGGCGTGCGAGTTGCCTCACTGCCACCTCAGCCTTGAGCACAGCCTCTTTCGCGTCGGTCGCCATAGCGTCGGCGCCGATTGTTGCTACGAGGCCTGGCTGCTCCAGGAAGAGTCGTCCTCCGACCATGACGGTAATGTCTCGGTTCCTTGACGCTCGCCGAATGGACATAATCATTGGCGCGATTTGATCAAGCCGCTCATCTGAGCTGGCTGTCATGCCGAAGAGATCGAACCTGTGAGCTTGCACGGCAGCGAGGATTTCCTCGATCGCGCCAGACAATTCCGTCCAGGTGCGCCAGCCTGAGCGGCGGAAGAATTCTTCTATAATGACGAGCCCGAACGTGTGCTGCTCGCCGGGGGCGGGCGCAAACAGGGCCGCGCGCCCATTGGCTGCCGCGCCGGAATCGACTGGCCCATGCAGACTTAGCTCCCGGACGATCTGCTGCAGTTTGCCGAGCGCGATCGTGACGTCCGCGAACGAAACTTGGTCGTCGCTCCAGAATTCCCCTAATCGGCGAGCCGTGGGGCCCAGCAAATCGAGGTAGATCGCCTCCATCGAGACGCCCTGCTGGAGCAGCCCGCCAATAATGGCCAGCAGCGACTCCTGCCCCGATGAAAGCGTATAAAGTGCAAATTTTTCAGTAGTTTCCGGCCCAAGGGCAACGGCGGCAGGTCGCCGTTCTTCGACGTTTGCCTGGCTGTGTACCAACATGAGCCGCGGGATAATCTCTCCCTCGACGAGCCGGGCGAGCTGATCAAATTGTTCGCGCTTAGATTGCGCCCGTTCACGACTGCTTCGACGTCGCCCGCTCGCGGACTCGAGCTGTTTCGGTTCTTCGCCGCATAGATCGAATGCCGGCGACTGCGGAAGGCTGGCCATGCATGGGCCCCTTCTACCTGCGGAGTGTCCCTAGTCACGCAGCTCCGCGCCACGCTGCTCCCGCACGCCGGACCCCTTCGATGAGGTTCGTTGGCAGGCGTTTCCCTCCCAAGAGCACGCCCTCTGACGAGGATCTTTGTTCTCGGTCCTTTACGGTAAGCAGACTTAACGACAACTGGCGAGCATTAATTTCGTCAAAATCGCGCATCTGTCCATTTTGTTGGACGTTCCATTTCCTTGACAACTCGGATCGCACGGATACGCTTCTGAAGCGACGCGATTATCGGGAGGTCGGCGGTGCACGAAAAACGACCGCATTCCGGAGGCGGCAGTCTTCGCAACACGAGCCAGGGCGCCGACAACGCCCATCGGCCAGCGAATTTCTTCGATCATTGGATCGACTCGATCGCGCCGTGCCCATGGCCATCGCACATCGGCTCGCACATTGAATCACGTGAGAAGAGCGATGCCGGAAAAGCGGCGCTCTACACTCCGGAAGAACGCGCCAAGCGCGACGCTTCGCCCTGGACTCTGGTGCAAGCGATTCTCGCGCCGCTTCAGTTCGTCGTCTTCGCCATCAGCCTCGGGCTGGTGATCCGCTTTCTGATGACCGGGAACGGTTACGAACTGGCGACGGCTTCGATCCTGGCGAAAACCTTCCTCCTCTATCTGATCATGATCACCGGCTCGATCTGGGAGAAGGAGGTGTTCGGCAAATACCTCTTCGCGCGCGCTTTCTTCTGGGAAGACGTGTTCAGCATGTTGGTGCTGGCGCTGCAGACCGCATATTTGGCGGCGCTGTTGATGGGCTGGGGTACCGCGCAACAACAGATGATGATCGCGATCGCCGCATATGCGGCTTACGTGATCAACGCCGCGCAATTCCTGTTGAAACTCCGCGAAGCGCGGCTTGAGGCCGAGCGCACGGGCCTCCGGCCGCTAACAGGAGGCCGGCAAGCCGCATGACTCCAGCCGCTCCAAACGCCGGATGCGACAGCGACGCCGCGCCGGTGCTTCGCGAACGTGGCCAACGCGAAGTGTTCTGCGGTTTGACGGGCATCGTCTGGCTGCACCGCAAAATCCAAGACGCGTTCTTCCTCGTCGTCGGCTCGCGCACCTGCGCGCACCTCATTCAATCCGCCGCCGGCGTGATGGTGTTCGCCGAACCACGATTTGCCACGGCGATCATGGAAGAAAAGGATTTGGCGGGCCTCGCCGACGCGAATGAAG
>QBMO01000061.1 GCA_003242075.1 Alphaproteobacteria bacterium
GCGTGAGGATGGCTGGAAGCGCGCGACGCTCCTTGAGGATAGGCACACGATCGATCCGAAGGACTGGAAGCGCGGCTCATGGCCTGACAGCAGTGGCGCCACGTATAAGCCGGTCGCGAGCCAGGCCGTCGCAATCCAAAGCACGGACAATTGCGTGTGCCAGGTGCGGGTAACAGCGTAGGGCAAGGTGTCGGTGAACGGCAAACCGTAGAGGCCTTGGCCTTCGACCTGATAATGCGCGGTGACGATGCCAAGCAGGACTTGCGCGGCGAAGAGCGCGATCACCACCCAGAAATACTTAGTGACCGCGCGCATGGATTTGGTCGGCGTGACGCCGTCCATGAAATCGCTCTTGGCGAACCCGCTTTCGGGCTCGGAATCGGCGCGCCAGACATCGAATTCCTTGGCGTAATACCAAACGAGGCCGCCAATGCCGGCCAAGAGCACGAAGATCGAGATGATCGACCACATGAAGACTGGGGCAGTAGGCGTGTTGCCGACGAGCGGCTCGTGCGGCCAATTGCTGGTGTAGGTGATCTCTTCGCCGGGGCGGTTGGTCGTCGTCGCCCATGCGGTCCAGAAATAGAAAGCGTTGAGCGCGCGCGCGTTGTCGTCGCTGAGGCGGGTGTGGATCGGGAACGCGTATAGCTCGCGCAGATGAAGCGCTTCTGCCGTGCGTCCCTGATAGAGATCGCGGTAATGCTCGCCCACTTCGGCGATGGCTTGTGCGCGCCCGCCACTGACGGTGACGATGTCGGTACCGGGGTCATAGGTATTGCGCCGCATGTCGAGCTGCAGCGCCGCGCGTGCGTAGGCCTGGCGTCGCTCGTCGAGTTGATCGAACGGCGCGCCTTCTTCGGTGCGAGCGATGATGTCGAGCAGAGCGAGGGCTTCGCGGTGTAGCCAATCGGCGCTCCAATCCGGCGCCAGATAACCGCCATGGCCCCAGATCGAGCCTTGCTGCATGCCGCCCATTGATTGCCAGACGGCCTGTCCGCGTTCGATGTCCGCGCGCGTGAACAACGTCTCGCCGGATTGAGTCTGCACGGCCGCCGGAATGGGCGGACGCGTGTGATAGATCTCGTTGCCGAAATAGAGCAGCGTCGAAAACATGACGACCATGCTCGCGGCGAAGATGATCCAAAGCCGCCGGATCGAGAACACCTGATTGTAATAGGGCATGGGAAGCCTCGTTGGCTGGTCGCGTGCGACCACCTGCGATCGCTTCTTATGGCATCGGGGTCTTGAGGCGCGGCCGCCGCCGCCTATGGAAGAACTCCCGCGCGCGCTTCCTCGCGTTATATACGGCCCTCAGACGGAAGTCTGTGCACAAACAGACACGGGAGGGGGTGTGAGCGTTCCCCGAGGAGCTTGCAGCATCGATGCAGCGTGGCGAACGACGCATTTCGGCGATCTCCCGCCGCCGCGGGGCAATGAGCGCGAACGGCTCGATAGAGTCGACCAAGCCAGTCGGTGATCTCTCGCCGAACGCGCGGCGTTGAGATACGAGTCCTCGATCATGGCTGTCTCCGCTCCAATCGTCCAAGCAGCGATCGTACAGGCGCGGCCCGTGCCGCTGGACATCGACGCTGGCGCTAAGGCTGCTGTCGGCCATATAGAGGCGGCGCTCGACACGGGTGCGCGCGTCATCGCCTTCGGTGAGACCTTCCTTGGTGGCTACCCAATCTGGCTGGATGAAGCGCCTGGCGTGGCGCTGTGGGATCATCCCGGGGCCAAGGCGCTGCATGCAATCTTGTTGCGCCAGGCCATCGTTGCCGACGATAAGCGTTTGGCGCCGATCCAGGCGCTTTGCGATAAGGCGGGCGCTGTTGTCAGCATCGGAGCGCATGAGCGCGTTCGTAACTCGCTCTACAACACGCTCTTCATATTCTCGGCACACGCGCCCCCTCTGGTCCACCGCAAGCTCGTGCCCACCCACGGCGAGCGGCTGATTTGGGCGCGCGGTGATGGGTCTACACTTGGCGTTGCCGAAACCGCGGTAGGGCGTGTGGGCGGCCTCATCTGCTGGGAACATTGGATGCCGCTTGCGCGTGCGGCGATGCATCATCAGACCGAGACGATTCACATCGCCCAATGGCCCACCGTCCGTGAGACGTATCTGATGGCCTCTCGGCACTACGCTTTTGAAGGTCGCTGCTTCGTTCTCGCGGCGGGCACGGTGCTGTGGAGGGACGACCTGTTGGCCGGGCTCGAAAGCGCAGGCCACGATACAGCGGCGCGCGAGTTACTTGCCACGTTGCCCGCGGGCCAGCTCCAGGCCGGCGCGAGCGCCATCATCGGCCCGGACGCAACCTTGCTCGCAAACGCAGGTGCTGGCGAGGAAGTCCTGACGGCGCGGCTCGACATTGCGCGTCTGCATGAAGAGCTTGCCGCACTCGACACTGACGGCCACTACGCTCGGCCTGACGTGTTCGAACTCCATGTCGACACACGTCCCCGCGAAGGCGTGAATTTTCGTCCCGATGGACTCAAGTGACGCTCTATGGCCTACCGATACAAGGCTCTCGACTCTGCTTGTGCGAGTGGCCTGATAGGAAAAGGCGGGGCGCATTACGAATGCAGGCCTGCTTGCGCCTGTTTTGGCGCCGAACCTCGATTGGCTAACTGGCGGCGCCTTCGGCTTGGAGGCCAGTGTACTAGGCCTGGCCAGCATGATCGCGCTGACGGCGGTCCTGTTACGATGGCCTCCCACGAGCAGTTAAGCCGGCACAAACCGAAGCGCAGCGCCGTTGTTGCAATAGCGCAGGCCGGTAGGCCGGGGGCCGTCTTCGAAGACGTGGCCCTGATGCCCCAGGCAGCGCGCGCAATGATATTCCGTGCGCGGCGTGAACAGCAGCACGTCCCCCTTCGTACCTATGTTCGTCTCGGACACGCGGAAGAAACTCGGCCAGCCGGTGCCAGAATTGAACTTCCACTCGGAGCGGAATAGCTCGAGCTCGCATCCGGCGCAAACGAACGTCCCGCGCCGATGCTCGCTGTCGAGCGGGTTCGTGCCGGCGCGCTCGGTTGCTTCCTGGCGCAGTACGCGGAATGCCGGCGGTTCAAGTCGCGCGCGCCATTGCGCCTCGGTGAGCCGGCGGACTGGATCGTTGGCGTAGCGCGCTTCGTTGGCAGCGGTAGGGATTTGCTGCGCCTCCGCGGCGCAAGCGGCCATGGGCAGCGCGGCGGCGGTGAGGAAGAAGGTGCGGCGTGAGATCGTCATACCCTGGGTACGGATGGCCGGCTTGTCCGGTTTCACGCTTGGACGTGGGATTCCAGCGCGGCGAAGCAATCCTCGATGGAGCGGGTGTCCACCACGGACTCGACAAAGCTCGCCGGGGTCAGATTGGCCTCCACCGTGTGTTGGCATCAAGCCCACCGCGCCGCCAAAAGCCAGCCGCATGCGCTGCCGCGCCAGTTCCCTGCGAGCGGGTGGCGAGGTCGTGGTATTGCGGCGCGTCGTCTCGGACGAGCCGCAATAGACGCAAATCGAGCGCAGCATGCGAGGGGCGTATCGGAATGCGGCCCGGGAATGGCGCTCGGCTTCGTGCTGGGCATAGTCTTCAACCTGCTGGGCTGGGCGTTCAGCTTGGTGGACTGGCTGCTGGCGCGCCCTCTCGCCTTGCTAGCGGTCCCGCCTTGCAAGCCTGGCCGCCGCGCTATGGCGCATTCCTGGCGCGGATGGTGCTAACGCTGGCCTGGGCCTGGCTCGCGGCGGCGCCGACCGGGCTTTACGGCAGCGGACATTCGCGCTCCGTTCAATCCACGTCGTTCAAGGCCCAGTCATACGCGTAGCCAGAAATCGTGGTCGCACCGGCGAGGCGGGCGCGGAGCTCGGGCGACGCATAGCGCTGCACATGCGCCAAGACGCCCGCTGCATTGCCGCCAAAGTCCGCCGCGAACCATTGATAGATGTTCGACCCGCGCACACGTCCCTGCGCATCGACCGACACGCCGCGCGGATGGTTCACGTAGGCGCGTGCGGCCTCGGTCAGATCTGCGTCCAACGTTTCAGCTCTCCAAGCGCGCGCCCTGAGATTGGGGCAGCCAATTGAGGCGCAATTGATTGCGTAATGAATGCGTGGCTCATTGAATTCAGGGCGTAGGATCGAATTTTCGATCTGATCTAAGGTGAGGCGACGACCTTCAACTGTGACACGCTGCGTACGCCATGGGCCGATCAAGCCGCGCGGATCCAGTGTGCGGCTGCGGATATCGCGGATGGAGCGCACGGGATAGTTCTCGATGATGATTTGCAGCGTGACGGCGTTGTAGAGATTAATCCAATGGGCCAGCCGCTCGTCACGTGTCATGTCCGATGGGCGGTCCCTTTCGAGTGACGCCACATAGGCGTTGAGCGCATTGACGTCGTCTGCGTCTCCCGCCCATGCCGCATAACGCACGCGATTGATCCCATCGGGCGAGGCGGCCACATAGCGCATCAGCAGTCGGTCATAGGTGCTTGTATCGGCCGCCTGCGCGGCGAGCGGTGAAGCGATCAAGCCGAGCACGAGGGTTGCAGCGCCGAATAGTTTACGAGCAAGCATTCCGGCGCTCCTATTTTCCCTTGTTTGCCTACGCGCCAGCGAGTTGATTGGTTTCATTTTGGCCGACAAAGCACACTTGACGCGACAGGCTGCGGGCGATCAGCTGCGCCGCGATTGTAAAGTTAAGAGTGCACGATGGAAGCCATCTATTGGGTATTGACGTGGGCGTGCCACCGTCGCTGCCCGCATTGCTATGATGATCGCTTTCGGCCGTATGTACGCGACGACCTCAAGCGCGTCGTCGGCGAGGGGCAAGCCGCGTATCGGCGGATCATCGCCAACCTGCCTGATGATATGAGCTTTACTGACACAAAGGGCTCGCGCAAACACACGCTGTTGGTGATGGCCGGCGGCGAACTGCTGATAGACGGCGTACGCGAGGAATTGTTCTATCCGGTCCTTGAAGAAATTCGCGCTCGCTGGGGTGAGCCTGGGCCGCATATTTCAATTCAAACAACGGGGGACATTCTTAAACCCGAGCACATCGAGGGCATGCTGTCGCGCGGCGTGCGCACTATCGCCATCGCATCGATCGATGATTTTCATGTCGGGCTTGAGGGCGACAAGAAGTTTGCGCTGATGGACAAGGTTCGTGCGATGATGGCGCCGTTCGGCGCGCGCGAGGTCGGGCTGGGCGGCGCCCGCGATCCGCGCCTCAAAGCGCCGGGCCCGCGCCCGGCTGACGATGACCGCGGTCCGTTCTTTCTCTTCTTTGGCGCGCAACCAGATTTGTGGATTGGCGAACTTTGGCCGCGCGGACGCGCCTGGCTGAACGGCCTTTCGGAGGCGACCTATGAAACCAATTTTTGCGCCCGCTGGAGCGGCGGGAAGAACTTCCTGAACCATGGCCAAGCGGGATCGGAAGTCGCCATTGAGCCCGACGGGTCGGTCTATCCCTGCTGCCTCAAGACCAAGGCGCCTTTGGGCAGCGTCGCGGAAGAACGTCTCATCGACATTCTCGACAGCCTGAAAGGCCACCCTGCGTTCGAGGCGATCAATGCGGGCGATCCCGAAGCCATGGGATTGAATGCGGGCTGGAGGAGGGAGCAGTATCGCGCCGCCTCCGAAGTCGTTGATCCCAAGGGCCGCACGTTCGCCAATGTCTGCATTGGCTGCGACGCCTACTTTGCGGCGCGCCTGGGTGACGACCTCGCCGCGATCCGCGCTGAGCGCTTGGCCCGCGTTGCTGTTATTCCCGCCGCGCAATAGCATCCTCGCGTGGCCACCGAGCGTACAGGTTGAGGACATGACGACAGGACTCGATCTGCCTCGCGCCAAGTTCTCGAATCCGCACCTGACCGCAAAGGGCGAGACGCGCGCACGCGTGACCCTCGCCGGGCTCAAGACGCTTTGGGTCAACACTGGCACCTTGTGCAACATCACATGCACGCACTGCTATATTGAGAGCTCCCCCGCCAACGACCGCTTGGTCTATTTCACGCCGGCGGATCTGGCGCCGTTCCTCGAAGAGGTCGCGGTGCTTTCGAAGCAGCCGATCGAGATTGGTTTCACTGGCGGCGAGCCGTTTCTCAATCCACATATGCTTGAGCTGGCGGAGATGGCGCTGTCGCGCGGTCACCGCGTCCTGATCCTGACCAATGCGATGCGGCCGATGATGCTGCCGCGCATTCTGGCGGGACTGCTCGCGCTGCAGGGGGCGTATCGCGGCCGCCTCACGCTGCGCGTCAGCCTCGACCACTATGGCGCCTCGCAACACGATGAAGAGCGTGGCGAGGGCGCGTATGCCGCCACCCTAAAGGGCGTCGACTGGCTGGCGCAGGCGGGCTTCACGCTATCGTTGGCTGGCCGCACCATGTGGGGCGGCGACGAAGCACAGATCCGCGCCGGGTTCGCGAATTTGATCGCGGCGCGCGGCTGGCCTGTCGATGCGCGCGACCCGGGGCAGCTCGTACTGTTTCCGGAGATGGATGAGGCGGTGGATGTCCCCGAGATCACCGATGCGTGCTGGGGCATGCTCCACGTCGATCCCGCGACGATGATGTGCGCCAGCGCGCGCATGATCGTCAAACGCAAAGGCGCGTCCGCGCCTGTGGTCGTCGCTTGCACGCTTTTGCCCTACGAGCCTGCGTTTGAGCTTGGCGCGCGTCTCGCGGAGAGCTTGGCGCCCGTCAGCCTCAATCATCGCCACTGCGCGAAATTCTGTGTGCTCGGCGGTGGGAGCTGCTCGGCCTAAGCGTTGGCGAAGCGCCGCGCGCAGATGGCGTCGAGCTTTTGCACCAAGTCTCGATCCCATTTCGTTGGATCGGTGATGATCGCCGTGTCGAGACACGTGTCGATCGGCGATGGTGTGCGCGGGGTATCTCTGAGCGCCTCCGCAAACTCTACGATGGTCTGCCTTGCGCGCGCGACGTTGTCGCGCATTACGGCAAGGATGCTGGCGATATCGACGTCGGCATCGTCTTCGCGCCAGCAATCGTAATCGGTGACCATGCAGAGCGCCGCATACGGCAGTTCAGCCTCGCGGGCCAATCGCGCTTCGGGCATAGCCGTCATGCCGATGACATCGCAGCCCCAGCTGCGATAGAGTAGGCTTTCGGCTCGCGTCGAAAATTGGGGGCCCTCCATCGCCAAATATGTCGCGGTTTTCGCAATCTCTACACCTGCGCGCGCGCCGGCATCGTGAACCAGCGCAGACAAGCGTGGGCAAACCGGATCGGCCAGCGACACGTGCGCCGTCAGGCCGGGTCCGAAAAAACTGCTGGGGCGATGGCGTGTGCGGTCAATGTATTGGTCGGCGAGCGCGAAGGCGCCGGGCGGCAGCTCTTCGCGCAGCGATCCCACTGCGGAAACTGAAAGGATGTCAGTGCAGCCGGCGCGCTTTAGCACGTCGATATTGGCTCGTGCGTTGATGGCGGAGGGCGGCAACACATGGCCGCGCCCGTGTCGCGGAAGGAAGGCAAGCGGCACGCCGTGCAGGCTTCCAGTCAAGACCTCATCCGAAGCCTCGCCCCACGGGCTGGCGATGCGCGTCCAGCGGCGATCCACCAGCGCGTCAATGTCGTAAAGTCCCGAGCCGCCGATCACGCCCAAACGCCAGTCCGTCATGCGATCTCTTTCTCAGGGCAGGTAGGTCAGCAACCGAACCAGCATCTTGGTGCGCGGCGAAAACAGGCTCTCTGTGTAGAACTGACCTGCCGCGCGCTTCAAGACTTCCGCGCGCGTCGGGTAGGCCGGCACGAAGCTCGAGGTGAAGGCGGCGATCTTCAGTTTGTTCGCTATGGCGAGCGCGACTGTAGCGATGGTCTCACCGGCGTGTGCGCCGACAATAACTGCGCCCACGATTTCGCCGTTGCTGCGCACGATAATGCGGGCAAAGCCATAGGTGTCTCGCTCGGTCTGGGCGCGATCATTGTCGTGCATCGGCACGCTCAACACCCGCACCGCGTCACCCCAGCGCGCTCGCGCCTCCTTTTCCGAGATCCCGACCGCGGCGTATTCCGGCTCGGTGTAGATGACGCGGGGAATGGGCGGGCCGTCGGCGCGGCCCGGCGAGAGCTTGAACAAGGCATTGCGCACGAACAGCGAGCCGTGCAGACCGGCTGCGTGGGTGAATTGCTCGCGGGAGGCGATGTCGCCCAGCGCGTAGATCCTCTTATTCGACGTGCGCAGGTAAGCGTCCGTCGTCACGCCGCGTTTGTCGTGGGCAACGCCGGCGGCCTCAAGCCCCAGGTTCTCGACGTTGGGCTTGCGGCCGGCGGCGATGAGGAGGTGGGTGCCCACGATGCGCCGCACGCCTTCGCCGGCGGTGTGGACGACGATGGCGCCCGCCACGCCTTCGATGCGTTCGATCTTGGTCGTTTCAAGCAGCGTCACGCCTTCGCTGGTGAGCTTGGCGCGCAGCACGGCGGCTGCTTCGTCATCGCTGCCGCCTAGAATTTGTCCCGCCTCGATTATCGTCACATCTGCGCCGAGGCGGCGAAACGCTTGCCCTAGTTCGAGACCAATCGCGCCGGCGCCTACGATCAACAGGTGGCCAGGCAGCGCAGCTATCTCGAAGATGGTTTCGTTGGTGAGATAGGGGACATCGCCTAGGCCGGGGATGGGAGGAGCGCCGGCGCGCGCACCAGCGGCGATGACCATGATGCGCGCTCGCACGCTGACGCTGTCGGAGACGATAGTGCGTGCGTCGGCAAAGCGTGCGCGTTCGCGCACCACCCGCACGCCGAGGCCCTCGAACCGCTCTTGGCTATCGATTGGCGCGATCGTCTCGATGACGCCGTGCACATGGGCGCTGATGCGAGCCCAATCGACGCGGAGCGGGCCGGCGTCGATGCCGAGCGGCCCCGAAGAGCGCGCGCCCTCTGCCGCGCGCGCGGCGGCGATCAAAGACTTTGAAGGGACGCAGCCATAGTTCAGGCAATCGCCACCCATTTCGCCGCTTTCGAACAGAACGACTTTTTGGCCAAGCCGTGCAGCGCCCGAGGCCGCGACCAATCCGGCTGAGCCGGCCCCGATGATGGCGATATCCGCCTTGATGTTTTCCATGGGAGTGTTGTTTTCTAGGAGGCGGGCTTAGGAGGTTTGAAATGGCGATAAATCGCTGGCGCAATAGCGAGTAGTGCAAGCGCGATGAACGCCGGCGCCAGTTGTCGCGCGAATGAGGCTACATCGGGCGCCTCGCCTGCGTCGAAGGCAGCCCCAAGTCCAGCGCCGATCCAGGTATAGGCGATCACGCCGGGGATGATGCCGATTGCAGTCGTCCAGACGAAGGTGGTCAAACGCGCGCCGAGAAAAGCGGGCGCGACATTGGCGATGAAGAACGGCACCACCGGAACCAGCCGCAGCGTCAACAGATAGCTGATCGCGTTATCCTTGAATCCGGCTTCAAGCCGCTTCAGGAACGGACCGGCGCGTGCCCGCAAAGTGTCGGCCAACAGGTAACGCGCGATCACGAACAATACTGTCGCGCCCAGAGTCGCGCCGATCGTGGTCGCGACCGCGCCGCCGACAAGTCCGAACAAATAGCCGCCCAGGATCGTGACCCAGAACGCTCCCGGAAACGCCAGCGCCGTCACCACAACGTAGACGGCGATGAAGGCGGCGAAGGACAGGACTAGATGCTCGGTGACGAAGGCGGACAACGCCTCGCGCTGCGCGCGCAGTGCTTCGAAGTTGAGATAGTTAAAGACTCCGAACCGCCATGCAGCGAAGATTGCGAGCGCGAGCACCACGACCAGCGCGAGCCGCCCTATGATGCCGCGCCGCGCCGGCGGAGTTTGGTCGGTGTTTGCCATGCTTCATCCTCCCGTACCGGTGAGGCACGAGCGCAGCCATTCTTGGATACGCCCAAACCACGGCAGAGTTACATCCGCGCCAGCGGTTGCAGCATCCGTCACCCTTGCCAAGCCCGAACCGGGCAGACCATGTAGTTGTCATGGGCGTTTCCATCATAATCCCGACGCTGAACGCCGAAGCGGGTCTGCCGTCGACACTTCAGTCAATAGCGTCCGCAGAAGAGATCATCGTCGCGGATGGCGGTTCCCAAGATGCGACGTTGCGTCTGGCTGGCGCCAGCGGCGCACGCATCGTGGAAACGGCGCGCGGTCGCGGCCGCCAAATGCACGCAGGCGTCGAAGCGGCAACGCAGGACTGGCTGCTCTTTCTGCACGGCGACACTACCCTGGCTGCGGATTGGCGGACACATGTCGATGCGCATGGTCGCGAGCCGAATGCGATCGAGGCTGCCGCGACATTCCGCTTCAAGCTTGACGACGCCTCCTGGCAAGCTCGCGCCTTGGAAGCGCTAGTGGCGTTGCGCGTTTTTCTCTTTGCTCTTCCCTATGGAGATCAGGGCCTATTGATCCATCGGGATCTCTACGCCGCGCTTGGCGGTTTTCGGCCATTGCCGCTGATGGAGGACGTCGACTTTATTCGTCGCATCGGCAGACGCCGGCTGCGGACGTTGCCGTGCGCGGCGAAAACCTCTTCGCGGCGCTGGCGCGCAGACGGTTGGGTGACGCGCAGCGCGCGTAATCTCGCTTGTCTCACCATGTTCAGCGCTGGGGCCCCGATCGAACGTATTGCGCGCTTTTATGAGCGATGAACGCACTCTCGTTATGATGACGCGCAGGCCCGTCATGGGGCAAGGTAAGCGTCGGCTTGCGGCGGACGTTGGCGATTTGACGGCGCATCGCTTTCAATGTGTCTCGCTCGGCCGCCTGCTCCGCGTACTTGGCTCGGACCCGCATTGGCGGCTTTGGTTGGCCATCACGCCTGACGAACCTTTTCAGTTTCCGGGCGCCGAGCACATGATCGGGCAGGGTGAAGGCGATCTTGGCGAGCGCATGACGCGGCTTTCCCTGCGATTGGCGCCTGGCCCTCTAGTCTTTATCGGCAGCGATGCGCCTGAGGTCGCGCGCGCTGACATCGATGCGGCGTTCGCCGCGCTGGAGCGGGGCGACGCCGTTCTCGGCCCAGCGCTCGACGGCGGCTACTGGCTGATTGGCTTTACGCAGGCGCAGCGTGAGCATTTGCCGTTTTCGCGCGTTCGGTGGTCGACGCCGCACACACGCGCCGATACTCTCGACAACTTGGCTGGGAAGCGCGTCGAGATGCTGCGTGAACTGGAAGACGTCGACGACGGCGCAAGTTATCGGCGCTGGCGAGAAACGGCGGCGAGGAGGCGGGGCGGATGACTCGGATCAAGTCTTTTCTAGTGGGCGCGTCTTTGTTCGTGTCGCTGGCCTTGCCGGTCTATTTCGCGGCTGCAGCGCTCGCCACGCGCTTTGGCTTGATTGATTGGCGCCTCGGATTTGGCACGCTGACGCTTGGATACGGGCCAATGCTGCTGATGGGCGCAGCTGGGCTCGCTGTCGTTGCGCTATTGCTCGCCGTGTTCGTAAAGCCCCGGAGCGGCATCGCCAGCGCGGTGGTGGCGCTCGTAATTCCCTTGTTCGCGCTTGGCTATGCAGACTACGTCCGCAATCAAGCCGCTTCGATTCCGCCGATCCACGACATCGTCTCCGATGCGGCTGCGCCGCTGGCCTTCTCCGAACGCGTGCTCGCACTGCGCGCCGCCGTGCCGGACGGCAATCTGGTCGAGGCCGATCCGCATGTACCTGACAATCCCCGCTTCGGCGCAGCCGCCGGCCAGGCCGCGCGAACGTTGCAGCAAGCGGCCTACGCCGATATCCAGCCCATCATCGTCGCCCGACCGCCAGCCGAGGCGTTCGAGGCCGCATTGGCCGCGGCCCGCGCACAAGGGTGGAGCATTGACGCCACTGAGCCGGCAACCGGGCGCATCGAAGCGAGCGTCCGCTCATTGTGGTTTGGCTTTGTCGACGACGTCGCGGTGCAAGTATCGCCAGCAGCGGAGGGATCGCGCATCGATGTGAGATCGACCTCTCGCGTCGGCGTATCCGACCTTGGCGCGAACGCCGCCCGCATTCGCGGCTTTCAACGTGAATTCGAGTGACCAGAGCCCGCACGCGTTGATCGCCAACGAACCACTCATACGTGTCGGCGCATTCGCTGGCATATTGGCGGCCATGGTCGTCTGGGAATTGCTGGCGCCGAGACGGCGTCAGACCGTCCTGCGATCACGGCGGTGGCCTGGAAATCTCGGCCTATCCGTCATCAACACGTTGGTTCTGCGCATGGCCTTCCCCGCGGCAGCGGTTGGCGCAGCGATTTTCGCGGAGGCTAGCGGCTGGGGCCTGTTTCAATCCATTAATGCGCCGTCGGCGCTGGAGCTTGTGTGCTCGATCCTTCTCCTCGACCTGGTGATCTATTTTCAGCATCGGTTGTTCCACGCCGTGCCTTTTCTGTGGCGCCTTCATCGGGTGCATCACACAGATCTTGAGTTCGACGTGACCACCGGCCTTCGATTTCATGCGATAGAAATCTTGTTGTCGATGTTGATCAAGATCGCCGCGGTCATGGCCCTAGGCGCGCCTGCGGTCGCCGTCTTGGTATTCGAAGTCCTTCTCAACGCGACGACGATGTTCAACCACGCCAACGTCAAACTTCCCGGGGCGCTCGATCGCATTGTGCGTCTGATTGTCGTCACGCCCGACATGCACCGCGTGCATCACTCCGTGCGTCGTGAAGAAACCAACAGCAATTTCGGTTTCAACGTGCCCTGGTGGGATCGGCTGTTTCGCACCTACCGCGCCCAGCCTGCTGACGGTCACGATGGGATGGTCATCGGTCTCGATCAACTGCGTGATCCGAGCGAACTGGGCCTTATACGGATGTTGATGCAACCCGTTCGCCGGCTAAACTGAGGTGTGAAACGCGCATCGGCGCCGCCACGTCAGCTATGGCCGAGGTTGGCGCCACGCGAGTTCAAAAGAACCGTCGGTGCGAGCAGCGGTCATCGACAAAATGGTCGCTGCGGCTAACCCGGGGGAGCCGAAGCGCAGATCGCGCTAACCGGCGCTATTTGCTGCGAGCTCTGTGCGAAGCCGGCGTTCAAGTGAATCAATACGTCTCGCGTTGGTCCCGAGATCGGAATAACCGACCCTGGAGCGTGAATAGATCGCTACAATTGATTGCTGCGCGCCTGATGGACGGATCAAGATGTCCACATCGTCCTTGAACCTGAGCAATGGTGTAACGGCTACATAGTGCGCGCGAACCTCCCCGGAGGGTTCGGTCCATATCTCCGCCGAGGGCTCGACGCGGCGCAATGCTTCGCCCACCGTCGTGGAGTTCGCAGGCAACACAATCGCATGTCGCGACGGTTCAGCTTGAAGACAAACGTCCGGGGAACAAGCAAGCGCATCATTCGGGATGCTTGCCCGCTGAAGAGTGGCGAAATCCAGCCTTGAATGATGAGAGTCGGGCACGGACGCACACCCCTGTCAGAACGAAAGCCGCGCCAGCGACAGCCGGAACTATATAAGACCGGCCTGATCCGAGAATACACATGCTGGCAGTACGAGGCTCGGCGCTTGCTGGATTGCAGAGCTAACGTGATGTCGCTGTGACGCGGACGGCCAAGCCATCGCCTCAGAGCCAGGAAGATATTTCCACGAGCTGTTTCTTGACGCCGCCATATGCGGGCACTTGGCAGTCTGCTTTGGGATATCCGGTCACCAAAAGGACGACAGCTTTCTCAGATGGTGGTCGATCACAGACCTTGTTGAGAAATCCCATAGGACTGGGGGTGTGGGTGAGTGTGGCGAGTCCAGCGTAATGGAGCGCCGAAATCAAGAACCCCGCGGCGATGCCAACCGACTCTGGTACGTAATAGTGACTGAACCGCTTGCCGTCTGCGCGAACACCGTACTTTTGCGCGAAGATTGCGATCAGCACGGGCGCCTCTTCGAGAAAGGGCTTACTTGCATCCGTGCCGAGCGGCGCCAGCGCGTCGAGCCATTCCTGCGGGGCCCGTTCAGCATAGAATTCGCGCTCCTCCGCCTCAGCGGCTTCGCGGATTTGCCGCTTCCGCGAACGGTCGGTGATGACCGTGAAGAACCATGGCTGTTGGTTCGCTCCGGATGGCGCAGTTCCTGCGGCCAGCAGACAGTGTTCAATCACTTCGCGCGGGACCTCCGCGGTATCGAAATCGCGAACCGTTCGCCGACGAGCGATATCAACATAAAACGCCCGCGCCTTCTCGCACATCTCAGTCGCCGGGTACCGGCGGTAGCCGGCGAGTGGTTCAAGCACGGCGGTTTTGCCTTCGCTAAATGTGCTCACCTCGGTTCTCCAGACGTTTGCAGCTTTATAGCGCGGGGCGCTGTGGCCGCCGAAGGATCGTTATCGGCAACATCGTCCTGCTGCTGCGGGTTCTAAACGAGATCGCTTAGAACGGGGGGTGTTTCTTGAAACGCTAGTCTTGCTTGATTACACGACCGATTGTCGCGCCTTGCACAAGCACAGAAAACAACACGACGATGTACGTCGCGGTGATGAGAAGATCTTTGTGCTCGCCAAGGGGAAGCGAAAGCGCCAGCGCGATCGAAATGCCGCCGCGCAACCCTCCCCACACCATCACTGGGAACGTCGCGCGGAACGGTAGCGACTTGGTCCAGAGCAAAAGCGGCGCGCCAACCGAGAACGCGCGCGCGGCAAGCACGAGCGGAATTGCGGCGAGCCCAAACACCAGCAGGCCCGGCTCGCCGATCAGGGCGACGCCTTCCAACCCGATCAACAAAAACAACACCGCATTGAGCACTTCGTCGACCAAGGCCCAGAACTTGATCACATAGTCGCGCGTGGTGTCGCTCATGGCGAACGCAACACCTTGATTGCCGATGAGCAAGCCGGCGACTGCCATGGCCACGGGGCCGCTGACGTGGATCTCCTGCGCCAGCGCGTAGCCGCCCATCACGGTCGCGAGGGTGATCAGCAATTCCACCGGATAATCGTCGATGGCACGCATGGCGCGATAGGCGATCCACCCAACCGCAAGACCCAACGCCGCGCCGCCCAAAGCTTCCTTGAGAAAAAGCTCGGCGCCATGTGCGAGAGAGAAGTCGGCGCCGGACATGGCGGCGGCGGCGATGATGCTGAACACCACAACGCCGACGCCGTCATTGAACAAGCTTTCGCCGGAGATCGTGGCTTGGAGGCCTCGTGGCGTGCCGCCGCCCTTCATTGCTCCCATAACGGCGACGGGATCGGTGGGGCTGATCAAGGCGCCGAACAAAAAGCACCACAGCAAGGGGACATCGACGCCGCCGAGACTGGTGATCGCCTTCAAGCCCAATCCAACCAGCAGCGTCGAGGTGACGACGCCGACGGTGCTGAGCACGCCGACTTGCCAAGTATGGCGCCGCAGGTCGCCAAGATCGACGTGCAGCGCCCCAGCGAACAGTAGGAAGGACAGCATGCCGTCCATCAGCGTCAGCCGGAAATCGATGCTCGCCAGGAATTCGCGCGCCGCTTCGCCGAGGCGCGCGCTCGGGAAGGCCGCATCGATCAGCAGGACGATTAGGGATGCGATCGCGCCCATCAACGCCAGACCAACACTGGACGGCAGCTTCAAGACACGATGATTGATCCAGCTCAGGACAGCCGCGAGCGTGATGAGAATGGCGGCGATGTCGAACGGAGATGGAGCGGCGTAATCCATGGCCCCTTGTGGATAAGTCGGGGTGGTTTTTCAATCGAAACAGCTCGGCGGCTAGAGCCGGTTTTGTGTTGGGCTGCTCGCGACCAAACGAAATTTGGTGTTGAGCAGATCGGAGAGCTAGCACGCTTAGCCCACAAGGAATCCGAAACTAGACATTCGTTGGATGGGCTTTGGCGGCAACGATCGGCGAGATGTTGCCGGTCGCGTTTTTCGGCAGAGCGTCCGGTTTGCGAACGTAGATTGTCGCTCAGAGCAAAATCTCGCTAGATGCTAAGAACGTCGCGAAAGGATAACGCGGCGATCGCCCTCACGGCGCGCTTCGAGGTCCAAGCTCGAAGACATGAGTTCGATGAAGGCTTCGGGGTCGGCGTGAACGTACCCGCCGACGCGCATGTCTCCGAGATCGGCGTCGGCAAGCTCGAAGGTCCAGCCCGTTTGCTGTGAGACCTGCGCGATCGCTTCGTTCAGCGTTTCTCCGTCAAACGCCAACATGTTGTCGCGCCAGGCAAGGCGGCGGGGGATCGCTTCGGCGTCGATCTCGACCAGTGCTGCGCCGTCGTCGTTCAAGACGATCTCTTCATTGGCGCGCGCGGTGACGGCGCCGCGGTTAGCGCCAAAGAGGCCGCGTTCGGCGGCGCCCGAGACGGACCCGCGCAGCACGGTGGTGCGCACTTCGCCGTCGGCGATGCGGACGACAAATGAAGTGCCGAGCACGCGAATGTCGCCTTGGGGCGTGTGCACGACGAACGGCCGGCTCTCGTCGTGAGCGACATCGAAGAGAGCGTAGCCGCTGGTGAGTTCGACGCGGCGTTCGCTGTCGGTGAGCGTGATGGAGGCGTCGCCGGCGCCGCTCAGCGTGATCGTGGAGCCGTCCGCGAGAGTGATGGTGCGCACTTCGGCAGGGGCGGTGGCGTAGTGTTCGGAAGGCGCGAGAGCGGATGGCGCGCGGGTGAACCAGACACCTGCGCCGATCGCCAGCAGTGCGCACGCGGCTATGGCGATGGCCGTCCGCGTCCAGCTGCGGCTTGGCGCTGGCGCGGTGTCGTTGGCGGCGGCGCGGCCTTTCAGGTGCTGCAGGGATTCAACCACGCCCCAGGTGCGCTCCAGCTTGGCATAGGCCGCTGGGTTCTGGGGATCGGCGTCCAGCCAGGCCTGGAAGTCGCGGCGGTCGCGCTCGGTCACATCGTGCGCCTTGATGCGGACGATCCAGCCGCTGGCTTCGCGCTCGGCTATTGTCAGGGTGCGCCCGTTCGGCATCTGTCGGTTGGAGCTTATGTGTCAGGGTCGGCGAGGGCGAGCGCCAACTTAGCAAGGGCTGTCTCGATGTAGCGCTGCAGCGTGCGGCGGGAGACGCCGAGTCGTGCGGCCGCTTCCGGCTGGGTAAGTCCCTCGATGATGTGCAGCAGCAGCGCTTCGCGAAGATGCGGCGCCAGAGCGGCGAGTGCTGCTTCAGCGGCTGAGGCTTGCTCAGAGGCGATTAGGTCGGCTTCAGGATCAGCGGCGGATGCGGGCGCGAAAGTCTCGATCCCGGCGGAGGCGTCGGTCTTGTGGTTGGCCTGACGGCGAAGATCATTGAGGGCCAGATTGCGGGCGGTGGTCATGAGATAGGCCTGGGGATTGGCGATCTCTCCAGTCTTTGCGGCACAGAGCTTGGCGAAGGCGTCCTGGGAGATGTCTTCAGGTGAGATACGAGGGCCGAAGCGGCGCAGGAAGCGCATAAGGCGAGGGGCTTCCTCTTCGAAGAGGTTGGCCCAGTCGAGAGTGGAACTCATGGGGCGCTCTCCTCGGCAAGGAGAGCGGCAAGCTCATCGATGCGGGAGAGGGGGTAGGATTGGATCTCAGAGGTGAGGTCTGTTTCGTCTCCGGTGTGAACGAGGAAGGCGCGGTCGAAGTCGCCTTCGGTGAGCATTGTTTTGAGCGCGATATGATCAGCGGCGTGCGGTTCGGCCACGCAACGAACTACAACGGTTCGACCATTGCCGTTCCGAAGCGCCAAGTCGTAGGCACCTTTTGATTCCCACACGCGGCCGATCACGGCGACGCCCGTCGCCTTGAGTTGGCGCTCGATCAGCTGCGTGCTGATTGCCAAATTCGCGAATGTCTCGGTTGCGCCGGTCATTTCGGGCAAGAGTCTACGTGATCCCTCTTCGGGATCAATCTGAAAACTGCTTACTCGGGCTGTCCACCGCGTTTTTGGCGGAGCGGACGCCTTGGCCACCACACTTCGCGATCCAAGATACCGAGCCATCGTCGCTCGCCTGATCGCGATGCGGAAGGCGGCGGGATTGAATCAACGCGAGTTGGCGGAGCGTCTTGAGAAAACCCAGTCGTACGTTGCCAAAGTTGAGCTTCATGAGCGACGCCTAGATATCGTTCAACTCGTCGAGTGGCTTCGTGCGCTAGAGTCGGACGAGAAGTCCTTCTTCGCCGAAATGTTGAGGGACATTCCGAAAGCGAAGCGTAAGCGCGGATGAAGTAGTGTTGGCGTCGCCCGCTGCGCGGGCCGGGCTCTCGTCGCTTCGCGATCGAGCCGCATTCGCGTCTCGCCCCTTCGGGCTTCGATCCCTGACGCGGATTGTCAACTTCAGGGCAGTCTCGAAAGGCATGGTCGATATCGGATTGGACAAGGGCGCGCTTCGCGTCATGCGCGCTCGGGTAGTATCGTTTCGCAAATGGTTGCCGATTCGCCCTGCCCCGAGATAGCGCCAGACGATTTCGCGCGCCGGTTCTCGATGCGCGCCGGCGGTTTGCAATGGTTCTTAGGGGCGGGCGCCTCCGCCGCTGCCGGCATTCCTACAGCCGCGGATATGGTGTGGGAGTTTAAGCAACAGCTCTACGTCAGCCAGCGCCGTGTTTCGCCGAGAAGCGTGAATGATCTAGCCAACCCCGCGGTTCGCGCGCAGCTCCAATCCCACTTCGATGGTTCTGACCTCTACCGCGCTCTTGGCGCCGCCGATGAGTACGCGGTGTTTTTCGAGGCCGCTTATCCAAGTGAGGCTGATCGATCCACGTTTCTCGACGCCAAGGTCAAAGGCGCCAAACCGTCTTATGGTCACGTCGCGCTAGCTACCTTGATGCACGCGGGCAAAGTGCGTCTTGTTTGGACAGCAAACTTCGATGCGATGGTCGCAGACGCTTGCGCGCGCGTTTACGGCGGTACCGGTAACTTGACTAGTGCGGCGCTGGACGCGCCCGACGTGGCCATAAACGCGATAGGGTCAGAGCGTTGGCCGATTGAGATCAAATTACACGGCGATTTCCGGTCGCGCAGACTGAAAAACACAAATGATGAACTGCGGGCGCAGGATTCGCGGCTGCGCAAGTCTTTGGTCGACACGTGCCGCCGGTTTGGGTTGGTTGTCGCCGGCTATAGCGGGCGTGACGCTTCGATAATGGACTCTCTATCGGAAGCGCTCGATCAAGAGAATGCATTCCCGTCCGGACTGTTCTGGCTCCACCGCGGCGACCAACCTCCGCTTCAGCGCGTGCGCGATCTGCTCGTCAAAGCCCACGCGCAAGGTGTAGAATGCGGCGTGGTGCCGATCGAGAGTTTTGACGAGGTACTGCGTGACCTTGTTCGCTTGGTGCCCGACCTCGATTCCGCAGCACTGGACGCGTTTGCGTCTGAGCGGCGGGTTTGGACTCCGGCAGCAAAGCCGACCGGGCGACGTGGCTGGCCCGTTCTGCGTTTCAACGCGCTTGAGCTTACCCATTTGCCCACGCTCTGCCGGAAAGTGGTCTGCGATATTGGCGGCACGGGCGATGTCCGCGCTGCAATCGGCGATCGACCGGTCTTGGCCGCACGAAGTCAGGCTGGGGTCTTGGCGTTTGGACGCGATGTCGATGTGCGCTCGGCATTGTCGGATTTCAACATCACCGACTTTTCTCTGCACGCGGTCGAGGCCAAACGTCTGCGCTACGATTCGACCGAGCGCGGCCTCCTAAAGCAGGCTCTGTCGGTGGCGCTTTCCAAGACGCATTCACTCGTCTTACAGCGTCGCAGAAACAGCGACCTTTTGCGTCCCGTCGACGTTGATCTTTCGCGTTGGGATGATTTGCGTCAGCTCACTGGGCCGCTTGCTGGAACCGTAAAGGGGCATCCAGAAATTCGATGGCATGAGGGGGTGGGGACGCGCTTAGATTGGGCGAATGATCGGCTGTGGCTCTTGGTCGAGCCTCGCACAATTTTTGAAGGTGTGACGCAGCTCAACAAGAGCGTAGCCTCTGACTTTGGCCGGGAGCGCACGGTTCGCCGTTACAATCGCCAGCTCAACGACTTGATCGCGTTTTGGGCGCGCGTGCTCGCTGCCGACGGCGTGGAGCTGAGAGCCCTTGATGTAGCCGACGGCGTGGATGCGACGTTCAGGCTCTCGCCAAACACGGCATACTCACACCGGTTGACGCCATGACCAAGAGCGAGATCGCACGTCACATTTGGTTGGGCGAGCCCAAACTGAGTTTCCACCCCGATCGGTCAACGGATCTCGACGAGCACCCGCTACGGGGGCTGTTGCGCTTCGGACCCTATTCAAAAAACTTGGTGCCGGATCCCATCCGTGTCGCCACGCTCGCTCCACAGGGGGAGTCCGCGAAGCTCTATGGGTTCATGCGCGAACTCAACTCGGAGTTTGAACCGACCGAGCGCAAGGAATATCTGCCTAAATGGCCAGGCTTCCATAACGTCTTCAGTGTTCGCATGCGGGGGGCGGGCGGCACGTGTCATGCCGAACTCGATGACGAGTTCGAACGAGAATTTGCCGCTTCCCCTGCGCCGCACATCCTTCTGGCTTCGCGCCTCACGCGTGCGATCCATGCGATGGACGCGCGCCGTTCCGACTTTGACGTTTTGTTTATCTACATCCCGGCGCGATGGCATAAGGCCTATGTGGGCGGCGACGACGAGGACTTTGATCTCCACGATTACCTGAAGGCGTTCACGGCGGCGCGCGGTTTGCCGATCCAGCTCGTGCGCGAGGACAAGGCGCTTTCTTATCCTCACCGGGCAAGCGTGATGTGGCGGGGC
>QBMO01000062.1:0-282 GCA_003242075.1 Alphaproteobacteria bacterium
GCTAAAGCGCCGGCGCCTAGCTTGCCTTCGGCAGCGCAATCGTTGGCGCGGTTCGTGAAGGCCCCGGATGCGCTGGCGGCGCGCTTGTCGCTGGTCGGCGTTGTTGACGCCAAAGACGGCGCGAAGCTGGCGAAGGATTTGCCGCCGGGCGGACGTTTGGTTTCGGTCGAAGGCGATCTGTGGCGTTGGGACGGTTTCGTGCGCCGGGCCGACGCGCCACAACCGGCAGCGGCGCGGCTTGAACACAAAAACAGATTGGCCGCCGCACGGGCTGAGCTGAAG
>QBMO01000062.1:373-4231 GCA_003242075.1 Alphaproteobacteria bacterium
CGAGCGCCAAAGCGGCGTGGGAAGCAGCTAAGGCGGAGCGGCAAACTTTGGACGCCAAGGCGCGCGGCTTGCGTGCGGATGCGCCGAAAGCCGCGACCGCGGAAGCGGCGGCGGTGCGCGAGAGCGAGCGCTTACTGGCCGAACTCGTGCGCCTGGGCGAACGCCGCGCCGATCTGGAAGCACAAGCGCGCACGCTGGATAGCGAGTTGAACGAAGCGCGCGCGGCGGTCGAAGCCGCTGGCACAGTCGCGGATACCGCGCCCTCCTCAGCGCCGACGGATGATCCGGCGCAAGCACGCGCGGCAGTCGATGCAGCCCGCGCGGCGGCAGCAGAAGCAGCGGCGGCGGCGCAATCTATGGTCCGCGACAAGGCGCAGCGCGATGCGCGCCGGCAAATCGTGGAACGCGAGATCGGCCAATGGCGCGCACGCATTGCTGACGCGGATGCGCGTCTGAAAGTGCTCGATGGCGAACTGAACGAGATCGAAAAGCGCCGCGACGCCGCCAAGTCCGCCCCAGAGGCGGCGCGCGCCAAGTTGGAAGCGCTGATGGAAGAAGCTGGCGGGGCCGAGCAACGCCGCGCCGACGCCAGCGACCGCGTCGCGCAAGGCGAAACGGCAGCCCGGGTCGCGGCCGAGCAAGCGCGCGCGTCCGAACAAGCCCACGCCGCCGCGCGCGAACGCCGCGCTGGCGCGGAAGCGCATGCGAGTGCGGCGAGCGCGCGGGTGGAAGACGTCGCCATGCAAGCGCGTGAAGTCACCGGCAAACCGCCTGAGGAATTAGCCGACGCTGCTGGCAGCCTGCTGGGCGCGGCACTTGGCTCGGCGCCCATCAGCGAAGTCGAGCGCCGGCTGGAACGGCTGAAGGCCGAACGCGAAGCGGCGGGGCCGGTCAATCTGCGCGCCCAGGAAGAATTGGCCGAGGCGCAAGAGCGCATCGATACGCTGACGACGGAGAAAAACGACGTCGCCCAAGGCGTCGCCAAGCTCCGCCGCGCAATCACGACGCTCAACAATGAAGGCCGCACGCGGCTGATGAAGGCGTTCGAGGAAGTCGACGCTCATTTCGCGCAGCTGTTCGCCACCCTGTTCGAAGGCGGCCAGGCGGCGCTGAAGTTGACGGAGAGCGACGATCCGCTCGAAGCCGGGCTCGAAATCTTCGCGCAGCCGCCGGGCAAGCGGCTCACCAGCCTCAATCTGCTCTCCGGCGGCGAACAGGCGCTGACGGCGACGGCGCTCATCTTCGCGGTGTTCCTCGCCAACCCTGCGCCGCTCTGCGTGCTGGACGAAGTCGATGCGCCGCTGGACGACGCCAATGTCGACCGCTTCTGCCGCCTGCTCGAAGAAATGAAGCGGCTGACGACGACGCGCTTCATCGTCATCACCCATAACCCGGTCACCATGTCGCGGATGGACCGGCTCTACGGTGTGACGATGCCGGAACAAGGCGTGAGCCAGCTGGTCAGCGTCGATCTGGGCCGTGCGCAGGCGTTGGCGGCGGAATGACTTTCCGCGCCGCCGACGAGGTCGCCAGCGCTCCATACTAGCCATGCAAATGTCGCAGGCCGCGTTCCTTGACCCTGCCGCGACCCCTGCTAGTTTCCGCGCGCGCGAAACGGGGGGCTTGCACAAGTCACCCGCGTTCGTGCATCGACCGTTCAATGGCTGACAGAAAACCGCCGGAGGACGCCCTTTCCAACTTGCGCCGTCGCGTTGATGCGGCGCGTGGAACGGACGGCTCTCAGAACGCCCCGCCCCCGCAAAGCCCGGCATCGCTGGCGCTTCGCTACGGCGGAGAGTTCGGCGCGGCGGTGATCGTTGGTGCGTTGTTGGGCTACGGGGCCGACTACCTTCTCCACAGCCAACCGTGGGGGATCGTGATCGGCATGGGGCTCGGCTTCGCGGCGGGCGTGGTCAATGTGGTGCGCGTGGCGCAATCATATAGCCGCTCCAACCCGGTCGATCCGAACGCGCCGTCCATTCCGGACGACGAAGAGGACTGAGCGGGCACGTGGCAGACGATCCGATTGAACAGTTTCACATCGAGCCGATCGCCGAGTTCAATCTCGCCGGCTGGGATGCGAGCTTCACTAATGCGAGCCTCGCCATGGTCGGCGGCGTCGCCGTTGCGGCGCTCTTCTTCAATTGGGCGATGAAGCCGGCGGCGATGGTTCCGGGCCGCGCGCAAGTCGTCGCCGAAAGCGCGCACGACTTTATCCGCGGCATGCTGAAGGACGGCGCCGGCGAAGAAGGCGTGCAGAAATTCTTCCCGCTCGTCTTCACGCTCTTCCTGTTCATTTTCCTGTCGAACATGCTGAGCATGTTCCCGGGCTTTTTCGGCGTGCACCACGTCTTTGCGCCGACCAGCCAGATCGTCATCACAGCGATGTTGGCGCTGCTGGTGTTTTTCACCGTCATTATTGTCGGCCTCGCCAAGAACGGCTTGAAGTTTTTCAAGGTGTTCGCGCCGTCGGGCGTGCCGATCTACATTCTGTGGTTCGTCATTCTCATCGAGATCATCTCGTTCTTCAGCCGGCCTCTCAGCCACGCGGTTCGTCTGTGGGCGAACATCCTGGCCGGTCACATCCTGCTAAAGGTGTTCGCGGGCTTCGTGCCGGCGCTGGCGAGCCTCGGGCTCATCGGCATTCTCGGCGCCTCATTGCCGCTGGCGATGACGGTCGCGCTCTACGGCCTCGAATTCCTGGTCGCGTTCCTGCAAGCCTACGTGTTCGCGATCCTGACCTGCATCTATCTCAACGACGCTCTTCATCCCGGGCACTAAGGCTCGGCTGAAATCCAACCCAAAGGGGAGACTTTATCATGGACGCAACTGCAGCTGCTTATATCGGCGCGGGCCTCGCCTGCCTCGGCATGCTCGGCGCCGCCATCGGCGTGGGCATCATCTTCGGCAACTTCCTGCAAGGCGCGATGCGCAACCCGTCTGCGGCCCCGGCCCAGTTCGGCAACCTGATCTTCGGCTTCGCCGTGACCGAAGCGCTCGGCATCTTCTCGCTGCTGATCGCCATCCTGCTGCTCTTCGTCGTGCCGAAGTAAGCACTGACAATGGCTGACCCGGTCGCCGATACGCACGCAGCGGACGCCGCCCATGGCGCGGCTGGCGGCGAACACGCGGCAAGCTTTCCGCCGTTCGACGCCTCGCTCTTCCCGAGCCAGATCTTCTGGTTCGTGCTGACGTTCGGCGCGCTCTACTACATCGTCTCGCGTTTCATCATCCCAAGCGTGACGTCGGTGCAGGCCAAGCGCGCGACGACGCTGAAGAGCGATCTCGACTCGGCCGCTCAGAAGAGCGCCGACGCCGATGCGGCGCGGACGGCGATGGAGAAAGCCACCGCAAAGGCGCGTGCGGAAGCGCGCGCCATGGTCGATGCGGCGCGGGCTGACGTGCAAGCCAAGCTCAGCGCCGAACAGGCCGAAGCCGAGAAGCGTCTCGTGGCGCGGATCGATGCGGCGGAAGCCAAAGTGAACGATGCGCGCACCAAGGCGTTAGCCGACGTGCCGGGCATCGCCGACGCGCTGGCGCGCGACATCGCCGCCAAGCTCGTGCCGGCTAACGGTTGAGGATTGAGTGATGGATATCACAGCGACAGAAATCGCCTTCCTCGCCCTGCTGCTGTTCATCGGCCTGCTGATCTATCTCAAGGTCCCGGCCATGATCCTGAGCGCGCTCGATAAGCGCTCAGCCGAGATCGGCCACGAACTGCACGAAGCGCGGCGCTTGCGTGAGGAGGCCGAGAAGCTCCTGGCCGAATACGAGGCCAAGCGCGTCGCCGCGGAAGCGGAAGCGCGCGCGATTGTCGAAGCGGCGAAAGAGCAAGCCGTCGCGGTTGCGGAAGAAACC
>QBMO01000062.1:4241-6800 GCA_003242075.1 Alphaproteobacteria bacterium
GATCAAATCGGCTGAAACCAAAGCCACGGACGAAGTCCGCGCCGCTGCCGCTGAAGCGGCGATTGCCGCGGCTGAAAAGCTGATCCGCGCGCGCATGAACGATGCGACGCAAGGCGCGCTGGTTCAAACCGCAGTCGGCGATCTCAAGCGCAATTTCGGCTGAGTTCCCAAGTTTGGCGAAAAGCGTCTAAGCTGATCCCGGGAGGGACCGGCCATGAACTTGCTCGCACGCCTGCTCGTTGCGCTCGTCGCACTCGCGCATGTCGGCTTTCTGGTGCTCGAGATGTTTCTCTGGAGCGGACCGACGGGGCAGCGCGTGTTCGGCATGACGCCGGAGTTTGCCGCACAGACGGCGGTTCTCGCGGCCAATCAGGGTTTCTATAACGGCATCCTGGCGGCCGGCCTTCTTTGGGGCGCGCTAACCAACAACCGCGCGTTCATGATCTTCTTCCTGCTCGCCGTCATCGCGGCGGGCGTGTTCGGCGCATTCACCGCGAAAATGAGCATCCTTTATCTGCAAGCAGCACCGGGCTTGGTCGCCCTGCTCGCCGTGCTGGCCGCGCGGCCCAAACAAGCCGCTTGAGTTTGCGAACGCGTCGCACGTTTGACCCTGCGCACGCCCACGCCTATGTAACGCCCGTTATCGGGGAGTAGCCGGCCGCAACGAAGCGGCGTCCGCGTCAACATACTTGGCCCTCACAGGTCATGGCGCGTGCGGCGGATCATCTGATCCGGATTGGCGAGACCGACGACGCTAGCCGCAAGCGAGGGCCGCTTGTTGCATTGCGTCGTCGTGTCAAAGCAGGCCCCCGGACGTTTTCATGTTTGAAGCCTTCGCCGTCTCCACCGGCCTCGTCGCGCTCGCCGAGATCGGCGACAAAACGCAATTGCTGGCGATCGTGCTGGCGGCGCGCTTTCGCAAACCTGTGCCGATCATTCTCGGCATCCTCGTCGCCACGCTGCTGAACCACGCAGCGGCGGCAGCGCTTGGTTTTCTCATCGCCGGCTGGCTGACGGGGCAGACGTTCCAGATCGCCGTGGGCGCGGCCTTCATCGTCATGGCCGCCTGGGCGCTGATTCCCGACAAGGAAGACGAGCGCGCACAGAACACCAATGCCGGCACCGTGTTTCTGACGACGCTAGCGGCGTTCTTTTTGGTGGAGATCGGAGACAAAACCCAGATCGCGACGTCGCTGCTGGCGGCGCGGTTCGAGAATATCTTAGTCGTCACCGCCGGCACGACATTGGGCATGATGCTCGCGAACGTGCCTGCGGTGTTCTTGGGTGAAGCGGTGACGAAAATTGTGCCGCTGCACTACGTGCGCGCGGGCGCGGCTTTGGTGTTTGCGGCGATTGGCGTTTGGGTGATCGTGGCGGCGTTAATGTAGGCGCCGAGGACCGCCGGCTTCCAGCCGGCATACGGTGATTCAACCGCGCAGTTGTGCGCATGAAGATACACTTGCCGGCTGGAAGCCGGCGGTCCTCGGTGCTCTACTCCGCCGCCACTTTGGTCGCCGCATCGTTCTCCCCTCGCCGCCAGCGAAGTTTGGGCTGACGCGCTGCGCGCGTGTCATCCAGGCGGCGCATGGGCGTGAGTTTTGGCGCTTGTTTGAAGAACTCGACCTCGCCTGCGTTCACGCGCTCGGCGAGCGCGATCATGACGTCGGCGAAGCGGTCGAGTTCGCGTTTGGGTTCGGTTTCGGTGGGCTCGATGAGCATGGCGCCGTGCACAACGAGCGGGAAGTACGTCGTGAAAGGGTGATAGCCTTCATCGAGAAGCGCCTTCGCCATGTCGATGGTTTCGACGCCTTTCGGCTTGATCGATGAATCATCGAGCAGCACTTCGTGCATGCAGGGGCGATCGCCGAACGGCGCGTTGAAGTGCGGCTTCAGGCGCGCGAGCAGGTAGTTCGCGTTCAGCACCGCGTCTTCGGCGACTTGCCGCAAGCCATCGCTGCCGTGGCTCATCATGTAAGCGAGCGCGCGGGTGAACATGCCCATCTGACCGTGGAAGGCGCACATGCGGCCGAACGCTTGTGTGCCAGCCATGTGCTCGCGCAGCTCGCGCGTCTCGCCGCGCATAACGATGTGCGGCACCGGCGCGAACGGCGCGAGTGCGGCGGAAAGCACCGTCGGGCCGGCGCCAGGGCCGCCGCCGCCGTGCGGGGTTGAGAACGTTTTGTGCAGATTGATGTGCATGGCGTCGACGCCGAGATCGCCCGGGCGCACCTTGCCGACGATGGCGTTGTAATTAGCGCCGTCGCAATAGAAGTACGCGCCGGCTTCGTGGATGGCGTCGGCGATGTTTTTGATCTCGGGCTCGAACAGGCCGCACGTGTTCGGGTTGGTGATCATGATGGCGGCGACGTCGGGGCCGAGCTTGGCCTTAACGTCATCGAGATGGACGCGGCCATCGTCGCGCGCCGGGATTTCATCGACGGTGAAACCGGCCGCGGCAGCGGTGGCGGGATTGGTGCCGTGCGCGGAGCTTGGCACGAGCACGCGCTTGCGATGCCCTTCACCGCGCGCTTCGAGCGCCGCTTTGATCGCGAGCATGCC
>QBMO01000062.1:6810-20148 GCA_003242075.1 Alphaproteobacteria bacterium
GTTCGAGCGCGCCCTGGATCGTGGACGTCGGCTGCAGCGGATGCAGATCAGCGAAGCCTTCAAAGCGCGCGGCGCGTTCGTTCAAGCGCGGATTGTGCTTCATCGTGCACGAGCCGAGCGGAAAAAGACCGAGATCGATGGCGTAGTTTCTTTGGCTCAGTCGCACGAAGTGGCGCATCGTCTCCGGCTCGGAGAGACCGGGCAGATCGAGCGGCGCTTTACGTGTCAATACTCCAAGCTTGGACTTCAGCCCCTTTGGCGCAGGCAGATCAACGCCCGCGCCGGTGGCGTGGCCGGTTTCGAAGATGAGCGGCTCAGCTTGCAGAAGGCCGCGATTGCCGGAGGTGGTTTCGGTGATCATTGCAGCACTTCCTTCAGCGCTTTTGCGAACGCGGCGATATCTTCGTCGGTGTTCATTTCCGTGGCGCAGGTGATGAGCACGTTGTTCATGTTGGCGCGCGGACTGAGGCGGCTCATGGCGACGCCGCCGATCACGCCCTTCTCGGCCAACGCGTCGACCACGCCTTGCGCTGGCTTCTTCAGCATCACAGCGATTTCGTTGAAGTAGCGTTTGGTCAGCACTTCGACGCCGGAGACTTTGTCGAGCGCCTCGGCAAGTTGGATCGCCTTTTCGTGATTGAGTGCCGCCAGCTTGCGCAGGCCCTCTTCGCCGAGAAGCGTCATGTGGATCGTCCACGCCAACTGGCAGAGGCCGGAATTGGTACAGATGTTCGACGTCGCTTTTTCGCGGCGGATGTGTTGTTCGCGGGTCGAGAGCGTCAGCACGAAGCCGCGCTTGCCGTCAGCATCCAGCGTTTCACCGGCGACGCGGCCGGGCATTTGGCGGATGTATTTTTCTTTGACTGCAAACAGCCCGACGTAAGGCCCGCCAAAGTTCAGCGCATTGCCGATCGATTGGCCTTCGCCGCAAACTATGTCGGCGCCGTACGCGCCGGCAGGCTCGATCAGGCCGAAGGAGACGCATTCGGTGAAAGTCGCGATCATCAGCGCGCCGGCGCCGCGCGCTGCTTCGCCGATTGCGCTCAGATCAGTCACCGTGCCGAACACGTTCGGCGATTGCACGATGACGCCGGCGACATCGGCGCCGAGATGCTTGGTGACGGCAGCCTCGTCATCGACAGCGGCGGGCAAAGCCACCACTTCCAGGCCAAGCGCTTCGCAAGCGGTGCGCGCGGTGTCGACGTAATGCGGATGCACGCCGCCGGAGAAGATGATTTTCTTCCGCTTAGTGACGCGCGCGGCCATCATCGCAGCTTCCGCGCAAGCGGTGGAGCCGTCGTACATTGAGGCGTTGGCGACCTCCATGTCGAGCAATTGCGCGACTTGAGATTGAAATTCGTAGAGCGCTTGCAGCGTGCCTTGCGCGATCTCGGGCTGGTACGGCGTATAGGCGGTGAGGAACTCGCTGCGCTGAATCAAATGATCGACGCTGGCGGGCACGTGGTGGCGATAGGCGCCGGCGCCAAGGAAAAACGCCGTGCGGCCAGCCGGCGTGTTCTTCTCCGCCAGACGCTGCATGTGGCGATGCACCTCGATCTCGCCCTGCGCGCGCGGGAGATCGACGAGGTCCTTCAGCACGGCGGCTTTGGGAACATCGACGAAGAGATCGTCGATGTGTTTGGCGCCGATGACCTTGAGCATTTGCTCGCGGTCAACGTCGGTGAGTGGGAGATAACGCATTCGCTTCCTAGCCCTTCACAACTTGATCTCGGTAATCGGCCCATTGGCCAAATGCGCGCTCGACGGCGCGTAATACTTCCTCTGGCGACCTCACAACGATCACGGTGTGATCCGCATCACCGACCAACTCGGCTGCGCTTTCCATGTCGCGCGCGGTGAGCACCGGCAACGGCTCACCGGACGGAACGACACAGAGCCAATCGGTGCGGTTGAGCAGATCGAACAGAAATGCAGCCTGCGCCTCACTCCAACGGCGAAGCGAAAGCATGCCGCCCGCTTCTCCGCCGCCAGCGAAAAACTCTACGCCGCTGCCATCGCTCAGAGCGAAGTGATAGCCGCTACCGTCTGGCGCGGAGGGGCCGCCGTGCTTGACACAGACTTCGCCTAGCGCGCGGCTCATATCCGCTGTCAGCGGCGCCGTTCCTTCAATGGGATGGATGAAAAGGTCGAACGACAAACGTTAGAGGCCCTTCACGTAGTCGGCGTAGGCGGCTTCATCCATGAGGGCGTCGAGTTCGGCTTTATCCGAAACCTTCAGCTTCACGAACCAGCCAGCGGCTTCCGGCGCTTCGTTGATGATGGGCCAGTTTTCGCCGGTGATTTCGCTGTTGGTTTCGACAATTTCGCCGGAGATTGGCGCGTAAACATCAGATGCAGTTTTGGCGCTTTCGACGACGGCCATGTCGTCGCCTTGGGCGTAGCTTTTGCCGACAGCCGGAAGCTCGGCGTAAACGACATCGCCCAGTTGCTCAGCGGCGTACGTGCTGATGCCGATGGTGGCGACGTCGCCGTCGAGGCGGACCCATTCGTGGTCTTTGGTGTAGCGCGTGGTCATGGGTCTCAATCTCCCTTTTTCGGGCGGTAATAGTTGTGCGGCACGAACGGCAGCGGCGTGACAGTGGCTGCGCGCGCTTGGCCGCGGATCATGAGTTCGAGGCCGGTGCCGGGCTCGGCATAAGCCGCGTCGACATAGCCCATCGAGATCGGACCGTTGAGCACGGGCGAAAAGCCGCCGCTGGTGACGATGCCGATGGTCTTGCCATCCTTGACGATCTCGACGCCCTCGCGCGCCGGCGCGCGATCATTCGGGCGAATGCCGACACGCTTGCGCGGCGCGCCCAGTTCGTATTCGCGCAGGATGCGCTTGGCGCCGGGAAAGTCAGCGGCTTCACGGCGACGCTTTTGGATCGTCCAGGCGAGATCAGCTTCGATCGGTGACGTGGTCGGATCGAGGTCGTGGCCATAAAGGCAAAGGCCCGCTTCGAGGCGCAAGCTATCGCGCGCACCAAGACCGACGGGCTTCACTTCCGGATGCGCGAGCAGCGCGTTGGCGAGATCGGCGGCATGCTCGGCGCGGACGAGAATTTCGTAACCGTCCTCGCCGGTGTAGCCTGAACGCGTGACGGTGAGGCGGCCGAAGGCGTCGTAGCGCTTCACGCTCATGAAGCTCACCTCGGCGAGCGCGGGATCGATCACGGCGGCGGCGACGATGTGAGCCTTCGGCCCTTGCAGCGCGAGCAAGCAGCGATCGTCGGCGCGAACCAAGTTCGCTTCGCCTTTCGTAGCCTCTTCGATCAGCGCCCAGTCCTGATGTTTACAGCCGGCATTGACGACGATGTAGAGATCGCCCGCCGCACCCGGCTCCGCAGGGCGCGCGATCATGAGATCGTCGAGCACGCCGCCTTCGGCGTTGGTGATCATGGTGTAGCGGACTTGGCCTGGCTTCAGGCCTTGGATGTCCGCGGGCACGAGGCGCTCGATCAGAGCGGCCACTTTTTTGTGAGCTTCGTCCCCTTCCAGGCCATGACCTTTCGGCAGCGCGAAGAAGCACGGGCCCATGTGACTGACGTCGAAGAGGCCGGCGTGTTGGCGCGTCCACATGTGCTCAGGGATCAGGCCTTCGAACTGGAGCGGCATGTCGTAGCCGGCGAAATCGCCGAACTTCGAGGTGCGCGCGCGCCAAAGCGCGTCGAGCGGCAGCTTCTTCGGTGATCCGGCTTCGGCCATATCTGTCCCAGGTACGCGTGGCGCATGCCTTCCGGCACGCTGCCCCCGCTGTCCCTGGCGCCTGAGAGATTTACTCCTTCGGCGACCGCGCCTCCCTTGAAGGCGCAGCTCTTTCCAGCGTGTTCATCCCCCCGCGGTCCGGTTCCCTGAGAGTTTCCGGGGCGGTTGCTCCTTCGGGGGCGGCATTGTTGTGCCGCGCTCTCCCACGGGGTTCGCTTGTGTGGCCGGGGCGCGGCGACTCAACGTCGGCGCGGCCCGTTAAGGCGGAAACTGGTCGCGCCGCTGTTGAGAGTCAATCGCCCCAGGAGAGGATCGTTTCGCCGCGCAGCAAAGCGTCCGCTTCTGGCGTATATTTGGCGCTGCTCTCATCGTGAAGATCGAGCCCTTTCAACAATCTGAGCGGCGCGCGCGAGCCCTTTCGCGCGCGCACAATCACGCGCTTCGCCGGCGCCGACACCCGCGGGCGCACGGGTGCGATTTCCACACCGCCCAAACGCCCCTCAAGCGCGCTCAGGATTTCGGGGAGTTTGTGGGCGCGATGAATGAGCGTGAGCGCCGCACCGCCTGTGAGTTGATCGGCCAATGCTGCGACCCAAGCATCGATCGGCGCATCTGCAATATAAGCGTGGCGGCGCGCTTCGCTGGGGGCACGGCCTTCGCCTTCCTCGTCATACGGCGGATTGAAAAACGCGCCGTCGTACACGCTTCGATTCGCGTCGCGTCCAAGCACATCGCCTTTCACGATTTCCGCTCTTGTGGACATCCCGTTAGCGGCGACATTTTCGCTCGCAAGTGCTGCCATGTTCGCATCGCGTTCGAGTCCGACGAACGTCGTGTTCTCAGTGCGTGCCGCGACAGCCAAGAGTGCGGCGCCGACGCCACAGCCGGCTTCAAGCAAACGCATGCCGTCACGCGCCTCAACCGCGGCCGCTAGAAGAAGCGTATCGACGTTTACGCGATAGCCGCGCGCCGGTTGCCGGATACGCAAGCGACCGCCGAGCACCACGTCATCTGTGACTTCGAACTCGGCCATAAAGCTGATGCGACCCTTCCGCGCGACGCCGGGAACTCGGCTTGACCCAATGCCGCCGCGCCACCATCGTTTTCCCCAGACGCAGAGGCAAGCGGAGGCCCAATTGGGACCGGCGGTCGGACCAGCCAAGCAAGTCGCCGGCGAACCGCACGCGGTCGACCGGTTGGCTACGCTATTGGCCGAAGACCTGACCGCCGTCGACGCCATCATCCACGATTACATGACGAGCCCGGTCGGGGTGATCCCCAATTTGGCGGCGCACCTGATTGATGCTGGCGGCAAGCGGATTAGGCCTCTGATCACGCTGGCTTCGGCCCGTCTGCTCGGCGGTGGCGGCGACGGGCCGCGCAAGCTGGCGGCAGCGGTCGAGTTCATTCACTCCGCCACCTTGCTGCACGACGATGTCGTGGACCTCTCTTCGATGCGGCGCGGCAAGAAAGCCGCCAATGTGGTCTGGGGCAATTCGGCCAGCGTGCTGGTTGGCGATTTCCTGTTCGCGCGCTCTTTCAATCTGATGGTCGAGACTGGCGACATTCAGGTGCTCGACATCTTGGCGCGCGCCGCGAGCGTGATCGCCGAAGGCGAAGTGATGCAACTCGCGGCGGCCAACGACGCCGATACAACGCGCGAACGGTACATGGAGATCGTTGTCGCCAAGACCGCGGCACTGTTTGCCGCGGCGGCCAAGGCCGGCGCGGTGGCGGCTGGGCGCGCTGGGCCGGAAGCGACGGCGCTGGAAACTTATGGGCGCGAACTGGGTCTGGCGTTCCAACTGGTCGATGACGCGCTCGACTATGGCGGTCTCTCCACCACCATGGGCAAGAACGCTGGCGACGATTTCCGCGAAGGCAAAGTCACGCTGCCGGTTATCTTCGCGCGCGATGCCGGCGACGAGAGCGAGCGCGGGTTCTGGCGGCGCGCGATGGGCGGCGAACGGACGGACGACGACTTCTATCGCGCGCAAGCGCTGCTCAAGCGCCACAACGCCATCAGCCGAACGCTAGACGCGGCGCGCACACACGCGACCGCCGCCCATGAAGCGCTCAAGCTCCTGCCCGCCAACGCCTATCGCGACGCGCTGGCCGATTTGCCCACTTTCGTGGTCGAGCGCGGTTTCTAAACGCCGCCAACTTTCCGCCGGCTGGCAAAGCGGCGCACCACGGCTGACACTACAATCGCCAGAAACGCCAACAAGCCGAGCGCAATCCACGCCGCCAGCGGCTCGTCCGCCACCAAGAATCCGATGGCGCCGCACATCGCCATCGCGGTCCAATAAGTCAGCGCAACTTCAGCGTGGCTCAAACCGCCGCGCATCATGATTTGGTAGATGTGCTCGGAGTGGCCATCGAGCAGTGAGTGACGCTTGTACGCGCGCCACGCGAGCGTTAGCAGCGCGTCGGCGAGCAGCGGGAAGAAGACGATCGCCGGCACGACAGGCGACAAGCCGGTGCGGTGGATGACAATCACAGAGACAAGCGCCGCCAGAGCGCCGGTGAACAGCGCGCCACTGTCGCCCGCGAATAAAAGCCCGCGCGGAAAATTCCAGACCAGGAAACCGACGATCGCACCCACCGCACATGCCGCCAGCGCTACGCCGGACAATCGATCATCCACGAAAGCAATTGCGCCGAGCGCCGTCAGGCCAATGGCCACCGAGCCCATGGCCAGGCCGTTGGCGCCGTCCATGAAGTTCACGGTGTTGACCATCACGAAAATCCACGCCGCAGTGCCGAACACGGCGAACCAATACGGCGCCACCCACATACTCTCACCGAGCGGAAACGAAGCGACGGGCCCGACGATCAAAGCCGCGGCAGTCGATAGCAGGGCAAACACTGCGAACTTGAGCTTAGCGCTTAGCGCGCGCGCGTCGTCGACGAAGCCAACCACAAGAAAGGCGCTCGAGAACAAGGAGGCGACGGTGAGCAGCACGACGCCGCGCGGGCTGATCTCGGAGCGGAAGATGTCGGACATGAAAGCCAGCGCCATGAGCGCGACGCCGAAGCCCAGACCGATGCCGACGCCGCCGCTCGTGGGCGTCGGGCGGGTGTGAGCGTGGCGCGCCGCGTGCCCGCGATCGACCGGGCCAGCCGCGATGATCAGGCGGCACGCAGCCGCGCTGACCAGCGCCGCCACCAGCGCACCACCGAGGAGTTCAGAAAACACGGCCCGGGCTAGAGCGCGGCCCCGTACCGGTCAAGCGCCGGTCAGTAACGTGTCCGCGACCCACCACTCAGGATGCGCGGTTTGCAGCGCGTCGGCCAACGCTTCGCTATCGGCGGCCGAGGCGGTGAGCGCAAAGCAGGTCGCGCCGCTGCCCGAGAGGGCGACATAGCGGGCGCGGCTGTCGACGCGGAGCGCTTGTGACACTTCAGCGATCTCCGGCATGAGCGCGGTCGCGGGTGCGGTGAGGTCGTTGCCGATGGCGGAGAGTGCCGCCAGCGCGCTCGCAGAATCGCCCCACACCGGCGGAGGCTTGGATTCGAAATAGCGGCCAAGGCCCATCACATCAAAGCGGCGATAGACATCCGGTGTCGGCAACGGCTTGAGCGTATTGACCAAGACGGCGGCAAAGCTTGGCGCGCTCATCGGCTCGAACGTCTCGCCCGCGCCGGTCATGTAAGCGGGCACGCCGGCAAGGCAGACTGGCACGTCGGCGCCGAGGGTGCGCGCGATTGGCTGCAGCCGCGCGAGCGGCCAATCCAGGCCCCAAAGCGCATTGAGCGCGCGCAGCGCGGCAGCCGCATCGGCGGAGCCGCCGCCAATGCCGGAGGCGATCGGCAGGTTCTTCTCCAGCGCGAGGCGCGCACGCGGTTGCGCAATCCCCGCTTCCGCAGCCAGAGCGCGCGCGGCTCGCATGATGAGATTTGTCTCATCGGCGGCAAGTCCCGCGTCGAACTCGCCGGCGATCTCGAGCGAAAGGGTTTCAGCCTCCGCAGCTTCGACGACGTCGCCGACATCGGCGAACATCACGACGCTCTGCAGCGGATGCAGTCCATCGGCGCGCGGGCGGGCGACCTCTAAGGTGAGATTGACCTTCGCCGGTGCGAAGACGCGCACGCTCATCGCGTGGCCGATTGCGTGGGCGGCAGATCGGGAAGACCGTTCGCAATTTTCGCTTCAATGGCGGCAGCGTCCGTCGGCGACAATGTAAGCGCGCGTTGCCATTGGAAACGCGCTTCGATGCGTCGCCCGAGGCGCCAGTAAATATCGCCCAGATGATCGTTCAACGTGGCGTCGGCGGGCATAAGCTCGACGGCGCGTTCCTGGTACAGCAGCGCCTGGCCATAATCGCCGATCCGGTAGTAAGCCCAAGCCAGGCTATCGATGATGGCGCCGGATGACGGGCGCAACTCAACCGCGCGCTGGAGCATGCGCAAAGCTTCGTCGGTGTTTTCGCCGCGTTCGACCCACGTATAGGCCAGATAGTTCATCACGTCCGGCTGTTCGGGTGAGAGTTCGAGGGCTTGGCGGAAATCGGCTTCGGCTTCGGGCCAACGCTGCAGCCTCTCCCGCGCGACGCCGCGCGCGAAATAGAGCCGCCATTCTCGCGGCTGATCAGAGAGCAATTCGGAGTAGATCGTCTCAGCGTCGCCGTGGCGGCCAAGGCTGCGATACATATCGGCCAACGCGCGCTTGGCGCGGAGATCGCCGCCATCGGCGGCGGCGCGCACGCGCGTCAACGCTTGCTCCTGCTCGCCGGCGTCGAACTGCAGCCACGCCTCCATCACCCGCGCGGACGGCGCGTAAGGCGAACCAGCGGGGATGCCCGCCAGCACGCGTCGCGCGATGGCGTGGCGATCCTGCTGCGATTGCGTTTGCGCGAACAAAAGCCGCGACGCATCGAGCCCAGGATCGAGCATGAGCGACAAAGTCAGCGCTTCGAGCGCGCTGGTCGTGTCGTTCTCTTGCAGGAAGAGCGCGGCCAACCCGTAGAGCCCGGCTGCCGCGCCGCGCGCTGGCGCAAGCGGGTTCGCGGCAAGCGGCTCGCCACGTGAGAGGCGCTGCGCTGCGGCAGTGAGAGCGGGATTGATGCGGTTTGCATCCGTTTGCAGGAGCGCCTCGGCCTCTGCCTGGGCGCCCGTGCGCGCCAGCAAATCGGCGTGACGCTCGACCGCGGGCGGCAGGAACATGCCGCCGCTCGCCGCTTCCGCATAAGCGTTGAGCGCCTCATTGTTTCGCCCGGCGAAATCGAGCGCCATGGCTTGCTGGTAGGAAAACAGCGCGCCGTAAGGACGGATCGATGCAAGCGGCGTGAGATCAGAGATGACGTCATCGACGCGTCCACCCGCAGCGTTGGCCCAAACCAACATCATGCGCGCGGTCAAATTCTGCGCGGCGCGGCCTTCAACAGCCTCAAGCGCTTGCGCGGCCTGACGCCAACGATTGCCAGCAATGTGGTCGGCGGCGCGAATGAGTTGCACCGCTGGCGGCGGCGCCTCGCTTGTCGCCACGCGCGCGGCGCGGCGGGCGCCGGCGATGTCGCCTGAGGCGAGCGAGGCGGAGGCGGCGCCATCGAGCAAAGCGGCGTTGCGCGGATCGCGCCTGAGGGCCGTGAAATAGCGCTCGGCGGCGGCCTCATGGTCCTGACGCAAATTGGCGAGGCGCCCGATCAGATGATCGGCGTACACGCGCGAGACCGGCGCGCGCGGCGGCTCTGGCGTCGCGCACGCGGCGAGACACAAGCCCGCCGCGAGCGCCGCCAGGCGCGCGCCTGCGCTCACAGATCGTCCCGTTGCCGCGGTCCTTCCGGCAGATCGACACGCGGCAGCTCCCGCACACGCGGCGCCGACGCTGTCAGCCCGCGCGAGAGCTTCTGTTCGAGTTGGCGACGGCGGATGGCGTCCGGATCGGCGGCGAGCGCTTGGCGCCATTGCTCGCGCGCATCGTCGCGACGATTGAGCCGCCAATAGATGTCACCCAAGTGGTCGAGTACTTCCGCGTTCGGATCGCCGACATTGAGCGAGACCGCGCGTTCAATCAGCGCGCGCGCTTCTTCGAAATGGCCATAGAGATAATACGCCCAGCCCAAGCTATCGACGACGGCGTAGTCCTGTTGGCCGAAATTGAAGCCGCGCCATAGCAGGCGATAGCCCTCTTCCAAGCCTTCCGGCCGCTGGATCAGCGCATAGCCGAGCGCGTTAAGGCGCAGCACCGAGTCTGGTTGCTCGGCGAAGAGACCGCGCGCAACTTGAATGCCGTCACGCCACACACGTTGATCGCCGTCCATCATAATCGACACGTAGAGAAGTCGCGTGTCGACGCTTTGGTCGAGTTCGTAGGCGGCGCGCATATCGGTGACGGCGGCTGGGATATCGCCAGCGAAGCGATGCGCGTAGGCGCGATAGCCGAGCACATCGGCCCGATCTTCAGGATCCTCCACCATGCCGAGCGCACGGCTATAGGCGGGGATAGCGAGGTCGTGACGGTTGGCTTGGCGGAAGATGTCGGCGGCCGCGGCGACGAGCGCGGAGGATGTCAGCATCCGGTGCAAACACGTCGTCGGCGGGCATCAGCGCAATGATGCGCTCAGCGCCGCTTTCGCCGCCCGAGGAAGCCAATTGTTGCGCCGCGTAGAGGCGCCAGTCATTGGCGTCCGGCGCGAGCAACAAACCGATTTGCAGGAGCGCCGTGCCGGACATCGAACTCAGTCCGCGCTGCGGATCCTGCGAGGACAGCACCTGCGCGAGCATTTCCGCTTGGGTGACGAACTCCGACAGGAAGATCATCCAACGGCCAGCTGCGCTCTTCGGGGTGAGATTCGGTTCGAACGGCTGCTGACCGGCGTCGAGACGACGCAGATTCTCTTGGACGTCTTCCGAACGCGGCGCGAACTCTAGAACGACGTTATAGAACCGGCGCGCGTCTGCTGTGCGGCCGAGACGATGATGCACGATCGCGGCGCGATAGACCGAGTGCGCCACGCGTGCGGCGCCGAGGGCGCGCTCGAACTCCTCCATGTTCTGCGGTTCGGCATCCGGCGGCGGGGTCAGATCGAGCCCTTCCACCATTTGCGCATAGACCGCAGCCGCTTCCGGCAAACGCCCGGCGCCCTCGAACACCAGAGCCCGCGCCACGTCAGGCAGCGGCGCCGGCAGAGAATTGCCTTCATTGACGCGTTCGACGCCGCGATCGACTTGGCCTTCGGCAGCGAGCAAGAACGGCTCGAGCATATCCGCCAAGCCGCCTTCGAGGCCGCCCGGCGCATTGCGCAACGTGCCGCGCGCGGAATCGTAGCGGCCGGCCGCGAAATCGTCAGCGAATATCGCAAACGTCCACAGCGGCATGACTTCGTCAGCGCTGTCGCCGCGCGCCATGGCGCGGCGCGCCTCGCGGACCAGATAATCGATGTCGGCTTCAAGCAAAGCCGCTTCGGGCGTTTCATAGCTGCGATCAGGCGCTGCGTTCGGCGGCGAGGTGACGATCAGCTCAGCCGATGGCGGCGGGCCTTGATCGACAGCGGGCTCGAGCACCGCATCGCCTTGCGCCGCTGCAGTTGGGACGGTGTCCGGCGCCTTATTATCCTGCGCGTATGCCGGCGACAGCGCGCCTACCGCGACACTCACCGCGAGAATTGCCCAACGTATCATTTCGTCCCTTTCCTCCCGCATTCATGCGGGTGCGCCTACAGATTGGCGTAGTTCGGCCCGCCACCGCCTTCGGGCGTCGTCCAGACTATATTCTGGCTTGGGTCCTTGATATCGCACGTTTTGCAGTGAACGCAGTTTTGAGCATTGATCTGAAAGCGCGGATTGGCCCCGGCCTCGTCGTAAAGCACCTCGTACACGCCAGCGGGGCAATATCGTGTCGCCGGCTCGGCGTATTCAGGAAGGTTGACCTTAATCGGGATGCTGGGGTCCTTCAGCAGCAAGTGCGCCGGCTGATCTTCCTCGTGATTGGTGTTTGAGAGATAGACCGACGAGAGCTTGTCGAAGGTCAGCACGCCGTCGGGTTTCGGATAGGCGATCGGCGTGTGGGCGCTGGCTTTCTCAGTCGCTGCATAGTCAGCTTTGCCGTGCTTAAGCGTGCCGAGGAACGAGAAGCCGCCGAGCAATGTCGTCGTCCACATGTCGAACATGCCGACGACGCCGCCCCAGAACGTGCCGAAGCGCGTGAGCAAGGGCTTGGCGTTGCGCACGCCGTAGAGATCCTTCCAGATGCGGCTGTCGCGATACGCGTCGTCGTAGCTTTCCAGCGTGTCGCTTTGGCGCCCGGCTTGAATTGCCGCGAACGCCGCCTCGGCAGCGAGCATGCCTGACGTCATCGCGTTGTGGCTGCCCTTGATGCGCGGCACGTTGACGAAGCCGGCCGAACACCCGATCAGCGCGCCGCCCGGAAAGGCGAGCGTCGGCACCGACTGGAAGCCGCCTTCGGTGATGGCGCGCGCGCCGTAGGCGATGCGCTTGCCGCCTTCGATGTGTTCGCGGATGTCTGGATGCAGCTTGTGCTGCTGGAAAACGTCGAATGGCGAGATGTACGGGTTCTTGTAGTTCAAGTGCACGACATAGCCGACTGACACGTAGCGCTCGCCCCAATGATAGAGGAACGAGCCGCCGCCGGTGTCGTCGTCGAGCGGCCAGCCGACGGTGTGCAGCACCAGGCCGGGCTTGTGCTTTTCCTTCGGCACTTCCCAAAGTTCTTTGATGCCGATGCCGAACTTTTGCGGATCGCTCTTGCTGCAGAGATCGTATTTCGCTTGCAGCACCTTCGCGAGCGAGCCGCGCACGCCTTCGGCGACAAACACGTACTTGCCGTGCAGTTCCATACCCGGCTGGAAATCGCCCTTCTTGTGCCCGTCCTTGCCGATGCCGAACACGCCGGCGACGACGCCCTTCAGTGCGCCGTGTTCGTTATAGACCGGTGAGGACGCGGACATGCCTGGATAAATTTCAACACCAAGCGCTTCGGCCTCAGTGGCGAGCCATTTCGTCAGGTTCGAGAGTGAGCCGATGTAGTTGCCGTGATTGTCGAACAAAGGCGGCATCAGAAACATCGGCAAAGAGGCCGAGCCAGCAGGGCCGAGTATCTTGAACTCGTCCTTCGTCACCGGCGTATCGAGCGGCGCGCCCTTTTCTTTCCAGTCGGGGATAAGCTCGTTCAGCGCGACCGGATCGATGACCGCGCCAGACAGAACATGCGCGCCAACTTCGGCGCCTTTCTCCAACACGGCGACGGTGATCTCAGCGCCAGCTTCGGCGGCCAATTGCTTGAGGCGGATCGCGGCCGACAGCCCCGCAGGGCCGGCGCCGACAATCACGACATCGTACTCCATGGAGTCGCGCGCGATTTCCTCGTCGGCTACGTCGGCTGCCATTGCATTCCTTTCACGTTGTTCGAGGGCGTTTATCAAAGCTGATGCGATGAGGCGCAAGCGGGCCGCGTTGCTTTGCCGCTCGCTTTGGCGATTCGTACGAGTCCGTGCAGACTACGGTTTCATGGACGTGAACCACGACCCCGCCGGCGCCGCGCGCGCGCTGCTCGCCTTCTGGCGGGCGGCGGGCGTCGATATGGACGAGGCCGAGGCGGTTTACGCGGGGGCGCCGAAAGCGCAGGCGGGAACCACAGCCAGAGCGCCCCTGCCGGGCCGCGAGCCTGCG
>QBMO01000062.1:20222-20579 GCA_003242075.1 Alphaproteobacteria bacterium
GATCACGGCGCCGCGGCCGAAGAAGGTCGCCTCCGCCCCTGTGGATAACGCCCGGGCGCTGGCTTCGGCGGCCAACACGGTGTCCGAGCTCAGGGCGGCGGTGGAGCGGTATGACGGCTGCGCCCTGAAGACCACCGCCCGGAATACGGTGTTCGCCGACGGCCCCGAGGACGCCCCCGTGCTCCTCATCGGCGAGGCCCCCGACAAGGAAGAGGATGAACAGGGCAAGCCATTCTTAGGCGCCAGAGGCGCGCTGCTTGACCGCATGCTCGCCCAGATCGGCCTCGACCGCCGATCCAATGTACTGATTTCAAATACGATTTACTGGCGCCCGCCCGGCAATCGCGATCCCACCCC
>QBMO01000063.1:0-658 GCA_003242075.1 Alphaproteobacteria bacterium
CCCTTTGCCGCGCCTCAGCTGCAAATGTCGTAAGCGCCCATGTCCAGATGCAGATGGTCGGCGTGGGCGCGGTTATAATCCGGCGAAAGGACACCCTGGAACGTCTCGCAGGCTCCATCCCGGACAGCGCGCAAGAACGCGGCGTCCGGCCCGCCTTCAGTCCAGCCGTCCAGCACGCGCACCACCCGGCCGTTCTCCAGCCTGAAGCCGGCGATATCGATAGCGTTGGCCGTCGCGTGCTCGCTCAAGCGACCTTCGGATCGGCCATAGACGTTGCGGCAGGAATAGACGCCGATCATCTCAATGCGCGCGACGGGACTCTCCAGCCACTGCGCCGCCGCTGTCGCCACCACCTCGCGCTCCCAGACGTAAAGCGCCGCCGCGACGGGGCAGCTGGAGCGGACGGGCGCTGAATACGGAAAGAGGCTGCGCTCCAGCGAGACGGCATTCGCAAACCCACATTGGCCGGCGTCGCCCTCGACGCGATCTTCGATCGGCGATGTCTCAATCTCGGATGCGGAGAGTGCAGCGGTGCAGGCCAGTGGGTCAGTGCGAATGCGGCCGAACTGCATCCCCGTCGCCCAGCCGATAGGACGCTCCAGATCGAGTGTCACGAACGGCGACTGCTCAGGCGGCAGATTGCGCACCCACTCCACAC
>QBMO01000063.1:713-4109 GCA_003242075.1 Alphaproteobacteria bacterium
CTCCAGCCTGAAGCCGGCGATATCGATAGCGTTGGCCGTCGCGGCGCGTTTCCACCACTGCATCGCATCTGATCTGGCGCGCTAGGGCTGCGGCTCAAGGGCCGATGTCAGCGGCAAATATCTTCGCGGCCTAGGTCGAAGTGAAAATGGTCGCGGTGCGCGCGATTATAGTCGGGCGAGAGCACGGTGGTGAAATGGTCGCAGGCGCCGTTGCGGATGGCGCGCAAGAACGCCCGCTCCCGCGCCGTCCCGCGCCAGCCTCGCTCGACCCGCAGCACGCTGCCGTCCGCCAGAGTGAAGCCGCCAATATCCACGGCATTGGCGCTGGCGTGCTCACTCAAGCGCCGGTCGCCCCGACCAGCGATTGGACGGCACTGGTAGGAGGCGCCGGCTAGCTCGATGCGCGCCACCTCTTGCCCGAGGTGCCGCGCCGCCGCCGGCGCCACCACGTCACGTTCCCAAAGCGCCAATGCAGCAGCCACGGCGCAGGTGGTTGCAACTGGCGCGGAGTATGGATGAGTCGACTGGGTCAGTTCGACCGCATCACGATAGCCGCAGCGCCCCTCCGTTACATCCGCCACGCGCTCCGTCACAAAGCCCGCGCCAGCCAGCGCCGCACGGCAAGCGCTCGTATCGGTCCTGAACGAGACCAGCCGCTCGACCCGCAGCGGCGGCGGCATCAGGTCTGCCTCTTCCGGCGGCGGCGCGCCGATCAGCAACATCAGCATCAGCAGCGCCAACGCCGCCAAAGCGGACGCCGCCCATATCCGGGCGCGTTCATGCTCGTCCTTCGAGGGCGGCGGGAGGATTCCAAGTGTGCGCATAATGAGGAGTGGTGCGCCTTGACCGATTCCGGGCTTCGCGCCTAGGACTGCGCCCCCGGCGTACCCAGCTTGTACCCTGGGTCAGAGGCCTCGTGGCGGAGTGGTGACGCAGAGGACTGCAAATCCTTGCACCCCGGTTCGATTCCGGGCGAGGCCTCCAAGTTTTTCCGCCGCCTTCTCAACGCTCTCGTAGCATTGGTTGACGAAAGATTGGCCGTTTACGGTTCCTTTACCGGTTAGTGGGAAATTCACCTTGTCTTCCCTTGGAGACACCCCACCATACCCAACGCCTTCGAGGGCCCCGCAAGGGGCCCTCGTTTTATGTTGGGTGTCTGGGGCCCCGCAAACGGCCCTCGTTTTATGTTGGGGTGCGCACTGCAGGTCTTTCGCCTTGGCGCCGAACTTGATAGTAACCGCCCCGCTGACGCCTCCGGGCGTGAGAAGTGTTCCTCGGTAGCTCAGTGGTAGAGCAACCGGCTGTTAACCGGTTGGTCGTAGGTTCGAATCCTACCCGGGGAGCCATTCTCCTTTCCTCATTCAGGGTTCTCGCCCCGCAAGCATGCGCTTCGCGGGGCTTTTGTTTGCGCATGGGGGCCGACGCCGCTTTCCATAGTGACGAGCGTCACGTGTCTCAGATGGCGGCTTTCCCAAATCTGGTGAGGCGGCGGGATCGAGGACTTGGAACGCTGGCGTTGGGAAACCGCGCAAACGACCAGCGTCTCTCCCTCGATCCCGCAGTCGCTCTCGTCAGTTGGTGGGCGCTTGTTCGCTCATGCCGGCGTCCACCCAAGCAAAGAACGTGTCGAGGCAGGCGCGATGTTCAGGCGCCATGTATTCGAGGTTCGAGCCTCGATCGATGATTTCCCAGAAATCCTTGGTGTCGGTGCTTTGAAGTTGGCGCTTGATGTGCGCTAGGCGATCGCGCGGCTCGTCGCGCATGTCGGCGGCGATCGTGCGCGCGCGCCCTTCTTCGCCGTTGGCGATGTAGTAGGCGGCGAGCTTCACCTGCGCCTTGCGGACGCCCATCAGCGCCTTCTCCTGATCGCGCACGAACGGGGGGCGGTCGAGTTCTAGGAATTCACGAAGGATCTCGCCCTCCAGCGGCGATGCGTGGCGATGCGCCAGCTCCGTCAGCGCGGCCAAATCGTAGGCCACAGTCTCGGTCACGAAATTGAGCTTCATCTCGAAACCGACGAGGCCATAATACTTCATATGCCGGACGCCATCGAGCGCGGCGCGATGGCGGCCGTTCTCCAACATGAACTCGACCAGCATCCGATACTGATTGAGCACGTTGTAAGTGGTGCGCACGTCCTTGGCGTTGAGCGTCGCGCGCAAGTAAGAGTTCATGTAGCGATAGGTCAGCGCGATCAGCTCGGCATCGTCCACTTTGGCGGCGGCCTCGCCGATATAGCGCGTGTCGATCGCGATCAGATAATTGACGTCGCGCATCGAGGCGAGCGCCTCGTTGTAGATCGTCAGATACTGCCGCATCACCTGCCACTCGACCCAGGTGCGGCGCGTTTCCAGCGCGGCCAGCGACTGATCGTCCATCGCCACGAAGTCTGGATTGAGACGAATGCCCGGGCCAATGAGAAACCATGCGGGCTTAGCTTGCGGCTTCCACGCCATGTAGCCGACGGCGAGATCCTTCAGCGCATCGACCGCGGCGCTGGCGATGATCTTATCGCGTCCGGCGATCGAGTTGTTGGCGATGTCGGTCAGTTCTTCCAGCGCGAACAGGATTTGCGACTGGGCTATGAGATGTCCATCATCCTCTTCCACGTCGATTGCGCCCTTCTCGGCATATCTGACCGCGGTCTGACGGATGCGCTCGATAATGTTCTGCGGCTCCAGGAACCAGAACACGTAGCCGAAATACGGCGCCATGATTACGAGCCCCGCCGACGTCAGCGAAAGCATCGCCACCAACGCCGCCGTCGGGATGAACTCGTCCTTCAGCGAAGCCGAAAGCCACACGGTGGCGACCGTCGCCACGACAAAATAGCCGATCACGAACGTGTTCACACGGTCGCGCACGAACATCCGCGTGACCCCGGTATAGCGTTCCGCCGACAACTGCACGATGATGCTGACGACGGTGATGACGATGCCGAACACAGCGACGTTCACGCTGGAGAGCGAACCGAAGGCTTCGCTCACGCCACCTGAATCGAACGCGACGTATTGCTGCAGCACGCCTTCGCGCGCAGCGGGGCTTTGACTGCCAAAGAATGTGAACACGTCGAACGTGTAGAACAGCCAAAACAGCGTCATGGATGCGCAGGCCAGCACAGCCGTCTGCAGCGCCCATCTGCGCGGCATGTTTCTGGGACCGTCGCTCATTCCCGTCTGCCCGCCATCTCTGCCCGCTCTCATAATGAGCCCCACACGCGATCAGCGCTAGAGCCGCCGACGCGATAGGCGAACACGCGCTGGCGCACACGCCTCGACTCGGGCGCGCCCCTAGCCAAGCTTAGCGCCTTCGGCCATGAGGGCGCTCGGAGAGCGGCTTTGCACGACGTCATCATCATTGGCGGTGGCCATAACGGCCTGACCTGCGCCGCCTATC
>QBMO01000063.1:4119-7595 GCA_003242075.1 Alphaproteobacteria bacterium
ACCGAGTTGCGGAAGCCCGGATAGAATTCTTCGGTCACTGCGGCGCCGCCTATCTGGCCGAAGCGGGCCATAAAGTGCTGGTGTTGGAGCGGCGCGAAATCGTCGGCGGCGCCGCAGTGACCGAAGAATTCTATCCGGGCTTCCGCAACTCGGTGGCGAGCTACACGGTGTCGTTGCTGAACCCAAAGGTTATCGCCGACCTTGAGCTTTATCGTCACGGTTTGCGAATCGTCGAACGCAAAGTGTCGAACTTCCTGCCTCTGCCCGGCGACGATTACTTCATGTCGGCGCCGGGCGTCACGCAAGCGCAAGTCGCACGGTTTTCAAAGCGCGACGCCGAGCGGTTGCCGGAATATGAGCGGCGGCTTGAGACGATTGCCGATGTTGTGCGCACGTTGCTGCTCGAACAGCCACCGAACCTGGTCGAAAGCGGCATCGTGCCAGCGATCGAAGAAAGCCTGCGCGCCGCGCAGCTCGCCGGCCGGCTGAACAAGCTCGACCTTACCGCTAAGCGCGACCTCCTCGATCTCTTCACCAAATCCGCCGGCGACTGGCTGGACAGTTGGTTCGAGAGCGACCCGGTCAAGGCGCTGTTCGGATTCGACTCGGTCGTCGGCAATTACGCCAGCCCGTACACACCCGGTTCAGCCTACGTGCTGCTGCACCATGTCTTCGGCGAGGTGAACGGCAAGAAGGGGCTCTGGGGCCACGCCATCGGCGGCATGGGCGCAATCACGCAGGCCATGGCCGCCTGCTGCCTCGAACGCGGCGTCGAAATCCGCACCGGCGTGGCGGTGAAGGATTTGATCGTCGAGCGGAAGCCCGAGCGCGCCGGCGGCGTCATCATCGACGAGACCCACGTCGCGCGCGGCGTGGTGACCGAAAGCGGCGAGAGCCTGCGCGCCAAGGTAGTCGTTTCAAACCTCAATCCCAAACTGCTGTTCGAGCGCATCGCGCCGCAAAATGCGCTGCCCTCGGATTTCCGCGAGCGCATCGCGCGCTACAAAGTCGGCTCCGGCACGTTTCGTATGAACCTCGCGCTCTCGGAACTACCCCGCTTCACCGCCAAGCCTGAGCCGGGCGACCACCTGACAGCCGGCATTATCATCGCCCCGTCACTGGCTTACATGGAACGGGCCTACGACGACGCGCGCGCTCACGGCTGGTCGCGCGAACCGATCGTGGAGATGCTCATACCGTCGATGTTGGACGACACGCTTGCGCCCGGCGGCAAGCACGTCGCTTCGCTGTTCTGTCAGCACGTACAGCCGCAACTGTCCGGCCGCCGCTCGTGGGACGATCACAAGGAGGAAGTCGCCGACCTGATGATCGCCACCGTCGATCGCTTCGCACCGGGCTTCACCAAGAGCGTGCTTGGCCGCCAAGTGTTGTCGCCGCTCGATCTCGAACGCACGTTTGGCCTCGTCGGCGGCGACATCATGCACGGCGCACTGTCGCTCGATCAGCTGTTCTCAGCGCGCCCGGTGCTAGGGCACGGCGATTACCGGACACCGATCGACGGCCTCTACATGTGCGGCTCAGGCACACACCCAGGCGGCGGCGTCACCGGCGCGCCGGGTCACAACGCTGCGCAAGTCGTCAAACGCGATTTGCGGCGCGGACGCGTCTAAGCGCTGCGGCGCTCTGGCGCCGTTCCAGCGATGCGCTTGAACATCGGCACGAGGCGCCCGCTCCACATATCGAGGCGCGCACCGCACTCTTCGCAATCGAACACGCCGATGTCTTTGATCGGCAAACGCTGTTCGCTGCGCTCATAGCTCACGCCACAGTTGCAGGAGATGATGCGTGTTTCAGTGCTCATGCGGCCGAGTTTTCGCGGCAGATGCCTAAGCGTTGCTTAATGCGAACGCGTACTCTGCGTTACAGGCTTTATTCCGCCGCTAGCGCCGGTTCTTCAGCTTGGCGCTTCCACAGATCGGCATAGAGCCCGTCCTGCGCGATCAGCGCGGCGTGCGTGCCGCGCTCAACGATTCGCCCCTGCTCCAGCACCACGATCTGATCGGCGTTGGCGATGGTGGAGAGGCGGTGCGCAACCACAAGTGTCGTACGCCCGCGCGAGGCTTCCTCAAGCGCGCCCTGCACTTCATCTTCGGTCGCGCTATCGAGCGACGATGTCGCTTCGTCGAGGATCAGAATCGCCGGGTCTTTGAGCACCACGCGCGCAATGCCGACACGTTGCTTCTCACCACCGCTCAATTTCAATCCACGCTCACCGACACGCGTATCCCATTGCTGCGGCAGGCTTTCGATGAAGGTGAGGAGCTGTGCGCGCGCGGCGGCTTGATCCAACTCTTCCTGCGTCGCATCGGGTTTGCCGTAGGCGATGTTGTATCGGATCGTGTCGTTGAACAGAACGACATCCTGCGGCACGAGCCCGAGCGCGCTGCGGAGCGACGATTGTGTCACCGTCCGCAAATCCTGCCCGTCGATCAGGACGCGCCCCTCGCTCGGATCGTAAAATCGGAAGAGCAGCTTCAGCACTGTCGATTTTCCTGCCCCTGACGGGCCGACAATCGCCGTAGTCTTGCCAGCCGGCGCAATAAAGGAGACTGCGTCGAGCCCAACGTCACGGCCTTCGTGTGCGAAGCCGACATTCTCAAACACGACCTCGCCACCCTTGGCGACCAATGTCGCCGCGTCCGGCGCGTCGGCGACATCGGGCGCCTCGTCGAGAAGCGTGAACATCTTCTCCATGTCGATCGAGGTCTGTTTGATTTCGCGATAGGCGAAGCCGAGGATGTTTAGCGGCGCGTAGAGGTTGGTCATAATCAGAATGACAGCCGTTATGTCGCCGGGCCCCATCGGACCGCTCGCGACCAAATAGCCCGCCGCGATCACCATGGCGACGAGGCCGATGTTCATGATCAAAGTTTGAAGCACGTTGAGCAGCACGAGCGACGTGTTCGACCGCACGGCCGCATCTGCGTACGACGCCAGCGCACGGTCGTAGCGCGCGCTTTCGCGCTCCTCGGCGGCGAAGCTCTTCACCGTCTCGAAGTTCAACAGCGAGTCCACGGCGCGGCCGGCCGCTTCGCTATCGGCCTCGTTCATTTCGCGGCGATGCTTCAGCCGCCACTCCGTCACGCCGAATGTAATCCAGGCGTAGATAAACACCGTCGCGCCGGCGATGAGCGAGAACTGCCAGCCATAGCGCACGCCCAACACAGCCGCGGCGAGCAGAAGCTCGATTACGGTTGGCGCGATGTTGAAGGCGAGGAAGCGCAGCAGGAAGTCGATCGCGCGCACGCCGCGCTCGATCGTGCGATAGACCGCGCCTGTCCGTTTCGATTGGTGGAAGCGCACCGACAGCGAGTGCACGTGGGCGAAAACATTGGCGCCGGCGCGCCGCTGCGCCTCTTCGCTGATCGGCTGAAAGATCGCGTCCCGTACTTGCGGCCCAGCCGTCGACGCAAAGCGCAGCCCGGCCCAAAATCCAGCGAGCCCAAGGAAGGTCG
>QBMO01000063.1:7605-20528 GCA_003242075.1 Alphaproteobacteria bacterium
GCATGAGCGGCGAAAACACCGCCAGCACTTTGCCGAAGAGGGTGAGCACGAAGGCGGCGATCAAGCGCAGCCGATAGCCCGGTCCTCTCAGCCCGCCGATCAGCGCCATCAACCGGCCGATCGTGCGCGGCATGGCCGGCGACACATCGGCGTTCGGTTCCGCCGCCGACACTGTCCTGCCCTCACCGCGCGCCATTTGGAACAATCCTTGAAGGCAGCACTTAAGGGCGGGGAAATTCCCCCGCAATGCGCCGTATTAGCTTAGTCTGATCTCACCCATGGCTGATTCCAGTCCCCTCCAGCCGCCGATCCGCAGCATATGCGTGTATTGCGGCTCGTCCGAGAGCACGCTGCCTGCCTATCACGAACTGGCGACGCGCTTCGGCGAAGCGCTGGCGGCGCGGGGGCTGCGCATGGTGTATGGCGGCGGTTCGATCGGTCTCATGGGCCGCTGCGCGAAGGCCGCCCACGCTGCCGGCGGCGAAGTGCTTGGCGTCATGCCGCGTTTCCTCGAACGGCGCGAAATCGTGCTCGACAGCGTGCCGCACCGCATGGTCGACACCATGCACGAGCGCAAAATGATCATGTTCGAAGAAAGCGACGCGTTCGTGGTACTGCCCGGCGGCATCGGCACGCTTGAAGAAGCGGTGGAAACGCTGAGCTGGCGCCGGCTCGACCTGCACAGGAAACCGGTTGTGTTCTTGTCCGAGGACGATTTCTGGGCGCCCTTCTTCACGCTCATCCAGCACACGATCGACGCCAAACTCACGCCCGCCTCGTTCAATGATGCGGTGGTTAACGCGAACTCGATCGAGGAGTGCTTCGCCGCCCTCGATCTCAAAGTTCCCGTCTGAACCAAACGTTAACGCTGCCCTCGATAAACTCACCGAGTCTTTCGGGGGCTGCCTGTGGGCTTTGGTAAACGTCCCGCAACTGCAATGGTCGCGTCGCCAGACCCGCACGGTCGCGCGAAAGTGTTTCCGGATGCGCTATGGCAGAGTGAGACCGGCGCGTTGCTACGCGATCTCGGCATGAGCCCGAACGATGAAAGCAATCTCGTCCCCAACGCCGCGTCGATCGACTCGCGCATCCGATCCGGCCAAGCCGCTCTCGAAGCTCGAACGCTGAACGCCCTTGTGAAGGCGCGCACCCGCTTTCCCGACTCGGCGCTGAAGCCCTTCTTCCTAATCCCCGATCCGTGCTGGAACGGCCCGCACGGCACGTTCTTGATGCGGAGCCTCGACCTTTATCCATTCGACGATTGGAACGTGATGTTCCTCGCAGCCGACGACGCCACCGCCGAGGCCCTGGAGATCGCCGCTCACCCAAACGCCAACGTGCCTGCTTTCGTCGAAGCGGCGGACAAATTGCTGGGCCAAGTCAGCGTCGCGATGGACCGAGCGCACGCCGAGGCCGGCGTGACCCACGATTTCGCCGGTTATCAAGAGTTTCGCGAGGACGTCAGGCTCAAGGTCAAGGGCCTCGCCATGTCGTTCGGCCGGGTGGTGGTCGAAACTTGGGAACGCCACGCCACGTAAGAAATCCTGCACCTGCTAGACTAGCAGGGCATGAGGGACGATCAGGACACTCGCTACTTGGAAGCGGCCGCCGCCTACGGGCCGGCGCTCCAACGCTTGGCGCGAGCGACAGAGGCTAACGCCGAGCGCCGGCGCGATCTCCTTCAAGATATGCACGTCGCGCTCTGGCGCAGCCTCGCCTCGTTCGACGGGCGCTGCTCGATGCGCACGTGGGTCTATCGCGTCGCACACAATGTGGCCGCCACCCATGTTGACCGCGAACGGCGTGGCAATCGCTCGCAGATCACGTTGGAGGACATCGCTGAACTGCCCGACACGGCGAGTCTAACCGCCGCGCACGAAGCAAGCGACGCGATCGAAAACCTCAACAGCCTCATTCGCCAACTCAAAGCGCCCGATCGGCAGCTGCTCACGCTTTACCTCGAAGACCTCGACGCCGCATCGATCGCCGAAATCATCGGCCTTACGCCCGGCGCCGTCGCCACCCGCATTTCACGCCTCAAAGCGCAACTCGCCAAATCCTTCCACGAGACCGCACATGTCTGACCGCGATCCCCTTCAGTCCCTTTGGACCAACCAAACCTCGGAGCCTTTCTCCATGTCGCTCGCCGAAATCCACACGCACGCCGCACGCTTCCAATCGCGTATCCGCTGGCGCAACGCCGTCGAGTATGTCGCTGCCGGCTTCGTCGTGGCGGCGTTTGGCTGGATGGCGTTCGCTATCCCTGTACCAACGGTACAGGCTGGCGCGGCGTTGATTGCTGCTGGCGCGCTCTACGTGTGCTGGAAGCTCAATGAACTCGGCCGCGCTGCGAAGACGTCCGAGTTGGACCAAGCCGCGAGCCTGACCGACTTTCACCGCGCCGAACTCCTGCGCCAACGTGCGGCGCTCAGCACAGTTTGGCGCTGGTACCTTGGACCGTTCATCCCGGGATTGCTGGTGTTCTTGGGCGGCGTGGCGTTTGCGCCGGAATTGGAAGCGCCTCTCGCTGCAAGGCTCTCTCTCTTCATGACAAGCCTAGGCTTTACCGGCATCGTTTTCGCGGCGGTAGCCTGGCTAAACGCGATGGCTGTGAAGCAATTGGATAAGGAAATCACCGCGCTGGATCGTTCCAACTGAGCCTTAAACGCAGGAAACCAACACGGGGACGAGGGCCAAGAAGCTTAGAACCCGTGTTGGGGCTGCGGCGCCGGAACCGAATTTCATTGCTATTTGCGCCCTTCCGCTGTACACGCGGCCATCGAATTCGTTTTGGTTCGGTTGTTTTCGTCGCCTGTCGTCGGCTCATTGAGCCAGCCGCGGCCCCGGACCTTCCACTCGCCATTCTCGAGCTTGGTCACGCAACGCGTCTGCGTTGCGTGCGTTTTGTTATACGAAGGTACTCACATGACTATTGGAACCGTGAAGTGGTTTAACGGCCAAAAAGGCTTTGGCTTCATTCAACCCGACAACGGCGGCCCGGACGTTTTCGTCCACATCTCAGCTGTCGAACGCGCCGGCTGGACCTCACTCGCCGAAGGCCAGAAGGTCAGCTTCGAGAACGAGAAGGACAGCCGCAGCGGCAAAATGTCCGCGGGCCAACTCGCGAACGCCTAAAGCGCACTTGGCGCCAACGCTCAGGCGTTAGCGCCGTGCTAGCTATCGTGCGGGCGGGTCGGCTTGGTCGATCCGCCCGTACCTTTTTCACTCAGATCACGGAGTAGCCCCATGACCACACCTCGCTTCGCTGTAGGCCAAAGCGTTTCGGTCGCCGTCTCAAAGCGCTACCGCTATCCTGAGGGCGCGTATCACGTCGTCAGCGCCATGCCGGCTTCAGGCGGCGCCACTCAATATCGCATCAAAGGCGATCTCGAAAAATTCGAGCGCATCATTGATGAGATGCATCTCTCCGACGCCTAAGAGCGTCGAACGGGCGATCTAAGCCGCCTCACCCATCAAACGCTTGCGCGCGCGCTCTTCGCCGATCAACGGGAAGAGCGCAGCCATTTCCGGACCATGGTCCATGCCAGTGAGCGCTTGGCGAAGCGGCATGAAGAGCGCTTTGCCCTTGGCGCCAGTCTTTTCCTTCACGGCATTGGTGAAGGCTTGCCACGACGCCGCGTCGTAGGCGCCTGACGGCAGCAGCTCAGCGGCAGCTGCGGCGAAGCTTGCATCGGCGATAACTGGCGTGATCGGCCCATCGACGATCTGCGCGTACTCCTTCACGTCCGGCAGCAGCGCCAGATTGGCGCGTACCGCCATCCAGAACGCTTCACCCTTGTCAGCGCCTAGTGCAGCCAGACGATCCTTGACCGCATCGTAGCCAAGCTGGTGCACCACCGCCGCATTCACCCGCTTCAGCTCTTCGGGATCGAAACGCGCAGGCGCACGCCCAATCTTCTCGAACGCGAATTCCTCGGCGAGTTGATCGATAGTGAGCCGCGCTTCCACCGGATCAGAGGTGCCGATCTTGGCTAGGTGCGACAGCACAGCCATCGGCTCATATCCCTCTGCCGCCAGCTCCCCTACGCCAAGCGAGCCCAGCCGCTTCGACAGCGCGCCACCGTCGGCGCCGACCAACAGTGGAAAGTGCCCAAACGCCGGCACATCGCCGCCGAGCGCTTCGAAAATTTCGATCTGCACACCGGAATTGGTGACGTGGTCCTCACCGCGCACGATGTGCGTGATCTTGAAGTCGATATCGTCGACGACGCTGGGCAGCGTGTAGAGGAACGCGCCATCTTCACGGATCAGCACCGGGTCACTCAACGAAGCCGTATCGATCGACTGCGGCCCGCGCACCAAATCGACCCAATCCTTGCGCGCGCCCGAGAGCTTGAAGCGCCAATGCGCTTTGCGGCCCTCAGCTTCGAGGCTGGCGCGATCCGCATCGGTGAGCTTCAGCGCGGCGCGATCATAGACGGGCGGCTTGCCTGTCGCCTGCGCAATCTTGCGGCGACGATCGAGCTCGTCCTCGGTTTCGTAGCAAGGATAGAGCAGCCCCGCCGCCTTCAGCTTGTCGGCCGCCTTCTCATAGACATCGAAGCGCGCCGATTGGTTGGTGCGGTCATGCCATGGCAGGCCAAGCCATTTCAGATCGTCCTCGATCGATTGCTCGTACTCTTTGGTCGAGCGGGCGATGTCGGTGTCGTCGATCCGCAGCAGCACCTGCCCGCCTTGCCGCAGCGCGAACAGCCAGTTCATCAGCGCGGTTCGGACGTTGCCGACGTGAATGCGGCCCGTCGGCGACGGTGCGAAGCGGAGGCGAATGGACATAAGGTTAGAATTCTATTCTGGGAGCGGCGCGTTATGGGGCGGTGCGGGCGGGCCTGTCCAGCGCCGCCCTGCGCCTAATTCCCGCCTAGCGCAACCTTCCCCCGCCGGACATTTCGGCTAAGGTCCCTCCTTCCAGAGCAAGGATCACGATCATGGCCACCAGGTCGCGCGAAGTTCGTTTGAAGAGCCGGCCAGTGGGCATGCCCGCGGCCGAAAATTTTGAAGTCGCGGCGGTGGACCTGCCCGATCCGGGCCCCGGTGAAATCCTGGTGCGCAATTCCTGGATGTCCGTCGATCCCTACATGCGGGGGCGCATGTATGACCGGCCGAGCTATGTGCCGCCGTTTGCCTTGGGCGAAGCACTGCAGGGCGGCGCAGTCGGGACAGTTGTTCAGTCGAACGATCCCAAATTCTCCCCCGGCGATCTGGTGGAGAGCATGTTCGGCTGGCGTGAAGCTTTCGTGGCCCCCGCCGCCGCGGTGACGAAACTGCAGAACGCCGGCGTACCGGCGCAAGCCTATCTCGGCGTGCTCGGCATGCCGGGCATGACAGCATATTCCGGCTTTCATCGCATCGGTGAGCCGAAAGCTGGGGAGACCGTATTCGTGTCTGGCGCCGGCGGCGCAGTCGGCGCCACCGTTTGCCAGATCGCCAAAATCCGAGGCTGCACCGTCGTCGCTTCGGCGGGCTCCGATCAAAAGACGGCTTGGCTACGCTCGGTCGGCGTCGACGCGACGGTAAACTACAAGACTGCCGGCAACCTCTTGAAGGCAGTGCAAGAAGCTGCGCCGAAAGGGATCGACATCTATTTCGACAACGTGGGCGGGGTTCATCTCGAAGTCGCGCTCGAAGTCGCCCGGCCGTTCGCCCGTTTCATCGAGTGCGGCATGATCTCGATCTACAACGCCACCGAGCCGCCACCCGGCCCGCGCAACATGTCTTACATCGTCGGCAAACGCATCCGCATGCAGGGCTTCATCGTTATCGATTACATCGACATGCGTGAGCAATTCTACGCCGACATGACACAATGGGTGAAGGAAGGCCGCATCAAATGGGAAGAGACGGTCGAGAACGGCGTGGAGAACGCGCCGAAGGCCTTCTTCAACCTCTTCACCGGCCGCAATAGCGGCAAAATGCTGGTCAAGCTCGACTGACGATGAGCGCTCGTCTGTTTCAAGCGTACGTCATGGTGGATTGGAGCGCTGCGGCGAAGCCAACCACTGGCGCCGATTCCATTTGGATCGGCGTGCTGAAGCGCAACGTGCGTTTTCAGATGGCGTTCGAGGCCCACAATCCGGCCACGCGCAGCCATGCGGAGCAAATGCTTGAGGGCATTCTCGAAGACTTGCGCCGCAAGCGCGAGCGCGTGCTTGTCGGCTTCGATTTTCCACTGAACTTTCCACGCGGAACGGCCTCGGCGCTAAAGCTTGAGGGCGAACCTTGGCGCGCGCTACTCGATTTCGTCGCCAAGGAAGTGAAGGACAAACCCGACAACACCAACAACCGCTTCCAAGTCGGCGCCAAGATGAACCGGCTGATGACCGGCGAGGCATTTCCGTTCTGGGGCGCGCCCGCGCGCGACGAGCAAACCATGCTCTCCGCCAAACGCGTGCGTGAGCACGGTGACCGCGACCTGCCGGAATTCCGCCTGACGGAAGACGCAACCAAAGGCGCCTCCTCGATCTGGAAACTCTACTATCAAGGCTCTGTCGGGGGCCAAGCGCTGACCGGCATGCCCGTCATCAAACGCCTGCACGAAAAACGCACCGCTAAGCTCTGGCCATTTGAGACCGGCTGGAAGCCGTTGACGCCTGCGGACGTCGATGGCGTCGAAGCGGTCTTCGCGGAAATCTATCCAAGCCTCTTCGCCACCGCGCCGAAGGCCGGCGAGATCAAGGATCAGACGCAAGTGCGCGGCGCCTGCGAGCGCTTCCATGCGCTTGATGAAAAAGGCCAGCTCGGCGCACTGTTCGGACCTGCGAAAGACGATCCGCGCCGCGAGGTCGTGGAGCGCGAAGAAGGTTGGATCCTCGGCGTGAACGCCTAAGCGATCTCGACTGCTTTCGGCAGCCTGCGCGCCACGACCCACCAACGCGCCAGCAGTACGCCAGCACTCAGCACGCTCGCCCAGAAGATCGCGAGCAACAGGCCGGCGACGCCCATGCCCTGCTGCTCCGCCAGCCAGAATCCCAGCACCGGCATCACGCCCGCATAAGCGAGGATATGGCTGAACGTCGGAAACCAGTTGTCGCCACGCGCGCGCAACGCCGAAGCCGCCACCACTTGTGCGCCATCGGGATGGAGCACGATCGCCGCCACCCACATCAAGGATGCAACCAGCGCCGCAATAGCGACGTCAGACGTGTAAGCGCGGCCAATCGGCTCGGCGAAAACCAGAATGCCGATCGCAGCGAGGATCATGCCCAGCGCGTTGATGCCGAGACCTGTCCATCCCGCGCGCTGCGCATCCTGTGGGGCGCGGCGGCCGATGGCTTCCGAGACCAACACCGCGGTGGCCGCGCCCACGCCAAGCGCCACCATGAAGACGAGCGCCATGATGTTGAGAATGATCTGATACGCCGACACCACATCCGCACCGATGCGGGCGGCGATCACAGTCATCGCCGAGAACGCACCAGCCTCGACGGCTTGGCTCACAGCGGCTGCGATCCCCACGGCCAACAAGGCGCGATAGCTCGGCCCCACCGCGTTTTTCGCCAGCACGCCATAGTGCACGCGGTCACGCAGCAGGAAGAAAATCCAGAACAGGATGACGCCGGCAAGGAACACACGCGCGCCAACCGTCGCCCAGGCCGATCCGATCGCACCGTGCTCAGGCACCCACCAAAGGTTCAACGCCAGATTCACCACATTGGCGGCCCACATGATGGTCATGCCGATGCCGGGCTTCTTGATCGCCTCCAGAAAAAAAGTGCCGGCGACGTAAAGGAGATGCAGCGGAATCGATAGCGCCAGGATCGCCATCACCGGCGTCGACGGCCCGGCAAGCTCCGCCCCGATGCCGAACGCTGTAAAGAGTCGTTCGCCGCCGAGCCACATCAGGCCCGCGGAGATCAAGCCAGCGACAAGCCCCAGCACGAGGCCACGTCGCAACACCACGCCTGCACCGTGCGGATTGCCCTCGCCCAAAGAACGCGCCGCGAGCACTTGCACGCCTTGGAGCAAACCAATGGCTGCAACGAGAAACACCGCCGTTGGCGCCCAACCCAGCGCCTGATGCGGCAGCTCATCCGGCGCAAGCTGGCCAACCACAATCACATCGACGAGGCCCATGCCGATAATGCCGAGCCGCGCAAGCGCGACCGGACCGGCGAGGCGCAAAACATCGCGCACGTAAGGGCGGGAAACGGCCATGGGGAGGCGCTCTTAACCTGCGCCGACGAGTCGGTCGAGCTTTAGGCGGCGGGCGGCGTCGACGCTGGCTTCAGCGCGCGATAGATAGCCGCCGAAAGGCCCGCTTCCAGTGCATTGTAAAGCACGAACGTCACGAACGCCGACGCGGTCGCGTACACCAAAAACGCAACCGGATTCGCCATCGCAACCGCAGCAATCGCCGCGGCATTGGTCGGGTCAATACCAAACCCATATCCGATCAAATAGCTCAGCGCGAAGGTGAGCAGATAAGCCGGCACGAGCAGCATCAGGCGCGCACCGACAATGCGCAGCATATTGCCCTTGGTCCACGACCAAGTCTCAAACGTCATCACACGCTTCTGATCGACGCTGGCCGGCGCTGCCAGATAAAGCCGCGATGTGAGCAGGAACCAAACAGCGAAAAAGAAGAGCGTTACAAGAAGCACCGCGACAGGGTTCTCCTGCATGAAACGGAGCATGACCGTCATGACTGCAGCTTGGTCAGAACCAGCGGTCTGCAACTCGCCAGCATAAGGTCCCAACGGCCCCGCAATCAGCGTGATCACCACTGGGATGGAAACCACGAAGATCACGATGCCCATCAGCACGCCGATAATGGCCATCGCCAGCCAAACGCGCCCGCCATCGCCGACAAGCCGCCCGCGCACAGCAGCCGCGCCGAACAACATCGCCGCCGTCAGCGCCGCATAGACGAAGGCTTGCAGCACTGTGGAGGCAATGCTCGTCAACAGCCCGATTTGCGGCACGGCCGCTGCGGCTGCGGCAATGACGCCAGTGCCGAGCGCGCCGACGCCGGCCACTGTCGCCACGAAGCGCAGGTTTTCGCGCACGAACCGCAACGCCGCGCCGACGCAATCGCGAACTGAAAACTGCGCTGTCATACAAGCTCCTAGAAGCGCTTATGCCCGGGAATCAGGCGCGCCGCGAGACTTGAAGCATTAGCCCGGGCGCGGCATGTGATCGCCTATGAAACCTGTTCATGTTGTCGGCGGCGGTTTGGCCGGATCGGAAGCGGCCTGGGCGCTGGCGAACGCCGACGTGCCCGCCGTGCTCCACGAAATGCGCCCGTTGGTCAAAACCGACGCGCACCACACGGACAGGTTCGCGGAACTGGTCTGCTCCAATTCGTTCCGCAGCGACGATTGGCGCGGCAACGCCGTTGGCCTGCTGCACGAGGAAATGCGGCGCCTGGGCTCGTTGGTCATGGCCAGCGCGGAACCCGCGCAGGTGCCAGCTGGCAGCGCGCTGGCGGTCGATCGCGACGTGTTTAGCGACGCGGTGACGGCAGCCCTTACGGCGCATCCGCTGATCAGCATTCAGCGTGAAGAGGTGCGTTCACTCGATGCGTTGTTGGAGGATGCAGACGACCAAGTCATCTTCTCCACCGGCCCACTCACCTCACACGCCCTCGCCGACTCCATCCGCAACCTAACCGGCGAAGACAGCCTCGCTTTCTTCGACGCCATCGCGCCAATCGTGCATGCGGACTCGATCAATTTCGACATCGCCTGGAAGCAGTCGCGTTACGACAAGGAAGGGCCCGGAGGCGACAAGGCCGCCTACGTCAATTGCCCGATGGATCAGGCGCAGTACGAAGCCTTCATCGCAGCGCTGAACGCGGGCGCCAAAACTGAGTTCAAGGATTGGGAAAAGAACACGCCATACTTCGAAGGCTGCTTGCCGATTGAGGTGATGGCCGAGCGCGGCCCCGAGACATTACGCTTCGGGCCGATGAAGCCAGTGGGCCTCATGGACCCACGCGTCGGCAAGCGCCCCTACGCGGTCGTGCAGCTGCGCCAAGACAACAAGCTCGGCACCCTGTTCAACATTGTCGGCTTTCAGACCAAGCTGAAGTACGGCGCGCAGGAAGAAATCTTCCGCATGATCCCCGGCCTTGAGAACGCGCGCTTCGCGCGTCTGGGCGGTATTCATCGCAACACGTTCTTAAATTCGCCGAAACTGCTGGATTCAACGCTGCGCCTTCGCGCCGAACCGCGCGTGCGCTTTGCGGGACAGGTAACCGGCGTCGAAGGCTACGTCGAAAGCGCGGCCATGGGCATGTTGGCTGGCCGATTTGCGGCGGCAGAGCGCTTGGGCCGCCCGCTCGAACCGCCGCCGCACACGACGGCCTTCGGTGCGCTGCTCGCGCATGTCACCGGTGGCCACATCGCCGACGGCAAAGGCTCCTTCCAACCGATGAACGTAAACTTCGGCTTGTTCCCGCCGATCGAGGGGCCCACGCATGGCCCGGACGGCAAGAAGCTCAAAGGCGAAGAACGCGGACGCGCGAAGAAGCTGGCTATGGCTGAGCGGGCGTTGGGGGATTTGGCGGGGTGGGCACACAAAGTCAGTTGACCAAAATGTCCTCAGGCGGCAATCCGGCTCTGGCTCGCTCCACAGCGATCTCCAGCCCCCGTTCGAAATGCCGAGCAAACGCCTCGGGATCATAGAGTTTGGTTGTGTGCGCTTGAGTGATGCTGCGCGCCGCCTCAGATGATTTCCCGTCCAACAGGGCAAACTGCACGGCTTTTTCCTCGTATTCCTCAGCCGTGTTCGCGATCAAATCCGAGGCATTGGCGGCAACGAGTAAACTCGCGCCCATCCTGCTCGCGAAAGCCTCGCCCGCGCGCGTCAGCACCGGTACGCCCGCCCGAATCGCAATGCTGGTCGTAGCGCCGCCATTGTAGGGGTAGGTGTCGAGCATCAAATCGACATGCCGCTGACGCGCCAGATGCTCACCGCGCGAAACGCGATTTGCAAACACGATGCGCTCAGCGTCGACCCCTTGAGATGTCGCCGTGTCGCGCAAACGCTGCCGCGCAGCAGGCTCCGCGACATACATCCACAACACGCTCCCGGGTGTTCGCCGCAATATCCGCAACCAACCCGCAAACATCCCAGGCGTGAGCTTGAACATGTTATTGAACGATCCGAAAACGAACGCTTGTTCGGATAAGCCGTAGTGCGCCCGACCCGGCGCATTCGCCATGGGCTTCTCGCTGGTGTCGTTGCACTGGTACCACGGCAATGTGATGAGCTTTTCCGAGAAAAACGCGCGATTGCTTGGCGGCGCCACGACAGGGTCGACGATCAAGTAGTCCATAAACGGCGCTCCCAAAGTGCCGAGATAGCCAATGTAGCTCAATTGGACTGGCGCGACGCGCGAGAGAAATATTCCTGTCTCCGATCCCATCGTATGGCCGTTCAAATCTACTGCCACGTCGAGGCCGTCCGCGCGCGCCTTCGCGGCCGTGTCGTGGGAAGGCGTGCCGCGACAATCAACAAAGCGATCTACACCGCTTCGCACCAAGTCGGTGTACTCGTCGCGGTTCTCACCTAGTGCATAGGCGATCACTTCAAAGCGCTCACGATCATGAGCGGCGAACAACCCGGCCATCAGATGCGTGACCGGGTGATTGCCGAAGTCGGATGAAAAATAGCCGATCCGGATCTTTTCGCTTTGACTGCCTCGCAACGGCCCAGAGCCAAGTAGAAGGGACGTGGCCGTCGCCGCGTACGTCTCGGCACACGTGCGCTGCAAGGCGCCCGAGTCACAAACAAGTAAAAGGCCAAACGGCAGTGCGGCCCTTTTCCCAGCCGCGGTGCGCTCACACAAAGTCGCTATGAGCAACTCATAATCGCTCCAATCGCATTGAGTGAGTTTTGCTGCGATGTAATACCCCAACGTGTAGTCGGCGTCGGGATACAATTCGAATTCTTTGCGGCAGTTTTCCAACGCTTCTTCGCGTTTTCCCTGGCTTTCGAGGATATTGGCGCGCAGGTGGTGCGCGCCCTTCAACGTTGCATCCAAGGCCAGCGCGCGATCCACGGCCGCCCATGCCTCCTCATATCGGCGCAGCACATGGAGTACGACCGCTCGATAAAATTGCGTGCGCGCATCGCTGGGCAAAAGCGCCAGCGCCGCGTCATAACTGTCCAACGCTTGCTGCGGCTGCCCCATAGCGGCGAGCGCGCGACCGCGACCACTCCACGCGCGCGCATCATTGCGGTTGGCGCGCAACGCCGCATCGAAACTCGACAGCGCCTCTAGAATACGATCCGATTCAAGCAGCGCAAAACCGCGATAAGCAAGCGCGGCGGCGTAGCCGGGCCTCAGCTCAGTGGCGCGGTCACACGCTGCTATGGCCTCATCAAAGCGGCCGAGTTCACGCAACGCGTTACCGCGGTTAGCGTGCGCTTCCGCCATTTGTGGCGCGTTTCTGATGGCGAGATCGAACGCATCCAGCGCCTCTACTGGCCGCTTCAACACTTGCAGCACGGCGCCGCGATTGCAGTGCGCGAAAGCATGCGCCGGCGCGAGCGCAAGCGCCGCGTCAAAGCGCTTGAGAGCGTCCTCGTTTCGGCCAGCCTCAAACAACGCGTTTGCATAGCCCACATGCGCTTCGACCAGTTGGCCGTTCAGCCGGATGGCGCGATCGAAGCTCGTCAGCGCGTCAGTTGAACGGCCAAGGCGGCGCAGCGCCGCACCCAAGTTCGCGTGCGCATCGGCGAAGTCCGGCCTCAGACTTACCGCTTTTTCAAGCAAAGGCGCCGCTGCCTGAGGCTGACCACTCTGCAAAAAAACGACGCCCATCAGGTGCAACGCTTCGACATGTTTTGGGTCTGCCAACAGCGCTTGCTGATAAAGCTGCGCGGCCTCCTGCAAGCGGCCCTGTCGCTGCAGCGCCATAGCCTGCTGAACGAGTTGGTCGGCCCGAGTCATGTGAACT
>QBMO01000064.1:0-2182 GCA_003242075.1 Alphaproteobacteria bacterium
GGCTGGCGCTGCACCGGGCCGATGATGATGTCGGCGCCGTCATTGACCAGCGCGCGCGCGGCAGCGGCTGCCGAGGCTTCGTCAGAGCCCGCGTCGCGTGGAATGATGAGCGTGTTCTGGTTGCCGTGATCGAACAGCGCCAGTTCGGCAGCGTTATAGAGCGCGGCCGCATCCTGTGGGCGAAGCGAGAAGGGCAGCAGCAGGCCGACGCGCACGATCTCGCGCCCGCGCATGAAGGGCGGGGTGACGCCTTCGCGGCTCTGGACGCCGGCGTCCGGCGGGATGACCGGGCCGGGCCCCGGCGCAGGTCCCGGACCAGGCCCAGGTGCTGGCGCAGTTGCGCAAGCGGCCATAAAAGCCGCGAACCCGATAGCGACTCCCGTCTTCACGCTTGGCGCGAGGCGCGTCCGGCCCGATGATTTGGCGGAGGCCATGAATAACCCTTCGTCTGATCCTGAAATGAGTGCGCCGGACCGTATCGGCGCCCGCGGCGCCAGTCCACCGCCCGAACCGGGCCTTTATGTGGTGGCGACGCCGATCGGGAACCTGCGCGATGTCACTTTGCGCGCGCTCGATATTCTGGGCGCTGTGGATAGGGTTTACGCCGAAGACACGCGCGTCGCCCGCAAGCTGATGGATGCGTATGGCCTGAAGCCGAAGCTCGCCGCCTATCATGAGCACAATGCCGAAGGTGCGCGCGAGGAGATATTGCGGGCGCTGGCGGCGGGTGAACGGGTGGCGCTGATCTCCGACGCGGGTACGCCACTTGTCTCCGATCCCGGCTACAAGCTGGCGCGCGCCGTGATCGAGGCGGGGCATCGCGTGTTTCCGATTCCGGGCGCATCGGCGCTGCTGGCGGGGTTGGTCGTCTCCGGTCTGCCGAGTGACCGGTTTCTGTTCGCTGGCTTTTTGCCGGCCAAGCAAAGCGGACGGCGCGAGACGCTGACCGAACTCGGCGATGTCGACGCGACGTTGATCTTCTACGAAAGCGGCCCGCGCTTGGCTGACTCGCTTGCCGACATGGCCGAGACGCTGGGCGCGCGCCCCGCCGCTGTGGCGCGCGAGCTCACTAAGCTCTTCGAAGAGACGCGCCGCGACACGCTTGATGTGCTCGCCGCGCATTATGCCGAGGCTGGCGGGCCGAGAGGCGAGATCGTCGTACTTGTCGGCCCGCCTTTGCCGAAAGGCGAGGTGAGCGAGGAAGCGCTCGATGCCTATTTGCTGAAAGCGTTGCCGCGCGGTGTGAAGGACGCGGCCAGCGAGGCGTCGCGCGACCTCGGCGTGCCGCGCAAGCGCGCCTATGCGCGCGCGTTGGAATTGAAGGATCGTGCGTGAGCCGCGCGCGCGCTGAACGGCGCGGCCGCATCGCCGAGTGGCAGGCGATGCTGTTCCTGATGTGCAAAGGCTATCGCATTCTTGGGCACCGGCTGCGCACGCCATACGGCGAAGTCGACATTGCGGCTTGGAAGAACGGCGTTCTGGTGATCGTGGAGGTCAAGGCGCGCAAGACCTACGAGGCGGGCGCCTTTGCCGTCACGCCGACTTCGCAGCAACGTATTGCGCGCGCCGCCACGGCGCTTGCTGGCCGCTGGCGGCTCACCAGCGCGCCGGTCCGGTTTGATTTGGTAGTGGTTGGTTCAGGTGTGTTGCCAAGGCATGAACGCGCCGCTTGGTTTGACGAGCCGCGATTTTAAGCAGGCCGAAACGTTCGTTCGCCATGCTGTGCCATATGCGTACAGCTTTTCTCACACTCGCGGCTCTGGCCGCTTGCGGCGCTGCTAGCGGCTGCATGACCGCCGCCATCGGCACCGCGGCCAGCGTCGGCGTTTACGCCGCGCAAGATCGCACCATTGGCGAAGGCATCGATGACGCCAACGCCTCGAACCAGATCAAGCTGCGCTTGCTCGCCGCCGACCGCGTTGCTTTTGCGGAAGTCGATGTCGAGGTCGCCAATGGCAACCTTCTGCTCTCGGGTGCTACGCCAACGGCAGAACATCGCGCCGCCGCCGAGACGATCGCGCGCAGCTTCGGCACCATCGATAACGTCTTCAACGAGATCTTCGTCGGCCCGCGTTCGGGCGTCATGCGCAGCGCGCAAGATGAAATGATTACCGCGCAAATTCGCGCGCGCCTAACCGCGAGCCCAGCGGTGCGCGCGAATTTGCGCGGTAATCATTTCATC
>QBMO01000064.1:2192-19641 GCA_003242075.1 Alphaproteobacteria bacterium
CATCGAGACGTTCCATGGCAACGTCTATCTGATGGGCACAGCACGCACTGAACACGAACTGCAACGCGCCGCTGAAATTGCCAGCGTTGTTGGCGGCGTGCGCCGCGTCGTCTCGTTCATGCAGGTGCGTCAGCCGCCGACGCCGTATTATGCCGCCGCACCATCGCCGCCGACGCCCGATTATCGCGCCGTGCAGCCCGACGCGGACGGCCAAATGCTCGCCGGTTCGTCGCAATAAAATTCGCTTCACGTCGGCCCGATCCGTAGCCTCCAGCGCGTTCTGGGGGTAATCTCGACGTTGTCCACACCAGCCGCACGCAACAGTTCTTTTTCTGTTGCGCTTTTGTTCTGTGTCTGTACATTATGGAGCCCTGCCTGTGGATAAGGGTGGGCATATGCAGACGTGCGCAAACGCGGTGACGGTGGCCTTCGCAGGGCTCGAAGCGCGCCGCATCGAAGTTCAAGTTCAGCTAACGGGCGGCAATCCAAGCATCGTCATCGTTGGCCTCGGGGATAAGGCCGTTTCCGAGTCGCGCGAGCGTGTGCGCGCGGCGTTTGCCTCGATCGGGCTCGCGATCCCGCCGGGTCGCTTGATCGTCAACCTCGCGCCCGCCGATCTGCCGAAAGAGGGGACGCATTACGATCTGCCGATCGCGCTCGCCATGATGGCGGCGATCGGCGCGCTGCCACACGACGCGCTCGACGGCGTCGTTTGCTTCGGCGAACTCGGTCTCGATGGATCGCTGGCGCCTGCGCCGGGCGCTCTGCCTGCTGCAATGGCGGCGCACGGGATGGGCGCGGGTTTCATCTGTCCTGAAGCGTGTGGCGCGGAAGCGGCGTGGGCTGGCGGCGAGGTCATCGCCGCGCCGTCGCTGCTCTCACTGGTCAATCACTTTCGCGGCGGCGCTGCAATCAAACCGCCCGAACGCGGCGATCTCGTCGGCGGCGATGCCGTGCCCGACCTGCGCGACGTGCGCGGCCAGGAGCAAGCCAAGCGCGCGTTGGAAATCGCAGCGGCCGGAGCGCACAATATCTTGTTCGTCGGCCCGCCTGGCGCAGGCAAATCCATGCTGGCGCAACGTTTGCCGGGCTTAATGCCGCCGCTGTCGAGCGAAGAATTGCTTGAAGTGTCGATGCTGCATTCGGTGGCCGGGCTGCTGCAGCGCGGCCAGCTCACGCGTACGCGCCCCTTCCGCGCGCCGCACCATTCGGCATCGATGGCCGCGCTCGTCGGCGGCGGCTTGCGCGCGAAACCGGGCGAAATATCGCTCGCGCACCAAGGGGTGCTGTTTCTCGATGAACTCCCGGAATTTTCCGGCATTATGGCGCAAACGCCACCGATAGCTGCCTGATAACGCTGAGGAATCCGAAGTGTTTTTCACAGCGACTATGGGCGAACGCCCAAGATTTTAGATGACATGCGGACCGGCGCTCATCATATAAATTTTACAGGGGGTCCGATCCCCTGGACCGGAAGCCGTTGGCGGAGGGTACAGGATTCGGACCTGCACTGGTGTCTTGACCACCAGACCGCGGTTTCTAATGCCGCTGCCTTACCATTCGAGCCAACCCTCCACTCCGTGTGGGGTAGCCAACGGGCCCAGTCGTAAGACCGGGCCCGTTTTGCTTCTTACTCTTCGCCATATTGGTCAAGCCTGAGGCGAACGCTCTTGTGGATAAGTCAAAGTATAGGTGGGCCTATAGCCCACTATCGATCCGAATTTCTTGAGACAACGATTCACGTTGCAGAATCTGCACCGCGCGATTCGGTATGAATTGTACCGTTAACTTAAAAGCAACCATGCCGATCTGGCATAACATGTTGTTACGCTTGGTCGAATACTTCCCCGCCTCCCTAGACATCGCTTAGTCTTAGCGTCTCTAGTCCTAGAGCTTTCAGTGAGGCCAAGAAGAAGGTGGCAGCGAACGTGCCGCGCGAAAGCTTATTCGCAACAGAAGCCTCGCTCTCTTCTAGTCCCATTAGTCTAAGACGAGAGGCCAGATCGGCGTAGGTGATGTCCGCTCTCTTTAGCTCTGCTTTGAGCAAGCGCTTGGTTCGGTCCGCCAGTTCTTTCTCCGTGGTCATGGCCGCGACTCCTTTTGTTCCGCCAAAAGATATCATATCTGAGATTTTCCAATTGACAATGCGAGGGTATTGCCATATCTAATGTGATAAGAAGATATCACAAACGAGATGGCCCAGCACTTCCTCCTTTCCGCACGCGCCAAGACGTTGAGCCTCGCTCACGTCCTACGCATGACGGATGCGGACGTGGAAGGCGCTTTTCGGGAGTTGCGGTGGGAATCGACCGGTGGCGAGCCGGTTTGCCCGAAGTGCGGTTCGCTCGACGCCTACGATTGCCGGCGCCCAAACGGCGCGCCACGCTTCCGCTGCCGGGGTTGCAAGGCTGACTTTAGCATCACCAGCGGGACGCTCTTTGCTTGGCATAAGATGCCGCTCCGCACGTACCTCTTCGCCATCGTGATTTTCTGCAACGAAGTGAAGGGCAAGAGCATGCTCGCGCTCTCGCGCGATCTCGGTACGTCCTACAAGTCTGCCTTCGTGCTCGCTCACAAACTCCGCGAAGCGATGGCGGAAGAATTGCGCGGCCGCACGCTGGGTGGCGAAGGCAAAATTGCCGAGGTGGACGGTGGATATTTTGGAGGTTCCGTCCGGAAGGCCAACTTCAAAAAGAACCGCCGCGACCGCCGCTTGGCTCAAAATCAAAACGGCAAACGCAAGGTCGTCGTGGTCATCCGCGAGCGCGGCGGCCACACATTGCCGGGCGTTTTCCGTAACGAGGCTGACGCGCTAGCCTTCATCACACAGCGCGTGGCGAAAGAAACCGAGGTGCATGCGGACGAAGCGCAAAGCTGGAACGCCTTGCACGAACGCTTCGAGATGCGCCGTATCAATCACCTAGAGGCCTACAGCGACGGCCAAGCCTGCACGAACCAAGCGGAATCCTTCTTCTCTCGCATGCGCCGCGCGGAGCTAGGTCACCACCACCACGTCGCGGGCCCGTACTTGATCCGCTACGCACAAGAGGCTGCTTGGCGCGAGGATGCGCGTCGCGTTGACAACGGCGCACAAGTCCGCCGTGTCGCTTTACTCGGCTTGAATCGCAAGCCTAGCGTTGATTTTTGCGGGTACTGGCAGCGCCACAAAGGCTAGCTTTTGTGATGCGTTCTGCCTTGCCGCCGTGGGGGATCGGCGGGCTTTACATCACCGATGTCGAACGTCGTGCCGCCGGGGATTTTCCAGTGGACGTTCTTTTTGAACGAGTAAACGCGCACACGGTGTCCGCCGGCGAACGAGAAGTTCGGATTGGCCAAATTGACCACCTCGCCGCAAACCTGATGAACAACGCTGGGGCCGAACGCCGATAGTTCTCCCCAGTCATCGCTACCAACGCTCTTCACCGGTATCGTGAGACGCTTCATTCGGGAGTTTTAACACCCTTCGACTCAAGGCTCTCTAGTGCGTCGCGCACCTCCCGCTCGTTGAGCAAAAGTGAGCGTGCGATAGCTGTAGTATTCACGGTCTTATGGCCGAGTGCGCGCATCGCCCGAACATGAGCATAAACCGCGTTCTTAATCGCCTTCCGGCGTTTCCGCGCCTCGTCTTCTGATGCCGACGGTATCGTTGTGACAATCGTGACAACCGGCTGCGCCGTCGTGCTAGCAGCAGCGCTATTCGCACTCTGCGGGGTGCCGGTATTCGAACTCGCCCTAGTCATCATGTCGAACTACTTGCCTCATAAATTGGACCGTATTCCGTCTCGTACGCGTCTTTTTGAGCCGAGAGCGCCCTAATAAGACCGGGGATCACCGTCGCTGGCAGCAGCAGCTGAACGGACGCCTCCACCCGAAGCGCGCCTCCGGCTTCAACAATCTCGTCTCTCTGAGTTGCCGAAAGCTTCGTGGGAAGTCGGCCGCAGACAATTGTGAATTCGTTCATCGATTGAACGACTTCTGCGTAATTCATGTAGGTGACAAACGTAGCGTCCGAAATGTCCAGCGCTGGGCGCACTGCCAAAGTGTTCGGCGGCTGCTCAACACCCTTGGATGCCTTTGCACGCACCCGTGTCTTGCGTTTAGCCTTCCGCGCCATACCCCGTCCCCTGACTTCAGACACTCTGCCAGCTTACCAGAAAAAATCTATAAGGTGGGGTAACCGGAAGTTGCCTGTCCTTCTCCGGTGGGGCGAGTTAACCGCCATTCACAAAAAGATCCTTCGCCAGTACGTGGAGCCCCTGGAGGCCGCTCACCAGTGACGCGGCCCTTGCGCCGCCACGTCCCCAAACAAGCGCTGACGCGCTTCAAGAGCAAATTGCGGAGGTTGCGGTCGGCGGAATCCAATCCGCGCTGGCGCATCACATAATCCGTGATGAAAACCGTCGAAAGCGGTTCGCTGGGATTGAGCCTGAAACAGTCAGCGACTAGTCGGGCAACCTCGCCCTTGTAAGCCGCGTGAACGGGAGGGACGGGCTTAGGCGCTATGCCGTCTAGCTCGACCTCTGGCGCCATGATGCGGATAGCCGCGTCTATGGCGTCCATGTCTTTGACCGCCTGCTGCCAGTGCGCCGCGTGATGCTCAATGCGCCCCATCAATTCGGAGCGCTTACGGACCAAGCCGTTGATCGTGTGTTCGCCTGTTGTCATGCCGCCAAGTTAGGCGGCGAGCGACGTTTTCGCTTGTGGCGTATGCTCCATAATACCGGAATTTTCGCAACAAGCACTCGATGCGCTGCGCCAGCCGCTCGAATCCGGCAGCGTGCTGATCGCGCGCGCCAACCATCACGTCACTTATCCTGCGCGCATCTTGCTGGCGGCGGCGATGAATCCGTGTTGATGCGTTGCTTTTTGCCCGCCAGTTCCGTGGATGTACGCAAGGCTAATTTCTATCGTCTCGCCGATGACGATTTCTTCGACGATCGTTTCGACGATCGCTCGCTTCTCGTGAAACGAGAGCGAGGCCCAACGGCCATAGAGGTCGCGGGCGCCTGAGACGACTTCTTCGCTTGAGAGGTGATTGATCCGCCGCAGATCAACCTCGGCGCGGAGCTTCGCCACTTCGTCGTCGATGGCTTCCTGCCGATCTTTGAGCTTGCCGTGCAGCTCCCCGAAACTCTTGGCGGCAAGATCTTCCTCCATGAACGCGCGATAGAGGCGGTCGATTTCCGAGATGCCTTTGCGTCGCTCGGATTCGAGAATGCGGGCCTGTTCCTCCTTGGCGACAATCTCTTCGTCGTCCTTTTCAAGGAAGGCGCGAATTTCGTCGTCGGAGAGGAAGAAGCTCTGCATTTCGTGCCGGAACACCTCTTCGAGGTCGTCGATGGGGATTTTCCGGTTGCAGGCGCGGCAGACGTACTTGGGGGAGGGCGGCTTCACGTACATCTTGTGCCCGCACTCGCAACGAAGCAGCCCAGTAAAGAGCTGCTGCCCAGGCCGGCCTTGCGGTCTGCCGGCGAGTTGAGCGTCGAGGAGCGTGTTGGCCGCAGCCCAGGTTTCCGGGGAGATGATCGCGGGCACATCGCGGAACACCCATTCGCTCTCGGGCTTCTTTTTCGCTGCTTTGCCTCGCCCCTGGGAGCGGGTGTAGTTGGCCCGGTGGAGGCCCTTGGCGGTGGGGTCCCGCAGGAGCCGGGTGACGGTCGTGTCGCTCCAGCGGCCCCCTGAGCGGGTCCGGTACCCGCGCTCGTTCAAGATGGCGGCCACCTTTTTCTTGCGCCGGTGTTCGAGGAAGAGGTCGTAGAGGAGCTTGCGGACCGGGGCTTCCTCTGGGTGCGGGATGAGCTGGCCGTCCTTCCATTGGTATCCAAAGCTTGCCTGCCCGCCGATGTTCTTGCCGAGCTTTGCGCGAATGGGCACCGACGCTGCCACTCGCTCGGCGATCTCCTCCCGCTCCCACTGCGCCATTGCGGCGATCATGGTGTAGAAGAGGCGGCCGGCCGGGGAGGAGGTGTCGATCGATTCCTGAAGCGAGATGAGATCGGCGTCGTATTCGCGAAACCGTTCGGCGAAGTCCAAGAGTTCTTTGGTGTTGCGGGCGAGCCGGGCGAGTTTTGAAAAGATGAGCCCGGAGATCGTGCCCGCCGCCACGTCCCGAAGCATGCGCTTGGCCTCGGGATGCTCCATCACGGTTTTCCCGGACACGCCGGAGAGGTCGTAGTGGGTCATGACCTGCCAGCCCTTGGCCTCGGCATACAGGCGGGCGCGCTTTTCATGGTGGGCTGGGCTCTCACCCCGCGCCTGATCTTCGGTCGAAACCCTGATCCAAATGCCGACCGATTTGAGAAGTGGTTGTTTGGCCATCGCACGGTGTCCTGTCTCGCCAGCTATAGCGCAAAGCCGACGGCTGATCGACGCTCACCAACGTCGCTTGCCATTGGCGAGGCTGACGGCCTCAGAAATCGCCATTCGGGTGTAGTGCCCCAATCGCAAACACTAGTTTACGGTTGTACCGGCGGGGCGCGGCAGTCTGCCGCTGTCGACACGCCAATCACCATACATTATGGCCCCGCTTTAGCGGTCCGCACCTTGACTGCGGCCGCGAATTCCGGTTTGAAATGTCGAGTTAATCTGACTCGCCAAACTGCACAATGCAGCGCGTTGAGTCGCAGTGAGAGCAACAATGGCGCGCCCCAAGAATGGCAAGCAAACGAAGCGGATCACGGCCAATCTCGATGCCGTGGTTCTGGCGCGACTTGCTGAAATTGCCAAGAAACAAGACGCGTCGGTCGCGTGGGTATTACGTCGAGCCATCGACGTGTACCTCGAAGATCACGAAGGAAATTCAGTCACTCAGTTGCCCGTCTGGCGCACACGTCGGAGAGCATAGGGCGTGGCGGAGGTGGATAACCAACACGCATCACGGGGGTATCAGTGCTACAGTTGAAGCAACCAATGCAAACAACCAATCGACCGCAAGACGCCATGCAACACGATGTCTACAAAGACGCTGGTGTGGATACTGAAGCCGCAGATGAAGGTCTTCGCCGACTCACTGACAATGTCCGCGCGACATGGCCGCATCCAGGCGCCTTTGGCGAAGTGAAGCTTGATATCGGCTATTTTGCCAACGTCGTTGCAATGGGCGACATTGGCCTCGCCCTTTGCACCGATGGCGTCGGATCGAAGGCTATTATCGCGCAGATGGTCGATAAGTATGACACGGTCGGCATCGACTGCGTCGCGATGAACGTGAACGATCTAATTTGCGTCGGCGCTCGGCCGGTCTCGATGGTGGATTACATAGCCATTGAGCGCGCTAATCCCGACTTGTTAGAGGCGCTCTCTCGTGGCCTATGCGAAGGCGCAAGGCTTGCTGGCGTATCTATTTCGGGCGGCGAGATTTCACAGATCAAGGACATCATAACGGGCAATCGGCCAGGATTCGGTTTCGACTTGGTCGGCATGGCGATCGGCGATGTTTCTCTAGACAAGATCAATTTCGGTCAATCTGTCGAACCCGGCGATATCGTAATTGGTATTGAGGGAAACGGGATTCACAGCAACGGCCTCAGTCTGGCTCGGAGAGCATTCTTTGAGCTCAACAATTTCAGCATTGATCATCAATTTGATGAACTCGAGCTTCCGCTGGGCATGGAACTTCTGCGACCGACGCTCATCTACGTCGCCGAGGTTTTGGAGATGCTAGCAACGCATAACGTCAAAGCACTTGCTCACATCACGAGCGATGGCCTCCTCAATCTCACAAGAGTGAAAGCCCCGGTGGGTTACGTCATCGACAACATGCCGCCGCTCCCATCAATCTTCTCACTTGTGCAGCGCTATGCAGAAGTTTCGTCCGCAGAAATGTACCAAATATACAACATGGGCGTCGGCTTCTGCGTAGTAGTGTCGCCAGACGACGCGGACAACGTGCTGAGTATTATCGAGCGTCACGGAAAGCAGGCGTGGAAGATCGGGTACGCAGTTGCGGACCCGGAAAGGCACGTCACGCTTCCCAAGCAGAATCTGAAGGGTCACGGCGGGCGTGGAAAAAGATTCCATTCCGTTTGAACCTTGAGGGGCGCCTACTGTGGACCGTTCAGAAGGTGAGGCCCTCCTTGTGGCATACCGAGAGCGAGTTCGTGTCTTGGCTCAAAAGAAGCGTGACCGGATCAGCCATCATGAGGTCAAGCAGCTCTTTGAGGAACTGTGTGATTTGACGCTTTCTCTCTGGGGCGAAGGCAGCTCACAGATGACAGCGGTTCGGCAAGTGCCCCTCCAATCGAGAGACGAACTGGAGCGAATGAAAAGCACAGCGCGCAGCCAGCGTTTTGTGGTTGAGGAGCGGGATGTGGCGCGTATCCACGTACCCCGGTTCTCCAATGACAATTTGCTCCGGCGGACGCTCTCTGAACTCGACGAGCGAGTTCAAGAATTGCTCAGTGATCTGCGCGCACGGTGACCGCAAATAATCGGTGCGCTGTACAGATTGCGCCCACGGCACGTTGGCCGTTCTCTCGGACGGATGGTGAGGGCGCGCTTCGTCCTGCTCGCGTTCGCTGCCGTAATCGTGGCTAAGGACAAACGAACGATCACCAAATACGGATGCGCCGCCATACTCCTATGACCGAGCCGACAGCCCCTATAGCGTTTTCATACAGCCGCCTCCCCAAGCAATTCCGAGCGCGCGATTAGGGGTCGTAGTTTCGATTGCCCCATAGCCCGCGCCGCGCTTGGCGCGCCTGCGCTTCCTGGGGCGCGTAATATTGCCGGCTGTAGTGGGGCCAGTCGCGCGCGCATCCCTGTTCGACCATCAACGCGCCAAGTTCGGCTTCCCCTACGCTGCACATGGCGACGGGCCGATCGTAGCGATCAATGCCGCGCACTTCGCAACGCACGGCTCGCCCATCGATGAAATGATCAAGCGCGTTGGACGTGATTTGCTTGGCGCTCACGCCACCATGGCAACGCCGTCCGCGCTCTGGCGCGTCAAAGCCCCACAGCCGAATGCGCGTGCCGTGTATCTCGATGGTGTCGCCATCAATAACAGAAGCGACGCCAACAATCTCGGTGGTCTGCGCATCACTTCGCGTCGAGCATTGAAATATTCCGAATACGATCAGCAGCAAGACAACGGGCCAAACGATGAAGTCCCACCAGTGCGTGGGAGAACCGTAGTCGGGGTGCTTGTCCCAGCCAGACATCTAGCAACGCTCGCCTGCGACGACGGCTTCCGCAAGCCGACGCACGAGCGCTGAATCCACAACCCCGCCTGCACGCCCGGTGGCGCTCGCAAAGCGCTCCGCAGCCACGCGCGTCTGTGCGCCGGCACTGCCGTCCGCAACGCCCGCATCGCAGCCCAAATGATTGAGCAGCGTCTGCGCGGCGATCACCACGTCGCGCGACCCGCCGCCAGCATCCGGACGATATAGTCCCTGCGGCGCAGGGGCGGGAGTTAGGGCCGCGCCACGATGGCAATGATATCCGCCATTGCGGCGGTCATTGTGGCAGCCGTAGCGATCAAGACCGCCGCCGTGCGCCCATGCAAATGAGGAAGCGGCCAGGCACAGCATCAAACCACACAATACAAGGAAGAGCTTCCGCACCGCACACTCCTTTGAGGGAGGCATATAGCGCGCATGGTGGTCGGCAGGAAGCAAGGAAAAGCTCGGGACCCTCCATCAAGCAGGACCCGCCCGCTTGCCTGCGCCGCCCTCCATTCGCTGTGCGAGGGCGGCTCCGGCAAGCAGGCTACTGTCGAGCCTCGTTTTTGCGCTGCGCGCGGCCAAGGTAGGTGAGCGCAAGAGCGGCTGCGGAGAAGATCGCCATGGAATGGGCTTCCGTCTCCCAGATGCGTTTGGGTTTTGGCACCCGTGGAAAGAGCGTCGGAAGTCGCTCGGCGACCGCTGCTGCGATTGCGTCCTTGTTGGCGCGGGGAGGCAGGCCGAGCGTCGCGCGCACGTCGCGAAAACCATAACGGGCAACGATCAAACAGCGCTCCGCGCCAAGCTCGGCGATGAGGTCCAAGAGTTCTCCAACACGCTGACTTCTGCGCGCGCCAAGGGCGCGGTGATCCTCGATCACGAGCGCGATGGGCTGAAATTCATCGAGCAATTCGTCGGTAATTGTCTGGCATCGCGCATTCTTGTGTTTGGTTCGCACTTCGCGGACACGCCAGTCGATAGGACGGCCATTGGTGTCGATGACGAACACGCCGAGGCCACGCGACACCGGTGCAAGCGCCAGCACATATTTCGCGGCGCTCATACATCGAAAAGTGTTGGCGGCTGTTCCGCAAGTTTGAACAGGTGCGTCAGGCGCGCCACGTGGCGGATATCGTGTGCCAAAGTGGAAAGCGCATTAAGTCGTTCGTGTGCTCGCGCACGCACCATACGACCCACTTCGACGAACAGCGGTTCAAACAGGGTGCGCGTTGGCGCGCCGAGAATGTGTTCGCAGGCGAACGCGGAACGAATATCCGGTTCGCGCGTGAGCCGCTCGAAGCGCGACACGGAGGAGGGGCCTTTGAGCCCAAGCAGAAACGCGATGTCTTCTTGGACTAACCCCGTCTCTCGTCGCAGCGCACGAAATTGTACATTTGAAGGATCAGGCATAGAGTATCGCTGCCACGCGGAACCGGTTACTCGCTTGGAGCCGCGCGGCGCCCTGTCATTGTCGCAAGCCCTGTGGTCGGCGATATGCAGGGAAATTTGCCAGCCCCGGCACGTCTGACGTGCCGGGGCTCGGCGTTTCTAGAGCACGTGGATATTAGGGACGTTGGGGACATAAGGGACGAAGGACGGACCGAACACGCACGCTCTTAGGAAGACGGACGAAGGGCTGGTCTGTGACGTGGGCTTCCCGCCCACGCCGCTGCCTAAAGCGTGCGCACGTCCCCAATGTCCCCGAAGTCCCCGTGTGGCGACACGACCGGTGAAAACGTCAGTTCAAGTGCGCGTGTGGTGTCGAAGCCTGCCACCCGCGCCGCGTCGTCCTCGGTGATGCGGTAGCGGTCGAACAGGAAGGAAAGTTTCCCTCTGTCCAATGGCGAGATGACGTACACGCCGTTACTTTTCTGGGGGCGAAGGCCGAGACGTTTGCGAAGGACGCCGCCGACATAGCGGGGCGTGACGAGCTGTGTTGCGTTAGCGGCGAAAGCGCGGCTGTAGAGGTCGGCTATTTCAGAGAGTGCAATCGTCGCGGCTTCGTCGTTCAGGTGTCGCAGCACCGCAAGCAGCTCCGCTTCAATGGATGCGCTGCGTTCTTCCGCAAGCAGGCCGCTCTTGCCGCGAGCGTAGCTGCGCAACAGCTCGCGCGCGCTTTGATCTTCGATGTTGGCGAGGAGCGGGGAGAATACCTGATTTATGCGAGGCTCCAAGGCGCGGTCAACGGGTTCAAACCATGACCCGACCTCAGCGAAACGGCGGAAGCGATACATGAGGAGCTTGTTCCTGAGCCCAAGCGCTTCCTCGGCTTGAGCGTTCGGCAGGTTGAGCGGAATGTCGGAGCGAAGCGCTCTGCCGTCGCTCCGCTCTGAGATGAAGCGGCTTTCAAGCGCACGGTCGTCGAACTCACCGCGCATGGCGACGATCTTCGGCCCGTACACTTGGTATGCAACGGGTCGGTATTCGCGTCCATTCACTGATTCCGAGCGCAGCACCGGAAAGCCACGCACATTGCCGTTGTTGAGAATCTTGACCAGCTGAGCACGCTCATCGCTGAAGCGGAAGTCGGCCTCATCCAAAATGAGCGTGCCGCCAAAGCGGTCGAGCAGGTGGAAGAGGGGCGACACCGTGGACGCGCCGCCGGCGAAGATCGGCGTGCGGCAGATCGCGCCCACCACCTGAAGGAAGCGGGTCTTGCCGCTGCCGTATTCCCCGTGGAGCCGAAGATACGGCAATTCTTGGAAACGGTCGTACACCCAAGTGAAGAGAACATATTCCGCAGCCAAGCGCTCGAACGTGGGCGTGAGATCAACGTATTTGTGAACGTATGCGGCGATCTCGCCGACAAGCGCTGCGGCGTCGCCAAACTCCGTCGCTTCCGAGGGAAACAACACCACGCGATTGGTGAACAACGGATTGTCGCCGCGATACGGAACCAGCCGCTCGCCGTTTGGCAGGGTGAGTTCGTGGGTGATGCCGATGCGTTCACCGTCCCACACGGCAAGTGCGGTGCTGCCGCTTTCTGGGCGGTATAGCGATTCAACCAGGCGACCATCGGCAAGCACCGCAGACACCACGGGCGTTGCGCGCGCGCTGTGCGGCTCTTCCGGTTTCTCTTCACGCTGTGTGCTGTTCATAGCCTTTAGCATGGAGTTCACACGTGCCAGGACGAAGCCGGGGAGACGTGCTCCGCAAGGCATGTTCCCCCATCTTCGTCACACCGGGCCCGCCGGTACGCTTCCTGACGGAGGCTGCAATCCCCGCAGCCCATGTTTGAGGAGACGTTGATGTCACAGAAACTCATCAGTGAACCCGAGCGTGAGATCATGCTCGATTACGGACGCCGCTCCGCGCGGGGAGAAGAGATCGATCCGCATCCGGTCGTGAAATTGTTCACGCCGGACGCTGGCGCGACTTGGTTATTGACGGAACTCGATCCCGATGATCCGGACATAGCCTTCGGTCTTTGTGATCTGGGGCTTGGTTTCCCTGAACTCGGATCGGCGCATCTTTCGGAAATCGCATCCGTGCGTGGGAAGCTCAGTCTTTCTGTAGAGCGTGATCTCTACTTCCAGGCCGACCGACCGCTTTCCGCGTATGCGGAAGAGGCGCGCGAATTCGGCAGGATCAGCACCTAACTCATGGCCGCGCACGAGCGCGGCCATTTCTTTGCCGAGCGTGGCGAATTTCCCCGTCTTCTTCGCGCTACGCGCGCGAGTACGCTTGGCTGTGGCGCGCAAGTGGCGTGTCGCAACAGGAGGAGACAAGGATGTCTTCCAATGGAAAGCTCCGCGTGTACACCATCGTCGAGCGCGTCGGGGGAAGCCCGTTTTGGCTTCGCCTCGGCAACGCCGTCCAGCACAAGGACGGCAAGGGCTTCTCGATGACGCTCCAAGCGGTGCCGGTGTCAGGCCTCATCGTCGTACGTCAATACGACGAAGAAGCCGACACGGTGTCAATGGAAACCGAGAAGCATGAGCGCACTCCCGAATTGGTGGAGACCGCGTGAGTCGTAAGGGGTCAGCATATTTTGCTGGCCCCTTGTTTTGGCACGGTTCCGCGCCTTTGGCTGCACCAACACTGTCGCTAGGCTTAACCCATGACGTCTCCGGACGAATTTCAATTCGATTTCATCAGCACGCTCTGCGTCCATCTGTCGGAAGCGGAGATGCGCGAAGCCAAAGCGCGGTTTGCCGCGTATCTTGATGTGGTCGCCGAAACACTTGAACGGCGCACTCGCACTGGGGACAACCGATTCGACGAAAGGGCCCCGGCGCCCTAGGATTCGAGTCTGCCCGGCATATGAATTCGTACTTCGGCTACATCCGCGTCTCGACCGCCAAGCAAGGCACGCATGGCGTGTCGCTCATCGAACAAAAATCAGCGATTGAGCGCTGCGCCGCGAGAACTGACCTCTCCATAAGCGAATGGTTCGAGGAACGCGAGACGGCCGCCAAACGCGGCCGTCCGGTTTTCACCCGCATGTTGAATTTGCTGCGCACAGGCAAGGCGCGCGGCGTCATCATGCACAAAATCGACCGCAGCGCGCGCAACCTAAAGGACTGGGCAGACCTTGGTGAACTCATCGATGCGGGCGTTGAAGTGCACTTCGCCGTCGACGCGCTCGATCTTGCATCAAGAGGAGGGCGGCTGTCAGCGGATATCCAAGCCGTGGTCGCCGCCGACTTCATCCGCAATCTGCGCGAAGAAACCCGCAAGGGCTTCTATGGTCGCTTGAAGCAAGGCCTCTATCCGCTGCCCGCCCCCATGGGGTACCTCAATTGCGGCGGCGGAAAGGAAAAGACGCTTGATCCGAAGACCGCGCCGCTCGTTCGCCGTACCTTTGAGCTTTATGCCACGGGCAAATATTCGCTGCGCTCGCTGTTGCCCGAGGTGCGTACGCTCGGGCTCACTAGCGGGCGCGGCGGCACTCTCTCCGTGAACGGGCTCGCCGTCATGCTCGGCAATCCCTTCTATTGTGGCGTCATCCGCCTTCGCAAAACCAATCAGACATTCCCCGGCGCGCACGCCCCGCTCCTGCCGGTCAGGCTGTTTGAACGGGTGCAGCAGGTGCTACATGGCAAGGCGGTCGGAAAAGTGCTCCGGCACGACTGGCGCTATCGGCGCACGATTCGCTGCGCTCTGTGTTCTCGTACGCTCACGGGTGAGCTGCAAAAGGGCCGTGTCTATTACCGTTGCCATACGCCCGCGTGCGCGACCACCGGCGTGCGCGAGGACGCAATCGACGCCATGCTGCATGCGCTCTATGCGTGCGTACAGCTCACGAACGCGGAGGCGGCCGAGATTGAGCGGTATATAGAACACCGCCGGTCACGTGCCGCTGAGCTGGCGCGGGAAGCGCATGCTGCGCTCACGCTCCAAATCGCAGACGCGAAGGCACGTATGAGCAGACTCACAGATGCGCTCATCGACGGAGCGCTTGATCGCACGGCGTATGACGAGCGTCGAAGTACGCTTCTGCTTGATATTGCGCGCTTGGAAGAGCGGCGCAGCGGCGAAAGCGAGGACACGACCAGGCGCGCCGAAGAATTGTTCGAACTCGCGAAAACCCTTAGTTCAGGCTATGAATCCGCCAATCACGACGGAAAGCGCAAAATCAGGGAAATCACGACTTCGAACTTTTCCGTATCGGGAAACCAGCTCGCAATTACGCTGTCGGAGCCGTTCTTGACCCTCGCAAACCGCCATCTTGTCTCTTTGGGTGCCCCGAACCGAGACAGCCTTCGAACCACGGGAATGTGCCCGAAGCAGAAAAAGGCGCTGCGCGCGTTCGTCGATCGTCTGATTGAAGGCGAGAAGAAGCCTCCTGAACGTAAAGCGGATTCGGTAGTCGTGCCGTCGTCGGGCGGCGTATTCGACCCGGCCGTATACAACGTCATTCGCGCGAAACGTGTTCGGCACAAGAGACGTGGCGATGTGGCGGAGTTTGATCAAAAACTTTGCGATGTGACGAAGAGACTGAATAGAAAGAAGGCAGCCTGACATTCGCGGAGGAAACGTCTCAAGTAACGCGCATGTGAGCGTTGATATATATTGTGCGACGCGAAGCGATTACGGAGACGTAGCTTTGTCGAGAATTGCAAAGTGTTCAGGAGCGATCTTCTCCATCATCTCGAAAATCTCAGAAAGTATCTTCTGCGCCTCGGGCACAAGGGAAGGATCAAAGCCACTTCCCGTGATGTGAGACTGATCGTTTGTGAATTTGTAAATCGCGTCGAGCTTCTGTGGGTCGAAGCCGTCCTTTTTAAGCTGATCTATTTTGCTATACGGCGACTGCCCATTCGGCACTCGAAACATCAGGAATGTTTCCCAAACCTTCCGGGCGACGTTGGGTACGGGATAAGCCTGCGCAATGGTGCCATCTTGATCGGCGCGCATTTCCTTCAATCGTTTGAAGAGATAGTGATACTCGCTCTCGTAGTCCTTCAGCTCTTTATCCATCTCCTCGATCGAGGCGCACCGAACATGTCCGTTCATTTGGTTGCGAATCATGTAGCAGCCGGTAGTCTTTCTTCGCGCGCCACTGCGCCAATTCAAGAGCAGTCTCAGAAACTCAAAGTTGTGCGTCAGGACGAAGACCTGGTGAGAACCTGTGACCGCATTCTTCAGGAAGCTGAATGCTTGGTATAGAGAGTTTGAATCGAGACTGGATACAGGATCATCAATCACAATAATCCCGTCGCCCTTCTGGAATTGACCGTCGCCCAGGTGCACCACAAAATAGACAAATGCGATGGCCGTCTTTTCCCCCTCACTCAGATGAGAGGCAGGCTCGTTTCCGCGCATAATCTTGTAGCCTGAAACCTGCTCGCGGGGCTCGCCATCTGCATGGTCAACGAGCCTCATCTCCGGCTCAAACGACAACTCACCACGACCGAGAAACGTCCTAAGAGCATCATTGATGCTTCCACACGCCTTGTGTGCGGATGAAATCTGTGCCCGCGCACTCGCGATACGTTGATTGATCTCTTCAATCTCGGCGGCACGACGCTTCAGGTCGATTTCAAGCTCATCAATTTCGGCTTTTCGTTTGGAAACGTCTTCGAAGATCGTGCTGAGATAGTGAGTCTTCAAAGCCTGAATCGCGGCGGATTGCACCGAGTGAAAGTCACGAGAGCGGGCATTGTGTTGCTCAATAATGGCGTTGACGTTCGCAAGCGCTTCGCGAAGTGGTCCGGCATCAAGCTGAGAATCCAGCGTGACGGCCTCGGTCGTTTTCGACTTCTTTTCTTGCAGCGTCTTTTCGATCACCGCTATCTGCTTGGCCATACTCTTTTTGGCCGTCTCTACCTCCACGAGTTTCGCCGAAAACGGACTCTGTAGCTCTTTGTAGAGCCGTGCAGAATCGGGCGGAAACATCTTGTCGATGGCAGCATACGCAGATCTCAGCGTCGTAAGCGTCTCGTCGATATCGACCTTGAGCTTACGATCCGCTTCACTGAAGTGACGGGCGAGCAAAGCAATGCGTTCTTGAGGCAAGAGACCTCCGCAGAACTCGCACGTCGCCCAATCCCCCTTACTTTCGTGGAGTCGCAAGCCGTGCTCAACCCACTCAGCGATGCCAGGGTGCTCAGCCAAATAAGCGAGGGTCTCCGATTCTACCGTGATCGCACAGAGGCGAGTCGCCGCAGCGACACTTTGCATTGCAGTCTCGATCGCATCAACCGTCGCGCCATCCAAATCAAGTGAGGGCTGCGCTAACGGCAGGTCAGACAATGCTTCCTGTTTTTGGATGAGGCTTTGCCTCTCCAATTCCTCTTCCGAAAGAAGATCGGGTACGGTGAGGGCGGCGAAATCCCTCTTGGCGTCGGGATTGCGATAATTACGAGCCGCAGCGCCGCTTCCGATGATCGCCGCACCGACTGTGCGCGCTATATCGCTGAAAGCCGTCTCGTTTTCCTTCTCCTTGCGGGCTTTCTTCTGAGTATACCCGTTGAGTTCATTGTGTTTACCGGGATGGGCAGCGTCGCCTGGTATGCCTATGAGTGCCCGCTCGTCCTCTTCGATTTGTGCACTGAGTGCCTTATTTTCCTCCCCCAACAAAATTGAAATCGTATTCGCGGACGACTCCATGATCCGGACGTTCTTTTGTATGTAGTCGTAGTTGAATACGCGCAGCGGTGCTGGAAATGCGTCGCCCGTGGAGTAGGTCTGTCCGTCGCTGCACTCAATCGAGTATTCCACGCCGCGTGCAGAAGGGGCGGCTATCTCGTCGAAAAGCCGAGTAAGGGTTGTTTTCCCGCTCCCGTTCCGTAAGCGGCGGCTTGGCCCCACATCGCGACCGGAGGGGTGATCGGGCATGGTGC
>QBMO01000065.1:0-8372 GCA_003242075.1 Alphaproteobacteria bacterium
ACCACCATCACACTCGGCGAAGATGAAACGCGCATCGAGCTTACGCTCACTGACGTCGACGCTGCCGACTTGATCGCAAATCTGAACGTGCCCGACCTCGCCGCGACCGGTCTTGTTGAAGGCTCTTTCCCGCTGCGCCTCACGCGTCAAACCGCGTTCATCGAAGGCGGCGTGCTGCGATCGCAAGGCGAAGGCGGCATCCTCTCTTACACGGGCACGGCGGGAGATAATGTCGAAGGCTTCAGCCGCGTGGCCTTCGATGCGCTCCGCCGCTTCAGCTACGACCATTTGGAACTCCGATTGGACGGCGACTTGAACGGCGAGGTGGTCTCCTCGATCGAATTCAGTGGCCGCAACTCCGGGCGCCCGGTCGAGATGGGCGACCTCACCAACGTGCCCGGCATTGGCAGCGTCACCGTCCGCGGCGTGCCGTTCGACTTCAATGTCCGCATCAGCGCCCCGTTCCGGGCGCTGGCCCGCACGGCGACCTCGATCGTCGATCCTGGCGATATCATTAATCGCGCCAACGGCCAGACCACCGAAACCGACACTGACGTCCAGATTGCGCCGGAAACGGAAGAAACGGCGCCAGAACCGGTTGACCCCACCCCTCCCGGAACAAGATAAAGCACAGCTTCAGTGAGCGTTCAGGCGCGCCTAGCTATTGATCCATCGTGAGGAGCTCCAGGTATGCGGGCACACATTCTGACGGGAATAGGCGCGGCCATAGCCGTCGCGGGCTGCATCCCGGTGCAGATCCAGGCGCCTGATGAGCCGATTGAGATCAATCTCAACGTCAACATCCGCCAGGAAGTGATCGTGCGTCTCGAACGGGACGCCCAGGAGCTGCTTGAACAAAACGAGGGGCTGTTTGGCCCCGGAGGTCGATGATTATGAAGCGCAGAATTGCAATCGCATCCGCTTTTGCCGCGCTCGCCGCCGCGATCGCGTTCTCCATGCCGGCAGCGGCGCAGGACGCAGCCTTGAACAGCGCGCGCGCCAGCGGCCTGATCGGCGAACAAGCTGACGGCTATCTCGGCATCGTGCCCGGCGCTTCAGTCTCCGCCGATCTGCGCGGCCGCGTCGATCAAAACAATATTCAGCGCCGCGCGCTCTACACGCGCCGCGCCGCTGAACGCGGTGTTTCGGTCAACGAAATGGCCGCCGCCGTGGCCTGCGAAGTGATCGAGCGAGACCGCATCGCCGTCGGCGAACGCTATCGCAACGCAGCCGGCCAATGGCGCCAGCGCACCGCCTCGAGCCCGGTCGAAGTGCCGGCCTTCTGCGCCGACTAGTCGACCGAAACGCCAAGATGTCGCGCGGCGCCGCGCGGGCTGGAAACAGCCTGCGCGGCGCGCCACATCAAGCCCATGAAAGTCTTTCTGCTGACCATCTCGCTCGGCGGCATTCTGGCCGCCGTCATGTTCGGCGCGCTGAGCGATTGGGACAGCTCCGCCATGAGCATGCATGGCTGGATCGCCCTAGGCCTTGGCACTTTCCTCTCCCTGGCAGTGGGCGGCGGCCTGATGGCGCTGGTCTTTCACTCGGCGCGCAAAGGCTATGACGACCGCATTCAGGTCGACGTTCCCGACCGCGACGCCTGATCTTATACTCCTACTGAACATATTTTGGATGGGCGATTAGCACATAATGTGCTAAATCGCTCCCATGAGTATCGGCGAATACATCCGTTTTAGCAGAATGAAGGCAGGGCGCTCACAGGCGTGGCTCGCCGAGGAGATCGGCGTCAAACAGAACACCATCTCAAGCTGGGAAAAGGGCCGAACCGAGCCCAGCCGCGCGGACACCCGAAAGATCGCGGCCGCGCTTGCGATCGACATCTCCTCGCTTGAACTGGGCGATACCGGCGCGACCGCGCAGCCGAAGCCCTCAGCCGATCGCTTCAACAACCTCTACAGCCACGGCTTCGTTCGCGTCGCCGCATGCTCACCGATCGTCGCGCCGGCTAACCCGGCCGCAAACGCCGAGCGCATTCTGAAATTCTGGCGCGAGGCCAACGCTGAGCAAGCCGCCGTGCTGCTCACGCCCGAGCTCTCGATCTCCGGCTACGCGATCGACGATCTCCTCTTACAGGAAACGCTGCTCGACAATGTCGAGGCCGCGCTCGCCAGGCTGAAAGCTGAAAGCGAGAAGCTGTTTCCTATCCTCATTGTTGGCGCGCCTATTCGCATGCGCGGCGCGCTCTACAATTGCGCTGTTGTGATCCACCGCGGCGAGGTTCTCGGCGTCGTGCCGAAGTCCTTTCTGCCGAATTATCGCGAGTACTACGAGAAGCGCTATTTTGGCGTCGCGCCCGATCGCCATGTGCACGCCATTCCGTTCCTCGGCGGCGGTACGAATTTCGGCGCGAACCAAATCTTTTTCCATGCCGACAATCCCGATTTCAACTTCCACGTCGAAATCTGCGAGGATTTCTGGGCGCCGACGCCGCCCTCCACCAAAGGCGCACTCGCCGGCGCCAACATCCTGTTCAATCTCTCCGCCTCGAACATTGTCATCGGCAAAGCCGAAGATCGCGCCGTGCTCTGCGACAGCCAATCACGTCGCGCCATCGCCGCGTACGTGTTCGCCGCCGCCGGCTACGGCGAAAGCACCACCGACCTCGCCTGGGACGGCCAGATCATCGCGTACGAGGTGGGCGAAAAGATTGCCGAGGGCGAACGCTTCGCCCGTGAGCCCAAACTCGTCAGCGCCGACATCGACGTCGCCCGCATCGCGCAAGAGCGCGTCCGCAACGGCACATTCCGCGACGCCGCCGCCCGCCTGCGCGACGAGCTGTATCTCTGGTCGCGCATTCGCTTCGAGCAAGAGCTTCCCACCGGCCCGCTGCCGCTCAAGCGCAAACTCGATCGCTTTCCGTTCGTGCCTGATGATCTGGCGCGCCGCGATCGTGATTGCTTCGAGGCCTACAACATCCAAGTCCAAGGCCTCGCCAAGCGCATCGAGGCGACCAACACCAAGCGTGTCGTCATCGGCGTCTCCGGCGGCATCGATTCCACGCACGCGCTCATCGTCATCGCGCGCGCCTTCGACCTGCTAGGCCTGCCGCGCAAGAACATTATCGGCGTCACCATGCCGGGCTTCGCGACAAGCGAAGGCACGAAGGCCAATGCACACGCGCTGATGAATGCCCTCGGAATCGATGCGCGCGAGGTCTCAATCGAGCCGCTTGCGCAGCGCATGCTAGAGGATCTCGACCATCCCGCCGCGCGCGGCGAGCCGGTGTACGACGTCGCTTACGAGAACGTTCAGGCCGGCTTGCGCACCGACTACCTCTTCCGCCTCGCCAACAAAGAAGGCGGCTTCGTCGTTGGCACGGGCGACCTCTCCGAACTGGCGCTCGGCTGGTGCACGTACGGCGTCGGCGATCATATGAGCCATTACAACGTCAACTGCGGCGCGCCGAAAACGTTGATCCAGCATTTGATCCGCTGGGTGGCCGACTCCAATCTTTTTGACGCGCATACATCGAAAACGCTGCTCAGCGTGCTCTCCGGCGAAATCAGCCCCGAGCTTATTCCCGGCGATACGCAGCAGAGCACGCAAGCCGTCGTCGGCCCCTACGAGCTGCAGGATTTCAATCTCTATTGGTTCTCCCGTTACGGCCTAAAGCCGAGCAAGATCCTCTTTCTCGCCTGGAGCGCGTGGCGCGACAAATACGACTACGCCACGCTGCGCCAATGGCTCGCACTCTTCCTCAAGCGCTTCTTCGCCAACCAGTACAAGCGCTCTGCCGTACCAAACGGCCCGAAGATCGTCTCCGGCGGCGCGCTTTCGCCACGCGGCGATTGGCGCATGCCGAGCGACGCCAGCGCCGCGCCGTGGGTGGAAGAATTGCACGCCAACACGCCCGATAAGCTGGACTAGCCGCACGCTCGCGTGCTTCATCCGCGCCGCATGACTGAGCCCAAGCTGCAAGACCTCATCGATCTCGCTCTCGCCGCGGGCCGTGAGATCATGGCCGTGCGCGCGGCGGGCTTCGATACGCAGCAAAAGCTCGATGGCTCCATCGTGACCATCGCCGATCAGCGCGCCGAAGCGATCATCGAACAAGGCTTGCTGAAGCTTGCGCCCGACGTGCCGATGATCGGCGAGGAAGCCGTCGCACTCGGCCGCGTACCGCAATGCGGGCAACTCTTTTGGTGCGTGGATCCGCTGGACGGCACACGCGGCTTCTCGGAAGGCGGCGACGAGTTCACCGTCAACATTGCGCTGGTTCGCGAAGGCCTGCCGACACATGGCGTCGTTTATGCGCCAGCGACGGGCGAGCTTTACGCAGGCGAGCCCGGCGCCGCATTCACAGCGCAATGCGACATCGCAACCGCAACGCCGCAAGCTCCGCTCGCGCCGATCCAAGCCAATCGCGCCGCGCTGCCGCAATGGCGCATCGTCGCCTCACAAAATTCAGGCCGCGATGAGCGTACAGCCAACTTCATCGCCGCGCTCAAAGGTGCGGCCACACACGCCAGCTCCTCCATCAAGTTTTGCCGCGTCGCCGACGGCGGCGCCGATCTCTATCCACGCTTCGGCAATGTCAGCGAGTGGGACGCCGCCGCCGGTCACGCCATCCTCCGCGCTGCGGACGGCGACATTATGCGTGTCGATGGCGCCCCTCTGCGCTACGGCGATCGCGACGGCGGATTTCTGATCCGTGGCTTCGTTGCTTACGCAAATGAAGACGCAAAAGCCGCGGCGCTGGCGGCGATGCGTTAAGCGCTCAGGCGCGCGATCAGCTTACGCATGAACGCCGCCCCTTCTTCAATCTGCGCGCGCTCAATCCACTCATCCGGCTGGTGCGCCTGCTCGATCGAGCCGGGCCCGCAAATGATCGCCGGCAGGCCAGCGCGCTGAAACAGCCCCGCCTCCGCCGCATACGACACGGCGCGCGTTTCGTTGTCGCCGGTCAAAGCCCGCGCCAACGTCTCAGCCTCGCTATCCGGCGCAACCGCCAGCCCTGGCGTGATCGAACGACGCGTGACGTTCACGCCGGCTTCCGGCGCCCGCGCTTTGATGTCCGCATCCAAAGCGGTCGCCGCCTCGCGGAAGCGTGTCTCGATTGCATCGCCTTGCGCCGTCTCCGGACAACGCAGGTCCCAGATAAACTCGCACCGCCGCGCCAGAATGTTCGACGCCGTGCCGCCCTCAACTTTGCCAATCGTCATCGTCGCCGGCGTGAAATGCGTGTGGCTCACCGCCCGCGCCTCGCGCCCAAGCTCAACGACCAGGTTCATCAGCTTCAGCGCTTCCATGATCGCCGAGACGCCCTGCTCCGGCAGTGAAGAATGCGCCTCGCGGCCAGTCACTTCGACGAAGAACGAGCGGATGCTCTTATGCGCCGACACAACCTTCATCAGCGTCGGCTCACCAATGATGGCCGCCGCCGGCTTCGGCACGTCGCGCACGATCTCCTCGATCATAGCCGGCGCGCCGAGGCAGCCGATCTCTTCGTCATACGAAAACGCCAAGATGATCGGCCGCTTCAGCGGCGCGGCGAGCGCTTCATCGACGTGCGCCAAAGCCAACGCGATGAAGCTCTTCATATCCGCCGTGCCGCGGCCGTAGAGCTTGCCATCGCGCTCGGTCAGCAGCCACGGATCGCTCGACCATGGCTGGCCATCGACCGGCACCACGTCCGTGTGCCCGGACAGAACAACGCCGCCTTCGACATTGGGGCCAACCACCGCATAGAGATTGGCTTTCGAGCCATCGGCGTTCGACACACGCCGCGAGGCGATCCCGCGCTGACGCAAAAATTCCTCCACCCACGCGATCAACGCGAGATTGGAATTGCGCGACGTCGTGTCGAACGCGATCAGCCGCGCCAGAATGTCGAGCGCGGCGGCGGTCACCTACTGCGCCTGCACCGGCTGGCCGCCCGGCTCCTGGAACGCCAGCAACACGATACGGAAGCGAAGCGCCGCATTCGGCGGAATTTGGCCACGCCCGGAGGCGCCGTAACCGAGCGAGCCGGGGAACGTCGCGATCACTTCATCGCCCGGGCGCATTTGCGTGATCGCTTCGGAAAAGCCGCGCACGACGCCCTGCAAGGGAAACTCCGCAGGCTCGCCGCGCGCGAACGAAGAGTCGAACTCTTCGCCGCCATCCACGAACGAGCCGGCATAGTGGACGAGCACTTGCGCGTTCATCGTCGGCTGCGGCAGCGTCTGATCGTTGCCGCGGCGCACGAACTGCAATTCAAGGCCCGACGGCAGCGTCTGCGGCGCTTCAGTGACTTCGCGGCTCAGCGCGTTGATTTGATCTTCCAAAGCCGTTGCATCCTCGCTCTCGCCCTGACGGATTTCTTCCATCACGCCTTCATCATTGTTGCACGCCGCCAGCGCCAACACCGCTAGGGCCAAAAACACTCGTTTCATCTCGTCTACCTTCCTCGCGCGCCGCCTCTAACGATACAGCGCTTCCGATTGATCAATGGTCCAAGCTTCAGCTTCCGCCGCCCGTTCCCAATCCTGAAACGCAGTATCGGCAAAAATCGCCGTGCAGTAGGCTTTCGCCACGTCCGGCGCATCCACCGCATAGGTGCGCAGCCGCGTCGCCACCGGCGCAAACATCGCATCGGCGATCGAGCGGGCGCCAAACAGGAACGGCCCGCCAAAGCGCGCCATCAGCCCGCCCCACAGCGCGTAAAGCCGATCGAGATCGGCGCATGTATCTTCGGGCCACTCCGGCGCACGCTCCAAGCGGCGGCGAATATTCATCGACATGTCGCGCCGCACCGCCGCAAAGCCAGCGTGCATTTCTGAAGCGACCGCGCGCGCTTCGGCGCGCACCAGCTCATCCGCCGGCCACAGAGACGGCGTTTGCTCCGCCGCCCATTCGCAGATCGCCAAGCTCTCATAGATCGTCGTGTCGCCAACCCTCAGCGCCGGCACGCGCCCGCTCGGCGACACCGCGCGCACTTCCTTGATTTGCGACATCCCATAGCCCTCGCCGCCGAGCGGGATGAGGTGCTCCTCGAACGGGATTCCGCCCCATTTCAGAGCCAACCATGGGCGCAAGGACCAGGAGGAATAATTCTTGTTGCCGATGTGGAGGACAGGCGCGGCCATGGGCGGCTTGTTCCAGAGCCGGGGCGCGAGATCAAGTCATGAGCGGCGCCGCTTCCCCGCCGCCGCGACGCAGGCTAGGGATGAGCGACGAGGGCGCGGGAGAAACCTGATGCGTATGGCGGCTGCGGCGGCGACAATCGCCGCGTGTGTCCTGGTGAGCTTCGCCGCGAGCGGCAATCAAGCCTCATTCACAAGCGTCTCCGCAGCCATTAGCGGCGCCAGCACGCCCGAGCGCATCGCCTCGCTCTCGCCAGAAAAGCAAACCGGCGGACCAAAGCCTGGCGCTGGCGTGGGCGGCCCGGCCCGCGGCGACGATTCCTGCCAATGGGCCAACGACAACGAGTGCGACGATCCCGATATCGGCACCGGCGCTTGCCGCCTCGGCACCGATTTTTCCGATTGCCGGCGCCTGCGCGCGGGCGCAGAGGACGATTCCTGCCGCTGGGCCCGCGACGGCGAATGCGACGAGCCGCAGTTCGGCACCGGCGCGTGCGTGCAAGGCAGCGACCGCACCGATTGCGGCAACGTCGCCTGGATGCGCAACCAGACCGACCGTTGCGCCACTTCCTTCAACGGCATTTGCGAAGAGCCCGGCCGCGGCAACGGCTCATGCGCCGCGCGCTCTGATCGCACCGACTGCCACGGCCGCGAACGGCCGACGCTAATCAATGATCACTTCTTCGGGCGCGACGACCGCGTGCGCGTCAACGGCCAGCAGACGCCCTGGCGCTTCATGGGCCGCTTCACCAACCAGCAGGGCGAAGCCTGCACCGCGACATTGATCGCGCGCGATGTCATCGTCACCGCCGCCCACTGCATTCACACCGACACCAACTCAGTCACCGGCGGCGGCACGTTTCGTCCCGAAGCCGGCAGCGGCGAAGCACGCGCGGTCGCCTACATTGTCGATCCCCGCTTCGATTATCGCCGCTTCAACACCACCGACGAGATTGACGGGCTCGACTGGGCCATCATCCGCCTCGACCAGCCGCTGGGCGATCGGCTGGGTTTTGCTGGCGTGCGCTCGATCACGGATCGCGGCACGCAAGCGGCCGCCGCGCACAATCTGCTTCAAGCGGGTTATTCCTGGGACACTGGCGATACGCTCTCGGCCAACATCAACTGCCATATAATCCAAGCCCACACGGACGGCACCTTCGCGCACGAGTGCGACACCACGCGCGGCGATAGCGGCTCCGCTTTCCTGATCCGCAATGGCCAGGGTTTTGACGTCGTTGGCGTCGACTCGAACTTCCGCTCGAACCCGAACGGGCCGTTCATTTA
>QBMO01000065.1:8434-11376 GCA_003242075.1 Alphaproteobacteria bacterium
GCCGAAGCGCGTGCCCGCCGGAACAGGCCGCAAATCGCTCGACAAGGCCCGTTAATTGCCACGCCTGACGCGCGAACTGCGGAAGGCGAATACGTGCGTCTCGAAACGATACATCCCGACGACCTCGGGCCGGCGGAACTCGACCGCTGGCGCGCGCATCAACGCGCCCGTCCCGAACTGGCAAGCCCGTATCTGACGCCGGAATGGATGCGCATCGTCGCCGATGTGCGCGACGACGCCCGCGTCTGCCTGATCAATGGCGGCGACGGCTTTCTCGCCGTTCAGCGCCTTTCGCCCTTTGCCGCCATGGGCCTCGGTGCGCCGATCGCCGACTATCAAGGCGTCGTCAGCAGCAGCGCCCTGGACCTCGACCCGCGCGCGCTTTGCCGCTCGCTCGGCGTCGGCCGCATCGACCTCACCCACGTGCCTGAAGGGCTGACTCCGCTAAAGCGCGCCGGCGCCGAAGGCTCGTGGATCGCCGAAACACAAGGCGGCCGCGATCTCTACGAAGCAGCGCTCAAACAGCGCCGCAGTGAATTCGTGCGCCAGACCGAGAAGAAGTCCCGCAAACTGGCGCGCGAAAAAGGCCACACCGAATTTCGCGGCCCATCGAACGAACGCAGCGATTTCGATACGCTCCTGGCGTGGAAAAACGCTCAGCTCGTCAGTTCCGGCCAGCCGGCCATCTGGGCGACGCCTTGGGTGTCCGAGGTGCTTGAGCGTTGCTTCGACACCAATACACCAGATTTCGGCGGCGCCCTGTTCACGCTGCGCGCTGACAATCAACTGGTCGCCGCCGCCTTCTGCCTGTGCAGCGAACGCGTGCTGCACTTCTGGATCGTCGCCCACAACAGCGCCTTCGACGCTTATTCGCCGGGTGTTCAACTGGCGCGGTGGATCGTCGGTTGGGCGGCGGAAAACGGCATCGCCGAAGTCGATTTCGGCCCCGGCGACTACCAATACAAGCGCCAACTCTCGACGACGCAACGCATGCTCTCCTACGGCGTCATCGCCGGCGGCTCGGTTTCCGGCGCGGTGCGGCGCACGCAATACGCGCTGCGCGGCGGCATCGAGCGCCTGCCCCAGGCGCGCCTCGCCGCCCTTCCCGGCAAAGCCATGCGCCGGCTCGACCTCATGCGCGCGCTCGGCTGAGCGCCAGCGCGATTGAACGCGGGACTCGGCGCGACTAGGGTGCCGCGCATGGCGATTGAATCGACCCATCCGAGTGCTGCGGCGCCAGCCGTGACTTATGACGACGTTCGCGACGCTGCGCAGCGCATTGCCGGCCGGGTCGAGCGCACGCCGATGCACCATTCGCGTCCGCTTTCAGCAGCCACCGGCGCCGATATTTGGGTGAAGTACGAGAACCAGCACCAGACCGGCGCGTTCAAGGAGCGCGGCGCGCTCAATCGCCTGCTGCAGCTGACCGATCAAGAAAGGAAGCGCGGCGTCATCGCCGCTTCCGCCGGCAATCACTCGCAAGCGCTTGCCCACCACGCCCGCACGCTTGGCGTGCCTGCTGTGATTGTCATGCCGCGCGGCACTCCGAACGTGAAGGTGGAGCAGACGCGCGCGCGCGGCGCCGAGATCGTGCTCGAAGGCGATACATTCGACGACGCCTTCGCCCATGCGCTAAAATTGCGCGAACAACGCAATCTCGTCTTCGTGCACCCATTCAATGATGCTGGCGTCATCGCCGGCCAAGGCACTGTCGCGATCGAGATGCTCGCCGACATGCCCGATCTCGACGTGCTGATCGTCCCCATCGGCGGCGGTGGCCTCGTCGCCGGCATGGCGATCGCGGCCAAGGCGATCAAGCCCGGGATACGCATCATCGGTGTCGAAGCGGCGATGTATCCGTCCTTCCGGGCGCGCGGACGCGGCGAGAAAGTCACGACCGGCGGCCAAACCATCGCCGAAGGCATCGCCGTCAAACAGATCGGCGAACTCACCTACGAACTCGCCCACACGCTCGTCGATGACATCATCCTTATCGATGAGCCCACCTTCGAAAGCGCCATCGCGCTTTACATCAGTGCGGAAAAAACCGTGGCCGAAGGCGCAGGCGCCGCATCGCTCGCCGCCGTTCTTGCCGCGCCCGAACAATTTCGCGGTGTGAAATGCGGCTTGGTTCTCTCCGGCGGCAATATCGACACACGCCTGCTCGCGTCCGTGCTTGAGCGCTCGATGGTGCGCGAGGGCCGCATCGCCATGCTGCGTTTCGTCGGCGACGATCGCCCTGGTATTCTCTCCACCGTCGCGCGCATCATTGGCGACGCGGGCGGCAATATTCTGCAAGTGGCGCATCACCGCATGAAGCTCGACGCGCCGGCAAAGGGTGTCGAGTTCGATATCGAAATCGAAACACGCGATAGCGCTCACACCGCTGAAGTCATCACCGCGCTGAAGGCCGCCGGCTACGACGCGCGACGCGTCTGATCCGGCCCTCTTGCGCGTGACCTCCGCGTAGCCTTGTGGTACCCCAGCCCCGAGGGAATAGGTCGGTCGCGTAGCTCACGATCAGCGCGGCCTGATGGAGGGTGAGAATGAGTCGAATTTTCAATGCTCTGGCGATTGCCGCCGTGATGGCGGCCGGGCTCGCGGTAACGACCACCGTAGCGTCCGCGCAACCCCGCGCCGCAGAGAGCACGACACCGCAAGTGCCGCGCTGCACGCAAAACCTCGGCACCATTTCCATTCAAAACGGCGACACCCACCAGGGCTGGCGCGGCATGAATCTGCAACCGCCGGCAGCGCTTCTGCGTGTCGTCATTCAGCAATCGGGCTGCTTCACGGTCGTTGAACGCGGCGCCGGTCTTGATGCGGCGATGCGCGAACGCGATCTCGCGGGCGGCGGCCAACTGCAACGCGGCAACAATGTCGGCGGCGGCCAAATCCGTGCCGCTGACTATGTGCTGCTCGCCGACGTCGTGGCGCAAGAC
>QBMO01000065.1:11386-11853 GCA_003242075.1 Alphaproteobacteria bacterium
CACTCGGCGGAGTCGTCGGCGGCCGTCTCGGCGGCATTATCGGCGGCGTCGGCGCGCGCTCGCAAACTGCGACGGCCGTGCTGACGCTCGCCAATGTCCGCACGACGGAGTCATTTGCAGCCGAAGGCAATGCGCGCAACCGCAACTGGACCTGGGGCGGCGTCGGCTTTCTCGGCGGCGGCGGCGCAGGCCTCGGCGGCTACACCGACACCGACATCGGTCGCGTCGTGACCATTGCGTTCATCGACGCCTACACCCAACTCATCTCGCAGCTGGGCGTACTCGACAGCTCAGCCGCCGCAGCAGCGCCGCAGCGTACCTATCGCACGACGTCAGCGACGCCGCTGCGTTCGCGCCCGAACGGCGGTCAAACGCTGCGCAACTTGCCGGCAGGCGCCACCGTTTATCCGACGGGCGAACGCGACGGCATGTGGTGGCGCGTCGCCGACGAAAACGACAACGAAGGC
>QBMO01000065.1:11863-14829 GCA_003242075.1 Alphaproteobacteria bacterium
ACGAAGGCTGGGTGAATAACGCCTTCCTCGAGCCAGTGAGCTAAGCGCAGCTCCTATCGTTGCGGATCATCGGGGCCGCGCACCAAGCCAGGTGCGCGGCCCCTTTTGATTCATCGCAAATCCGGAACGCTACGCGGGCCATAACGTTGGCAAGTATGGAGAAAAATCATGCTTCTTGACGGCACAGCCTGGTTCTTAGCCGCCGATGGCCGCCGAGCGCGCCTCTATCTTGAAACACGCCGCGGCGCCGAGCTACGCGATCTCTGGAGCGACGACATCAACGAAGACGATCTCTACGACCCCCAAGATCGTCCGCCCCGTAGCTTCGATCGCGTGGGCGCTGGCCGACACGCCATGGATAAGGGCCGCAGCCTGCATGAACAGGAAGAGGTCAACTTCCTGAAACGCGTCGCTGACAAAATCACGCAGGCGGAGAAACAAAATGGTTTCGACCATTTAGTCATCGCCGCACCGCCGCGCGCGCTTGGTATCTTGCGAGACTTGCTGCCGGACAACGTCAAAGCACGCGTGCGCGCCGAGACGCCCAAAGATTTGGTCGATGAAACGCCCGCCCAATTGCGCGAACGCCTCACCGAACTCTTGCGCAGCTAGCTACTCAGCGGCAACAGCGGCTGGCGGATCGTGCTCGGCCACAAAGTGGCCGGGTCCGACCTGATTCCATTGCGGGCGGTACTGCACGGCGTCCGGATCGTCGATGATCTTGGACTTCAAGAAGCGCAGCGGCGCGCGTGTATCAAGCGGGCTCGGCAAATCACCCACCAAACGCACGCGCTTCTTATTGCGCGCAATCTCCGGATCAGGCGTGGGCGCGGCGGCCAGCAGAGCTTGCGTGTAGGGATGGCGGGGATCGGTGAGGATCACTTCGCTCGGCCCATACTCGACGGCGCGGCCGAGATAAAGCACCAGCACATTATGGCTGATCTCGCGCACCACCGCGAGATCGTGGCTGATGAACAGCATACTGACATTAAACTCGCGCTGCAGATCGATCAGCAGCCTCAAGATCTGCGCCTGGATCGAAACGTCGAGCGCCGACACCGCTTCGTCGCAGACCACGAGCTTCGGCTTCATGATCATCGCGCGCGCCACGCCCACGCGCTGGTTCTGACCGCCGGAGAGTTCGTGCGGGTAGCGGTTGATCAGGTCGGGGTCGAGGCCGACCTGCGCCATAATCGCCTTCACGCGCTCTTCGCGTTGCGCCCGATTGAGCGTCGGCTCGAACGACAGAAGCGGTTCTGCGATCGAGGCGCCCAAGGTCATGCGCGGATCGAGACTGGCCAGCGGATCCTGGAAAACGATCTGCAAATCCTGGCGCGCCTTGCGGATCGTCTCTTTCTCACTCGGCACCAGATTGCGCCCGAGAAAACTCACTGTCCCGGCATTGCGCGGCAACAGCTGCACCACAGCGCGCGCCAAGGTCGACTTACCGCAGCCGCTTTCGCCGACAATGCCCAGCGTCTCGCCGGCCTTCAGTTTGAAGCTCACGCCATCGACGGCGCGCAGCGGCTTCTTTTTGCCAAAAATCGAGCCGTCCTTGATCTGAACCGGAAAGCTGACGCGCACATCGTCAACTTCAAGGATCGGCGCGCCTTCATCGGGCGCTGTCAGCGTCTGCGCGCGGGCGCCGTCTATGCGCGGCACGGCGTTTAGCAGCATGCGCGTGTAATCGGCCTTCGGCGCGGAATAAATTTCTTCAACCGTTCCGGTCTCGACCACCTCGCCCCGGCGCATGACCGCAACGCGCTGCGCCATGCGCGCAATCACGCCCATGTCGTGCGTGATCAGCGCCACTGCCGCATCGGTGTCACGGCGCAAATCTTCGATCAGATCGAGCACCTGCGCTTGCACGGTGGCGTCCAGCGCCGTCGTCGGCTCATCCGCCACCAAAAGCGCGGGCTCAGCCATCATCGCCATGCCGATCATGACGCGCTGACGCATGCCGCCGGACAGTTCGTGCGGATATTGCGAAAGCCGGCGAGCCGCTTCTGGAATACGCACGCGCTCCAGCCACTCGATCGCGCGCTCGCGCGCGGCGGCGCCTGTCACTTGAAAGTGGTGTTGCAGCACTTCCGACATTTGCTGCTCGATGGTCAGGTGCGGCGTCAGCGCCGTCAGCGGATCCTGAAACACGAACGCGACTTTGCGACCGCGGAAACCATCGAGTTCACGGCGGCGCATGCCCAGCACTTCGCTGCCCTGAAACTTCACCGAGCCGGCAACGCGTGCATTGTCGGAGGTGAGCCCGAACGCGGCCAGGAAAGTCTGGCTCTTGCCCGAGCCGCTCTCGCCGACAATGCCGAGGCATTCGCCTTTGTTGATGGTGAGGGAAACGCCTTTGACCGCTTCGACGTCGCCGTCCGGCGTGTCGAAGGTGACGACGAGATTGGAGATTTCGAGTACCGGTTCAGTCATGGGCGCGGAGACTAGCGGCGGTTCGCCCCAAGTCCACACCCGGATGCCGCTACGACAGCGGAACAAGACGAACTGCCGCGCTTCGACAAGCGCGCCGCGCCGCGCTATTCGGAACTCAACGGAGCGCGATCATGGCCCTGATGAATTACCTCACCCAATGCACCTTCGATTACGGGGCGTTGGAGCAGACGCCGAAAGTGTTGCAGCGGCTGGGCGTCACCCGCCCGTTCATCGTCACCGACCCCGGCCTCAAGGCCAACGGCCTGTTGGCGGCGCTGCTCGCCGCACTCGGCGCCGAACCGGCCGGCATGTTCACCGAAACGCCGCCCAACCCAACCGGATCAGCCTCGGCCAAAGCGGCAGACGCCTATCGCGCTGCGGGCGCTAACGGCATCGTCGCCTTCGGCGGCGGCTCCTCGATGGACCTCGCCAAGGCGATGGGTCTGATGGTCAGCCACGAAGGCCCGTTCGAGCGCCTGGGCGGCAGCGTCAAAGGCATGAAGCACATCGGCGCCATCCCGCCGCTGGTCGCC
>QBMO01000065.1:14839-19390 GCA_003242075.1 Alphaproteobacteria bacterium
CCCCACCACCGCCGGCACCGGCTCGGAAGTCTCGCCCGGCGCCGTCGTCATTCTCGACAATGGCCGCAAGGAGACGTTCGTCTCGCCCTTCCTCGTGCCGAAAGCCGCGATCTGCGATCCGGAGCTGACGCTCGGCCTGCCGCCGCAGCTCACCGCCGCCACCGGCATGGACGCGATGACCCATTGTATCGAAGCAGTGCTCACACCGGTCGTACATCCGCCAGCCGAAGCCATCGGCGTCGACGGCGCCGAGCGTATCGGCACGTGGCTTGAGCGCGCCGTCAAAGACGGCAGCGACCGCGACGCGCGTTGGCACATGATGATGGGCTCGTTCGAAGGCGCGCTCGCGTTCTCGAAGGGCTTGGGCGCGGTGCACGGCTTAAGCCACGCGCTTGGCCGTATCCATGATCTCAAGCTGCATCACGGCACGCTGAACGCCGTCATCCTCCCCCACTCGCTCGCCATGATCGGCAACAACGCCGCCGACAAGTTCGCACGCCTGCGCCGTGCGCTCGGCCTCGCGCCGAACGCCGATCTCGCCCAATACATTGCTGATTTGAACGCCCGCATCGGCCTGCCATCAGGCCTTGCCGCGATGGGCGTGAAAGAAGAGCACGGCGAAGGCGCGATCGATTACGCTGTGAGCGATCTGGCGACGCTGACCAACGCCGTGCCATTCGAAGGCGATCAGTATCGCGAGCTGTTTAGACGGGCGCTCTAGGCGTCACGCCACTTTCGCCAGGAAATCCAGGATCGCATCCCACGCTTCCGGCTCGTCCAGCGCTGGCGCGTGGCCCACATTCTCAATCGTCACGCTGTCGAGATCGGATTTGACTGAGCGCATGTAAGTCAGCGCGTCCGCTGTCAGAATATCCGAAATACCGCCGCGCAGGGCCAGCATTGGCTTCGCCGCCAGCACCTGAAAGAGCGGCGTCAAATCGGGCGGCGCAGCGTCCTCGTCAAAATCGGCAAAGGCGAGCGCGATGTGCGGATCGTAATCGGCTTCGAGCTTGCCGTCGTCGCGCTCGCGGAACGTACGGCGCGCAAAGGCCATCCAGAAAGCATCGTCGTCAGCGCGTTCGGGATAGGCCGAGCCGTTGATCGCGCGCACGGACTCCGCCGCCGCCATCCACGACTCCACCGGCTGGGCGCGCCCGACATATGACGCGATGCGGCCAAGGCCCGTCGTCGATAAGCGCGGGCCAACATCGTTGAGGATTGAGGCGGCGATGCGATCTGGCGCGATCGTCGCCAACACCATCGTGATCAGCCCGCCCATCGAGGTGCCGACAAAAACGGCACGTGGAATTTCCAGCGTGTCCATCAGCTTCAAAACGTCTTGCGCATACACCGCCGGCACGTAATGCGCGGGATCGGGATCGTTGGCGCTCTTGCCGCGCCCGCGCATATCGGCGGCGATCACGCGCCGGCCGAGCGCAGCGATCCGCGGCGCGATCACTTCAAAATCGCGTGCGTTGCGCGTCAGCCCATGCAGGCAAATCACTGGTAGGCCGGTCTCGGGCAACAACGGCGCATAATCGCGCGCATAGAGCGTGAGCCCATCGACTGTAGCCACGATGCGTTCTTCGAAACCGCCGATCGCAATGGGCGCCCCGGAATCCATGCTCATCTCCTAGCCTGCGCGCCCTTGAGTCGCAGCGGCGTTAGCGTCGGCATACTCAACCGCGCGCATCGCCCGCAACCGCGTGAGCCAGTTCTGTTGTACGCGCGCGCGATCACTCGCCGCGACCGGTTCACACGTACGCAAAACGATCTCGGCCCCGCCAACGGTGAAGCGATCAAAACACAAGCCCGCGAATGCGGTCTGCCGGCGCAACTGCGCCTCCACCTCGCGCTGCGCGGCTTGCGTTTGACCGGCAGCCGCGCGCGCTTGCGAACGCGCGATCGGCCCAGCACCGCGAAAGCGCACCAGCACAGCAACGGGCGCCGCATCCGCCGCGCCAGCTTGCGCGATTTGATATGTGGCCGGCGGCTCTGCTTGCGCGCTTTGCGTCGGCTGCACCGCGATCGTCAGCGCCACGGCCATGACAACAGCGCTTGCCGCTATGCCCCATAAGCGCAACGCTGATACATCCATCGTCGCTACCCCCCCAATGCGCGTGAGAGATCAAGCATGCCGCGCCCGCTCGGACGCGCACACGTTGGCGAACCCGCCGTGATCGGCGTCGCATAGCGCGAGCGCGCGCACTCGATCTGGCCATACTCGGCCCCATGCGGCGCAATCGCGCGCGTCATCAACGCATCTTCGAGCTGGCGTCCGCGCAAACCCGACTGCGACGCAAGCAACGCCAACGCCGCCGAGACGTGTGGCGTCGCCATCGAGGTGCCTTGCAGGAACGAATAATAGCAACGCTCGGTCGAGGTTGAGTTGGCTGGATCGTAGCAACCCGCCGTCGTCGCGCGTGTCGAGAGCACGCCATCGGGGCGCCCGTCATTGTCGCTATCGGCGAACACATCGCCCCCCGGCGCCAGCAGATCAATCTGCGGGCCGAAGTTCGAGTAGAACGAGAGCCCGCCGCGCGCATCACTTGCGCCTACGACCAACACGTTGTTGCAGTTGGCGGGCGCGTAGAGCGAGGCTTGGTTCGCCTTGTTGCCCGCCGCGACCACGACAACAACATTGCGCGCCACCGCCGCGTCGATCGCCGACTGTAGCGAAGCAGGGCAAGGCGCCTGGATCGACAAGCTCATATTGATGATGTCGGCCTGCGTGCGGTTGACGATCTGCTGACCCGCAGCATTCACCGCTGGTGCAATGCCTGCCGCCCAGCGGATGCCGGAGACGATGTCGGCCAGTTCGCCGCCGCATCGACCAAGCACGCGCACCGGAATCACGGTGACGTCCCAGGCGCCGCCGGCAACACCGACGCGGTCATTCGTCGAGGCCGCGCCGATCGTGCCGGCGACGTGTGTGCCGTGATAGGAATCTTCCGTCTGCACGCCGCAGCGATCGCCCGCATCTTGCGCATCGGCGTCAACGCCATCGCCGTCGCCGCTGCGTTCGGGATTGTTGATCAGGTCGATGCCACTGTGACGTTCTGCGAGCCGCGAATATCGGGGTGCGTGAGATCGAGTCCGGTATCGAGCACGGCCACGCGCACGGTGCGCGAGCCAATTTGCGCCGCTTCCCAGAATGACGCGAAGCCCGCGCCGCCGGGCGATTGTCCCGCACCCGTGCCGCGCGGCCGATAATGCCACTGCAGCGCGTAGAGCGGATCGTTCGGCAACCCACCCACGCGCGCCGGCGGCGGCGTGGTTGGTGTCGTGCCCGGCTGTTGCGGCGTCGTGCCCGGCGTCGTTGTCGGCGGCGGCGCTGGACGCGGAGCGGGACGACGATCCCAGCCTGCATCAGCGATGTAATTCGGCTCGACGTATTCAAAATCGCCGGACGCCGTCAGTCGCTGAATGGCGCAGCGCGTTGCGAGCGCAAGATCGTTCTCAAGCTGGCCTTGCGTGACGATGCGCGGGCAACGGTCGCTGGCGTTCCATTCGATCGCGGCAGGCGGCGCTTCCTGCGCTGTCGCGTCGCCAGCTTGCTGGCCCATGCGCAGCGAAGTCGGGCTCGCGCCAACGCTAGCTAGGCTCACCGTCACCACGCCGCCCGGGCGCACGACGATCTCACCCTGAATGCCCAGGCGACCGAGCACATCGCGCGCAGCGCCGCGCGCTGTTTCGGAGGCTTCCTCTTCAGCGCGCTGGCGCACTTGCTGGATCACGTTCTCCGGCAAATCCTCGATCGCATCCAAACCTTGCGCCCGCAGCGAGCGCACAAAATTGCTGGCCAGCCCCATCTCGGTCGCGGTTTCCGCCAGCTCCGCCTCGACGCGGGCGCCGACGAGGATCTCGCCCGGCGCAATCATCACCGGCTCCGGCGCCAAAAGCGCTGCGATCTGATCCTGCGGCTGCACCGAACCGGACAGCGCGCGCGCTTCGAGCGGCACCGTATCGAGCTGCACCGGCCCCGGGCCCTCCTCAGCGCCGCCGCGCATACGTTCCCACACGCCGCCCAGCTGATCGCATGCGCCGAGCGCCAAAAGGGGCGCCAACGCCAACGCAATCAGACTCCAGCGGCGATGCGACATGCTTGGCTCCCCTCACTTTTTCGCGGAAAGTGACCCTAGCTTGGCCCCCTCCGATGACAAGGCAATGTCGCCGCCGGGCCGTGGAGAAGGCGAGTAACGCCGCGCAATGAGCATTTTCCCCCTAGCGGCGAACTTGGCCGCGGCGCGCGATCCCAGCGCACCGTGTGCGCGCACCGAAGACGAGGCCACAACCCTCGCCGGCGGGCCGGTATTCCTGGCCGTCGAGGAACTGCCGGATCGGTTCGAGACGCCAGCGGAAGCCGAGACCGCTGTCCCCGAACTGTATGGAACCGGGGTCTACGAACTGATCTGGCGGGACGGCTGGCGCGTGAGCATGCGCTATTGGCGCCCCGCCCCGCCCGCGCCGGTTGCACGTACTGGCGAAGCGGCGGTCAAGAAACCGCTCGGTCACGCGCGCACGCCCGAGGAAGCGCGCGCGTTGTTGCAA
>QBMO01000066.1:0-11811 GCA_003242075.1 Alphaproteobacteria bacterium
GCTTCCAAGGTGGCTCGGAAGGATCGAGCCCATCGATCGACGCGGTGTTGTCGCGCGTTGACGGCGCCGTGCGCGGCTTTCAGTTTGCGCAGCATACGAGCTATCAGCGCATCGAAGCGGGGCCGCTTCGCGTGCTGCTCGATGTCGGCGGCGCGCCTCCCCTTTCATACGCCGAGCGCGCACATGCGGGCGCGTTGGCGTTTGAACTGTCGAGCGGCGCGGAGCGGCTGATCGTCAATGTCGGGGCGGCGCGCGAGCTGGAGCCGGCGGGCCGCATGGCGGCGCGGGCGACGAACGGACACTCGACGCTGATCATTGGCGACGCGCTGTCGTCGGCGGTTGAGGGCCGCGCACGTGGAGGCCCACGGCTGTCGGGACCAAACCTCGATGACGTACGGCGTTCGGAAGACGAGAGCGGCATCACCGTTCAGGGCCGCCATGACGGCTACAAGGCGCAGTTTGGCCTGCTGCACCGCCGCTATTTGTTCGTGGACACCGAAGGCACCAACGTGCGCGGCATCGACGAACTGATCCGGCCGATGAAGCTGAAAAGCCCGATGCCGAAGCACCCAATCCCGTTCGTCGCGCGCTTCCACCTCCATCCGGACGTGCGCGCGCGGCTGATCGAACTGCGCGTGGCGCTACTGGAAACGCCCGGCGGTCAGAAATGGCGTCTGCGCACCGACGCGCCGGATATCGCCATCGAAAGCTCGATCTATTGGGGTGGTGCGGCGCCGCGCGAGTGCCTGCAGATCGTGCTCTCCGGCGAAGCCGATCCGATGGGGCATGGGCTCGCGCCGCCCAACCGCATCCGCTGGGCGCTGACGCGGGCTTGAGGCGGATATTCCTGCCTATTCCCGATTATTCCAGTTGTATTCAAGGCATTCCTGCCAATGACTGGGCGCATGAAATTCGGCGAGTACCTCAAGAACCGGCGCACCGAGATCGGCTGGACACAGCCCGACGCGGCAGCCAAAGCGGGCATCGAGCAGTCCTACTTGTCGAAGCTCGAGACCGGGAAATCGTTTCCGTCGGAGGACGTCTATCAACGGCTGGTGGAGGCGTTCAGTCTCGACACCGAGGCGATGGTCGCCGCGCTCTACCCGGCCGAGCTCGACCGGCTCCGCGAGATCGAAGCGGTGCGCAAGCATCTGCTTGAGCGCGAGCACAATACGCGCTCGACCACGCGCCGCTGGCTCTATGCCGGGCTGGCCGCGCTCGTGGCAGGCGGCGCTTTGGTCGGCCTAGCGCAGATCGAGCGTGGCGGGGCAGCCACGCACTACACCTACCAGTCCTACGGCGTCGTCCGGCCGGGCGAGAGTGACGACATCTTCGATGACAACCCCGCGCGCGCTGACGAACAAACCATCTCGATCCCCGACATGCGCGGGCCGGCATACACCGAGACCGTGCCGGAAGGTCGGCGCATGTGGCATCTCGTTGGCGCCAATGCGGTGCTCGTACCGGCCAAGTTTGCTTGGGCCTTAATCCCGGGCTTTGCGCTGATCATTGGCGGGCTCGGATGTTTCTTCATCAGCCGGCGCAGACCCTGAGGGCAAAATGAGAATTGCTGCTTTGATTGCCGTCGCAGCTCTCGCGAGCTGCGTGAGCTCCCCCTTGCCTGTTGCGGAGACGCGATTGCGCGGCGAAGCGCTTGATGCACGCATCGAGGCGCTAATGGCGCGCGAGCAAGTTGTCGGCATGGCTGTCTCTGTGATCGAGCGCGGCGAGATCGTGCATGTTGGCGCGTATGGATTGCGCAATCGCGAGAATGCGTTGCCGCTAGAGACCGATACGATCATGTATGGCGCGTCCGTCACCAAGGCGGCGTTTGCTTACATGGTGATGCAGCTGGTCGATGAAGGCCGGCTCGATCTCGATCGGTCGATCGCAGACTATCTCCCGCGTCCGCTGTCGGAATACGAAGACTACACCGATCTGGCCGGCGATGAACGCTGGCGCCAGCTGACGCCACGCATCCTGCTCTCGCACACGAGCGGCTTCGCCAACATGCGGTGGCTCGATGACGATCGCCGGCTGCGCTTTCACTTCACCCCAGGCGAACATTACGCCTATTCGAACGAAGGCATCTGGGTTTTGCAGACCGTGCTTGAGGAAGGCCTGGGCCTCGATGTCGGCGCGGAAATGCAGCTGCGCGTATTCGATCGCTTCGGCATGACGCGCACGTCGATGCAATGGCGCGACGATTTCGCGGGCAATCTCGCCGATGGCTACGCCATGGACGGCACGTTCGAACCGCACGATCGCCGCGACAATGTCGCTGCGGCAGGCTCGATGGATACCACGATTGAAGATCAAGCACGCATGTGGCGCGGGATGTTTGCCGGTGAAGGCCTCTCCCTCGCAGCCCGCGCCGAATGGGTCGGCGCGCAATTTCCGATCCGCACGGCGCAGAAATTTCCGACCATCCGATTCTACAACACCACCGACCCGCGCGGCGAAGCGACCAACCTCTCCGCCTCGCTCGTTGGCGAAACCTGGCACGGCCCAAACGGCCGCTACTTCTCCAAAGGTGGCCACAACGACTGGACCGGGAATCTAGTGATCTGCGAAGAAGCGGGTCAGCGCTGCCTGGTCATGCTCGGCAACAGCGTGCGGGCGGAGATCATCTTTCCGGAGATCGCAGAGCTGGTGCTCGGCGAGACCGGGTTTCCGTTCTGGTGGACTTATCCGGAGCTGCGTGGGGAGTGACCCAACGCGACTAGGCTTTCCGCGTCACAAAGAACGTGCGCACGTCTTTCTTGCCCGAGCCGTGGCTTGCGCGTTCCACAATCTCGAAGCCCGCAGCCACGATTTCGCGTTCCAGTTCGCTGTTGGAGAAAAAGGCGACGTAGGGCGCTTGCCCAACCGCCCGCATGACCGGCACGGCGAGCCGGATCAAAAAATTCATCTCAGCCAGCGCTGGCGTCTTGGAAATGAAAAGCCCGCCGGGCTTCAGCATGCGATGCGCGCCGCGCAGTGCGGCGGCCCGATCTTCGATCAAATGCAACACGTTGAAGCTCAGCACCGCATCGAAGCTCGCGTCCGGATAAGGGGCGACATCGGCAGTTCCGACGGCAAATTCGATATTCGTTATGCTCTCCGCCACGGCTCTCTCACGGGCAATGGCGATCATCTCGCTCGAGATGTCGGTGGCGATGTAGCGCGCGGCGGCGGGCGCGAGTTTGACGGCCGTCGTGCCAGTGCCGCAGCCGAACTCGAAGGCGACGTCGGTTGCCTTCAGATAGCGGCGGGCGTGCGCCACCGTACGCTCGTAGCCTTCCATGTCTCCGATGGGACTGGCGGCGTACTTGCGCGCGGCGCGATCCCAGAAGCGGGCGTTATTGGATGTCGGCATGGGTCCCTCGCTGGCGGGTGCTAGCATAGGCCCGGCGTCTGACCCCAGAGAATCGGCAGCCTTTGGACAGAACGCCACCTGCGCAGGCTGTCACGAATCCTCTAAGAAGCGCTCATGACAGAATTCCTCCCGATCAAGCGCGCTCTTATTTCGGTCTCCGACAAGACCGGCCTCATTGAGCACGCCAAGGCGTTGGCGGGTCTGGGCACAGCACTTGTCTCCACCGGCGGCACGCATAAAGCGATCGCGGATGCGGGGCTGGAGGTGCAGGACGTCAGCGCCGTCACTGGTTTTCCAGAGATGATGGACGGGCGCGTGAAGACGCTGCACCCGAAGGTGCACGGCGGCCTGCTGGCGCTCCGCGACAACGCAGAGCACACCAAGGCAATGAAGGAGCACGGCATCGAGGGCTTCGACGTGCTCTATGTGAACCTCTATCCGTTCGAAGCGACGGTGGCGCGCGGCGCTGACTTCGAGACGTGCATCGAGAACATCGATATTGGCGGCCCGGCGATGATCCGGGCGGCGGCGAAAAATTACGGCTTCATCGCGGTCGCGACCGATGTCGAGGACATGGAAGCGATCCTCGCCGAAGCGAAGGCGCATGGCGGCACGACCGTGGCGCTCCGCAAGAAACTCTCCGCCAAAGCGTTCGCGCGCACCGGCGCCTACGATGCGGCGATTTCGGAATGGTACGCGAACCAGCTTGAGGACAAAGCGCCAGCCTATCGCGCGCTGGGAGGCAAGCTGCGTCAATCGCTGCGCTACGGCGAAAACCCGCACCAGAGCGCTGCCTTCTATGTCACCGGCGAACACCGCTTTGGCGTGTCGACGGCAAAGCAGCTGCAGGGCAAAGAGCTTAGCTACAATAATCTCAACGATACGGACGCGGCGTTTGAGTTGGTTGCGGAGTTCGATCCAAAGGAAAGTGCTGCCGTCGCCATAATCAAGCACGCTAATCCCTGCGGCGTCGCGACGGGCGGCGATCTGCTGGAAGCTTACAAGCGCGCGCTGGAATGCGATTCTACCTCTGCCTTCGGCGGCATCGTGGCGCTGAATCGGCGCTTGGACAAAGCTTCGGCAGAAGCGATCGCGGAGATTTTCACCGAAGTCGTCATCGCGCCGGAGGCGGATGAAGATGCCGTGGCGGTGTTTGCGAAGAAGAAGAATTTGCGCTTGCTGGTGACGGGCGGGCTGCCCGATCCGACTTCGCCTGGGCTTTATGTGAAAACGGTCGCCGGCGGTTTTCTCGCGCAAAACCGCGACAATGGCCGCATCAACGCGGCTGATCTGAAGTTCGTCACCAAGAAGAAGCCGGGCGACGCACAAGTGCGCGACATGATCTTTGCGTTCAAGGTCGCCAAGCACGTGAAGTCGAACGCCATCGTTTACGTGAAGGACGGCGCGACTGTCGGGATCGGCGCGGGTCAGATGAGCCGCGTCGACTCAGCCCGCGTGGCGCGGCTGAAGGCCGAAGACGTGGCGCACGCCAATGGCTGGCGCGAACCGAAGACGATCGGCAGCGTCTGCGCCTCCGACGCGTTCTTCCCCTTCCCCGATGGCTTGCTGCAAGCCGTACAAGCGGGCGCCAATTGCGTCATTCAGCCGGGCGGCTCGATCCGCGACGAAGAAGTGATCAAGGCAGCCGACGAAGCCGAAATCGCCATGGCGCTAACGGGCATGCGGCACTTCCGGCACTAAGCGCTAATGCAGCGATGTCGGCGTCGCGCTTGCTGGCGCTGCGAGCGCGCCTGTGATTGCGGCGCGAATCTCTTCGCTCGTCGGCTCGGTCGCGGACGGGAACGCGGCGATCAGGCGGCCGTCGCGGCCGATCAGCAGTTTGTGGAAATTCCAGCCGGGCACGGCGGCGTCGCCGAGTTGCGATTGCGCCCAGGCGTAGAATGGGTGGCGCGCATCGCCGATGACGTCGGTCTTGCCCGCCATCGGGAAGGTGACGCCGAAATTGAGCGTGCAGAATTCCTGAATCTCTTCGGCCGAACCGGATTCCTGGTTCATGAAATTGTTCGCCGGCACGCCGACGACCTCGAAGCCTTGCGCGTTGTATTCGTCATAGATCGCCTGCAGGCCTTCATATTGCGGCGTGAACCCGCATTCCGAGGCGGTGTTGACCACGAGGACCACTTCGCCTTGAAACGCCGTCATCGGCACGCGATCGGTCCACAGGCCGGGAAATTCGAACTGATAAGCCGTGCTGGCGTCGGCGCTGCTGACCGGGGGTGCGGCGGCAAAGCGCGTGCGCTGCAATTCCACAGCAGCAGCCACAGCGGCGCTGCGTTCGGCCGCGACTTCGGGCGGCGGCGGCGCGGGCGCTTGGTTACAGGCGGCCAGCGCAAGCGCGGCGATCAGGACGAGTGAACGAGCTTTCATGGCGATGGAGTCTCCCAGAGCACATACGTGCCTTTCCAGCGGCGAGATCACAAGTCAGGATCGGCGGATGATACGCCATCCTTGCGTAACGCTCCGGTCCGTCGCCATCTTGGCGGTGGTTATCGTCTTGGGATTGAGCATGCCAGCGCAGGCGTTCGCGGAAACTCTCGAACAGCGGATCGCGCGACTTGAACCGCACTTTATGGTCGCGCGCCCAGACGCGGCGGGTCGTGCGCCGGTCGTGCTGATGCTGCACGGCTGCGGCGGCCACCGGCCGTTTCAGAACGACTTTGCCGACGCCGCGGTGCAAGCTGGCGCGGCGGTGGTGCAGATCGATTCCTACGCGCCGCGCCGCATCAGCCGCGCCGCCGCCATCGCCACCATTTGCACCGGCATGCGCATGCATGGCCGCGAGCGTGCCGGCGATCTCTACGCCGCGTTCGCCTGGGCGCAGCGGCAAGACTGGGCCGATCCGGAACGCATCATTGCCATCGGATGGAGCCATGGCGGTTGGACCATCATGGATGCGCTGGCGCTCCGGCCGGGCGAGGAAATGAAACGCGCAACGGGGATCGAAGATTTGAGCGACGAGCCGCTCGCAGGGCTGAGCGGCGCCATGCTGGTTTATCCGTATGCGGGCGTCGGCTCATCCGTGGGCCGGCGCGATTGGCGCTTTGCGTTGCGTTCGGTCGCGATCGTGGCGGAGCGCGATTACATCGTCGGCCCCACGCGCGGCGCGTTGGAGCGGCAACGCGCCCGCGGCACGCCGCTCGACATTCACGTGTTCGAAAACGCCACGCACGCCTTCGAGGACGAGTTCGCCGCCGACCCGCGCGTTCGCTACAATCCCGCCGCCACGGCGCGCGAGCATGCCTTGCTGCGCGAATTGATCGAAGCGCTCTAGCGCACCGCCGCGGCGAGCGCGTTGAACTCGGCCGAGATCAGCATGAGTTTCGCGAACGTCCAGGCGCCCTGCCCGTCGAGATCGGCGAACGCTGAACGCGCACGGGCGGCCGGTTTGCCGAGCGAGGCGATCCACGACTGCGCCGCTTCGTTGGCCCAAGCATAATCCGCGTTCTTCGGCGGCTGACCGATGGCGTTTGCCGCGGCTTCCGCGAGCTTCAATTGGATGTCGCCGAAATCCTGCGCCGCGCGGCGCACGACCAGGCGATCCCAATGCTGCTCAAGCTTCATATTCGTCGCCGCATCACGCAGCGCGTCGAGGCCGAACTGAGCACCGAGGACGCAATGGAGCATCGAAGCTTCATTGACCGGCCATTTGGTGACGATCGCCATGTCCGCCACGTCGAGCGAGAGCGTAAGCGGCGACAACAGCGCGGTTTCGCGCGCCAAATCCGCCGGCGCGCCGAGATCGACGAGCGATTGCAGGCGGGTCGAGACGCGTTCGCGTTCGATGGCGCTCAAATCCGATTCGATGTTCGCGCGCTGCGCATCGACCAAGGCTTTATAGCGCTTCACGACGTCGAGAATGGTTGGCGGGCTATCGCTTTCGAAACCGGCGTTGCGCGCGAGATAGGTGGTTGAGCGACGCAAGGCGCCGCCGACACGCTGGTGCATGGCGATCTGGGCGGCCGCCGTCGTCTGGTTGTCGAGCGCGTTGATGCGATCGACCATGGCTTCGAGATCGAAAATGCGGCGCGCGGCTTCGAAGGCGCAGGCGACCGTCACGGTTCGAGCGCGCGAGATTTCCTTGATGCGATCGACGAAGGAAGGGCCGCAGCGATTGACGACATCGTTGGCCAACTCGGTGGCGATGATTTCGCGGCGCAGACGGTGCGTTTTCATCTGCGCGCTGAACTTATGCAGCTCACGTGGAAAATAATCGCGCAAAGGTTCTTCGAACGCCGGATCGTCCGGCACGGTTGAATCCACCAGCGCGTCGAACAGATTGATCTTCGAGTACGCGACGATCTTGGCCAGTTCCGGCCGCGTGAGCCCTTGCTTGGCCCCGCGCAGCGCCGCGATCTCGACCGTTGACGGCAAGCCTTCAACATCCCGGCTAAGCTTGCCCTCGGCTTCCAGGCGCTGAATGAAGCGCTCGTGGCTGTCGAGATCGTTGGCGGCGCTCGCCTGCGCCACCGAGATGGCGCCGGTCTGATCGTAATTGTTAGTCAGCACCAGCGCGCCAACTTCGTCCGTCATCGACTCCAGCAGCTTGTCGCGCTTGTCGGCCTTAAGCGCGCCGGCGCTGATGGCGTCGCCCAGCAGGATCTTGATGTTGACCTCGTGGTCGGAGGTGTCGACGCCGGCGGAATTGTCGATGGCGTCGGTGTTGATGCGGCCGCCGTGGCGCGCGAAGGCGATGCGCCCGGCTTGGGTGACGCCAAGATTGGCGCCCTCGCCCACCACTTGCGCGCGCACGTCCTCGGCATCGACGCGAATGCCGTCATTGGCTTTGTCGCCGACGTCGCCGTGGCTCTCGCTACGCGCTTTGATGTAATTGCCGATGCCGCCGAACCACATGAGTTCGCACGGCGCCTTCAACAGCGCTGACATGAGTTCGACCGGCGTAACCGAGTCCTTATCCAAACCCGTCAGCGCCTTGATCTCCGGCGTCACGTCGATCGACTTGGCCGCGCGTGAAAATACGCCGCCGCCTTTGGAGATCAGCTTCCGGTCGTAATCGGCCCATGAGGTGCGCGGCGTATCGAACAGGCGCTTGCGCTCGATCCAGTTCGTCTCGCTGTCGCCCGGATTGGGATCGATGAAGATATCGCGGTGATCGAAAGCGGCTAGCAGGCGGATTTTGCGCGACAGCAGCATGCCGTTGCCGAACACGTCGCCCGACATGTCGCCAACGCCGATGACGCTGAATTCTTCTTCCTGAATATTCTTGCCGATTTCGCGGAAGTGGCGCTTCACCGCTTCCCACGCGCCCTTGGCGGTGATGCCCATGGCTTTGTGGTCGTAACCGACCGACCCGCCGGAGGCGAACGCATCGCCTAGCCAGTGGCCGTATTCGGCGCTGATGCCGTTGGCGATATCGGAGAAGGTCGCGGTGCCTTTGTCAGCAGCGACAACTAGGTACGCATCATCGCCATCCCAGCGCACGACGTTTTTCGGCGCAGCGATACCTTCGGGCTTGATGTTATCGGTGATGTCCAACAGGCCGCGCAGGAAGGTCTTGTAGGCTTCGATGCCTGCTTCCTGGAAACCGGGCGTGCCGCGTGCAGGCAAGCGCTTCGGGAAGAAGCCGCCTTTAGCGCCAACCGGCACGATGATGGCGTTCTTCGCTTGCTGTGCTTTGACCAGATCGAGCACTTCGGTGCGGAAATCGTCGCGGCGATCGGACCAGCGCAAGCCGCCGCGGGCGACGGCGCCGAAGCGCAAATGCACGCCTTCGACTTGCGGCGAGGCAACCCAGATTTCACGATACGGTTTCGGCGCAGGCAGTTCAGCGACGGCGTGGCTGTCGATCTTGAACGACATGTACGCCTTCGGCTGCCCATCGGCGCCCGGCTGATAACAGTTAGTGCGGCGGATGGCCTTCACGAGGCGCGCGATGCGGCGCAAAGCCCGGTCTTCATCGAGACTGACAACGTCGTTCAGCGCCGCCTCGATCATGAATTCGAGTTTGGTCGAGCGGATTTCGCGCGTGTCCATCGATTCCGGCAGGTTCGGATCGAAGCGCGCTTTGAAGAACGCCAAGATGAGCGCAGCAATCTTCGGATTGTTGGCGAGCGCCTGCTCTTGGATCGGCTGACTCGGATCGAGGCCGGTTTGCTGACGATAACGCGCCAGCGCACGCACGAGCGCGGCTTCGCGCCACGAGCATGAGAGCGCGAGGATCAAACGGTTAAAGCCGTCGCTTTCGGCTTTGCCGGTCCAGATCGCCGCGAAGCCGTCTTCGAAAGCGCGACCGGCGCGTTCGAGATCAATCGGCCTGCCATCGGCCGAGCGCGTTTCGATTTCGTGGATAAAGATGCGTTGCGCTGGATAAAGCGCGCCGGCTTTGAGCTGCAATTCGTAATTCAGTTCGGAATCGACGAACAGCCCCATGTTTTCGAGGATCGGCACCGTGGCTGAGAGCGCCAAGACATCGCCGCGCGCATAGAATTTGCAGCGCATAATGTTTTCGGCGTCGTTGGCGAGCCGATAGACGCGCGCGCGGATGATTTCATCGTCCTTCGCACGCAGGATTTCCGCCGTGTCGATCAGCGCTTCTTGGACTGGGTAGCGTTCGCGGTAGGCGGCGGTGAATGTGTTGATGAAGCGGTTGGCGGCTTCTTCGCGGGCAGCCGAGTCGAACATGTCCGAGCGCATCAGCGCTTGTTCGAAGCTATCCTCCCACGTGCGCGTCAGCGTTGCGACCGTCGTGTCGAGCACGCGCGGATCGGGATCGGGACGGGTCTTGTCGATGTCGCCGATGACGAAAAGCACGCGCGCGAGTTGGGCTTCACCGAGTTGCGGCTGAAAGCTCTCCACCTCGCCGCCATACAGCTTGGCAATGGCGCTGCCCAAGGCTTCGCGCAGCTTCGTGTCGTAGCGATCCTTCGGCACATAGACGAGCGCGGTGACGAAGCGGTTGAAGCGATCGCGGCGGGTGAAAACGCGGGCCCGCGGGCGGTCGAGCAAGTGCAGGATGCCGCGCGAGGTTGCGAGCAGCTCCTCGCGCGTCATCTGCCAGAGTTCTTCGCGCGGATAGTATTCAATGATCTTACGGAGCGTCTTGGCGTTGTGGCCGCCGGGCGCGAAGCCAGTCTGGTGCAGCACCCATTCGGCCTTACGACGCAGCATCGGGATGTTGCGCGTGGCTTCGGTGAAGCTCTCGCTAGTGAACAAACCGACAAACCGGATTTCGCCGATCGCCTCGCCTTCATCGTTGTAGCGCTTGACGCTGATATAATCCGCAGCCGTGCGGCGGTGAACGCGCGCGCGCAACGTCGATTTGGCGACGATGAGCGGCGTCGGTTCGGTGACGAGGCGTTTCAACTCCGGCGTCAGCACCATTGGCTCGGCAGTGGTGCGCAGCACGTAACGCTCGACGTCGCGCAGAATGCCGAGGCAGGTGTCTTCGAGAATGTCCGGCTCGTGCGGCGTCAGCGCGCCTCTGTCATTACGGACGTATTTGTAATCGCGCGCGCCTAGGAAGGTGAACTTTTCCGCCGCCAGCCAGCGCAGCAACGCCACCGCTTCGGCGACATCGCTCGGCGAGGCATTGGACTTGGCCTTCTCAAGCTCCTCCGCCGCGTCGAGCATACGCTGGCGCATGGCCTGGAAGTCAGCGACCGCTTCGCGGACATCCGACAATGTCGCGCGGATGTTATCGAGCAGCGTCTTGGCGCGCTGCACGGAGAGGCGCGGCAGGTGGACTTGGATCAGCGAGTCCCTGCCCTTGCCGGATTTCGACGGCGCCAGCGGGTGAAACATGGCGAGGGCGGAAATGCCTTCGTCGGCCAGTTCGCCCATCACCGAGTCGACCAGGAACGGCATGTCCGGGCCAGCGATTTCGAGAATGTCGCGGTCGAGTTGGCGGCCGCCTTTGCCGACCCCGCGGCGGATGCGGATGCTTTGCTCGTCGCTGTCGCGTTCGGAGCGCCAGATCCAGAAATCGTGCGCGATGGCGGCGAAGTCGTTGACGCAAAGATCGCCTAATTCGTCGTCCGAAGCGTCCTCGTAAAGGCCGCGCAGGAAGGCTTCCGCGGCTGCGTCGAGCGCGCCATTGGCGCGGAAGGCCGGCCACGGGCCTTTGACGGCGGTGTCGACGAATTGGTCAGCGGTTTCAGGCAGTTCCTGGCGCGCGACGGCGTCCATGCGGCGTTTCCTTATTTTGCGCGGAACCTACTCGCCCCAGCGTAAGGATCAACCTACGGAATGCCCCGATGACGGACCGGCGTCATGCGGTGGCGCATGGAGGCAAAGCACGGCGCGAATAGCGCGCGTTTATCGTTGCGCTAGATCGCGTCGCCAGAAATGGCGGCGCCGCCGAGCGGGGACAAGCTGCCCGGCGGCGCCTGCAGGCCTCGCAGCAGGCTGGGTGGGGGACGCACGCGGAGGCCTGGTCCGATGAGGACGTTCGCGCCGCGCGATGAAGCCCCCCATTG
>QBMO01000066.1:11821-18362 GCA_003242075.1 Alphaproteobacteria bacterium
CGGTACGAAACGTCAAACTGACGTGTCGAGCGCGCCGAGATTGGTAGCGAAGTTCGGTTTCGTTTTTTGCGAAACGCCCCTAGCCCCGGCGACGTTCTTCACATCAGCGATACATGTTCGTCGCCGATTCGCAACACTCAATTTGATCCGGATTCGGACTTACTCAGACCTGGCGTATCCGGTGTCGGCTTGCCGTCAGCGGAGAGCAAAATCGCGATCCACCGCGTCGACGGAAATTGCGCCAATACAATCATCAACATCACCGTGATGGGTGCAGCGAGGAAGGCGCCGACGATGCCCCACACCGTTCCCCAAATCGCCAAAGCGAGCAGCACGACAAGCGCGGAGAGGTTCAATGAATCTCCTGTCATGCGCGGCTGAACGAAGTTGCCGATGATGAACTGCCAAGCGCCAACGCCGGCGAACACCCACAAGACCGGGTCCAATGTCGAAAATTGCACAAGCGCAACGGCTGTCGTCAGCACGACGGCGGCGATCGAGCCGATGGTCGGGATGTAGTTGAGAAAGAAAATCAGAAACGACCAGAACAACGCGTTCTCTAGCCCGATGATGCGGAGCGTAATGAAGGTGAGCGCGGTGATGATCAGGCTCATGACCGTCTGCACCCACAAATAGCGCTCCATCGACTGGCGTATGCGCGCCAAAACTTCGCGCGTCGCTTGGCGTTGGCCTTTGCCATGGAAGATGTAATCGAGCTTATCCGACATCACGCTCGCGGCGGGGAAAATGAAGGCCAGATAGATCAACGTGAACATCGCGGCCGAGGCCGCGTTTTGCAGGCTTTCGCCGATTTCGGCGGTCAGGCGGGCTGGATCGAACTGCGCCACCAAATCGCCGACGGTGGGCGAGCGGCCGGGACTGCCAACAGCCTGGTGGAGCTGTGAGAGCACCTGGTTTAGCCGGAACTCGTAGCGCGTGAGATCGCCAATGATGGCGGCGATATTGTTGATCACGACAAAGCTGATCAAGGCGACGATCGAGAGCACCACCACCAAAGCCACCGGCAGCGCCAGCCAGCGCGGCATGAACGGAATGCGCTCGTCCAAGGTCGCGGTCAGGCCATCGATGGCGAGCCAAAGGATGAGCGCCATCGAGAACTGCGTCAGCGGCTCGCGCAGGAAGAAGAGCCCCGCGGCGATGACCCCGGTTGCAACGATCCAAAGCGCGCCGCGCTGCGATATATCAAGGCTTGGCATGAGCCCCTGCTTTGCGGCGCGCCGGGCTGCGGCGCAAGGCCCGGCTTGGCCCGTCCGCCCCGATGCGCCAAGCTGGCAGCGCACAAGGAGTCGCAAAGAATGGCGTCCACGATCGAATTCGGCGCGAGCCCCGAAGGGGTTCAGAGCCTGGCGCTGAAGCGCGCCAACCGGCACGGCCTGATCGCGGGCGCAACCGGAACCGGCAAGACGGTGACGCTGCAAGTGCTGGCCGAACGTTTCGCCGCCGCCGGCGTCAACGTCTTCGCCGCCGACATTAAGGGCGACTTCTCGGGCTGCGCCGCCACCGATGCGGAATCGCCCGGCTGGGCGACCGCGCGCGCCGCCGAAATCAACATGCCGATCGAACGCCAGGCAGCGCCGGCCGTGTTCTGGGACGTGTACGGCGAACTCGGCCACCCGGTGCGCACGACCATCACCGAAATGGGTCCGGTTCTGATAGGCCGCGTTTTGGAGGCGACCGACGCTCAGGAAGGCGCGCTGACCATCGCCTTTCGCCTCGCCGATGACTGGATCAAGGAAGGCAAGAACGAAGGCCTGCTGCTCGATCTCAACGACCTGCGGGCGCTGCTGACCTATCTTTCCGAAAACGCTGAGGACATCGGCAAGAAATACGGCCTCGTCACGCCGCAATCGATCGCCGCCCTGCAGCGCAAAGTGCTGCAGCTGGAAATGGACGGCGCCGATCGCTTCTTCGGCGAGCCCGCCTTCCAACTCGATGAATTGCTGAAGACGCGCGAGGACGGCAAAGGCACGATCCATGTGCTGGCGTCCGAGCGCCTGGTGCAAAGCCCACGCCTGTATTCGGCGTTTCTGCTGTGGCTGATGAGCGAGCTTTGGGAAGAGCTGCCGGAAGTCGGCGATCAGGATAAGCCGAAGCTCGTCTTCTTCTTCGATGAAGCCCACCTGCTCTTCCGCGATGCGCCGAAGGAACTGATCAACAAGGTCGAGCAAGTGGTGCGACTGATCCGCTCCAAGGGCGTTGGCATCTATTTCGTCACGCAATCGCCGACCGATATTCCCGAGCCAGTGCTGGCGCAGCTCGGCAATCGCTTCCAGCACGCTTTGCGCGCTTACACGCCGACAGATCAAAAAGCCGTGCGCGCGGCGGCGCAGAGCTTCCGCGCCAACGCCAATGTCGATGTGGCGAAGGAAATCCAAGAACTGAACGTCGGCGAGGCGCTGGTCTCTACGCTGGACGAGAAAGGCGCGCCGACGCCCGTGGCGCGCACGAAAATACGCCCGCCCAATTCCCATGTCGGGCCGATCCTGCTGGCCGAGCGGCAAACGCTGATGCGAGCGAACACGGCGGGCCGCGTGTACGAAAAAGCCATCGATCGCGAGAGCGCGCACGAGATTCTTGGCCGCCGCGCCGATCAGCTGGCGCGGGCGGAGGCAAAGGAAGAAGAGCGCGCGGCGCGTGAAAAAGAAGCGGCGCGTGGGACACGTTCGCGATCTGGCGGCACGCGTTCAGGCGGCGCAGCGCCGCGCCGCACCAGCACCCGCACCACCGCGATCGAGCGCCAAGGCGGACGCGTGGCGTCCGGCGTGTTCAACACGATCGTGCGCGAACTGATGCGCGGCATCTTGGGGACGCCGCGCCGGCGGCGTTAGGCCCTTCGGAGAGGGCGAATGCTGATCCACCGACTCTACGATCGCGCCTTTTCGCATGGCGACTCCGCCGCCTTGAGCGTTGGCGGCCAAAGGCTGAATTATCGCGCGTTTGCGATGTTGATCGAAGCGACGCGGCTCTATCTCAACAGCGCCAAGCCCGCAGGCGCCACATTCGCGCTTGTCGGCGCGTCATCGCTTGACGGCTGGTTACTTACGATAGCCGCACGCGCGGTTGGGCTGCACTCGATCGTGTTGAGCGGACCCAAGCAAATCTTAGATTTGAACTTGGGTGTACGCGCCGTCGTGCTGACGATGGGCGCAGCCCCAGCGCCTGCTTTTGCCGAAGCAGCAACCCGGAGCGGCTCTCCGATTATCGCTGTCCCACCCAGCGCCTTCGCCGCGCCACCTGTTCTCGATAAAGCGCGCTTGCCTAAAGACGACGCGTGCGGCGGGCATGTCCTGCTCACCTCCGGCACAACTGGCCGCTACAAAAAGATTCTGGTCGACTGCGCCGCCGAAGCGGCGCGTGCGGAAGCGCTTGGCGCGCTATTCAAAGCCGACGAAAAAAGCGTGCTTTTCATGGGACCCATGGGTCTTTGGACCTCGGCCGGGCACAATCGGCCGCTGGCGACGTGGTATCGCGGCGGGCGCGTGGTGCTCGAAGATTCAAGCAACCTCGCTCAATCCATCCTGCGCGAAGGCGTGAACCAGCTGCAAACCACAGTCCCTTTCTTGGCGACAATCCTCGATCAATTGCCATCAAGCTTCCGGCGCGATGACAGCATCCGCGTGGGCCTAGTCGGAAGCTCGCCGCCATGGGCGCTCGTCGAGCGCGCACAAGTGCAACTCAGTCGAGACATCAATATCGAGCTAGGCTCAACAGAAGCCGGCACGATCGCTTCTAGTGTAGTTAGAACCCCCGACGATTTGCGGTTTCACCACATCGTTCCGGAACGCTCAGTTATCGTCGTCGATGAGGCCGGAAACCAAACGCCGACCGGCGTCGCCGGATTGGTCAAAATTCGTCTGCGCGACAACGACGTGCGATCCTATTTCGAGGCGCCTGAGGAAACCGCGCGCTTTTTCCAGGGGGACTGGTTCTTATCAGGCGATCTCGGACGCCTGGACGCCTCAGGCCGCTTAGAGCTGCTCGGACGGATCACGGACGTGATCAGCATCAATGGCGACAAACACTCCACCTTGCCCTACGAACAAGCGTTGGAGCGAAAGCTCGCTGTGACAGGCGCTGCCATTCTCAGCGCTCCCAACGAACGTGGAGAAGACGAGCTTCACGTCGCGCTTGAGTCATTTGATCAAACGCTCGTCCAGCAGGCACCGGCCGTATCGGCCATGTTTCCAACCTTCCGCCGTGTGCACGTCCGCATCGTCGCACAATTACCGCGTAACCATATGGGCAAGATCGACCGCCTGGCGCTGCGCGCAGTGTTGGGGTTGGGTTAGGCCGCGCTAATCCACGATCCCGCTCTTCCACTCCGCGTCCCGTCTCGGCAGCGCGAGATAGCCTTCGCTGCGCATTTCCATGAGACGCGACGCCGTGCGCTCGAACTCGAAGCTTTGATCGCCTTCGGGATAGAGCCGCTGTGGCTCCGCATCAGCGGTCGCCACCAGCTTTACTTTTGCTTCGTAGAGCGCATCGATCAGCGTACGGAAACGGGCGGCCTCCTCGCGCTTCGACGGTGAAAGCTTGGGAATGTCTTCCAGAAGCACGGTATGAAAGCGCTCGGCGATCTCCAAATAATCCGCCGCGCCGAGCGGGCGGGCACAAAGTTCTTCGAACGTGAAGCGCGCCACGCCCGCCGCTTCACGCTCCCCCCGAAGCGCGCGGCCGCCGACATCGAGTGTGACCGCCTGCGGTGCGGCGCCCGCAGTGAGGCGCTTCCATGCGTGCTCCATGGATTCAGCAGCGGCAGGCCCAAGCGGCGCGTACCAAACGGGCGCGGCCATCAACTGGCGCAAACGATAATCATGCGGGCCGGCAAGTTCGAGCACGTCGAGCTTCTCTTTTAGCAGCGCGATGAACGGCAAGAAGAGCTGGCGGTTGAGGCCGTTCTTGTAGAGATCATCCGGCGGGCGGTTCGAGGTGGCGACGATCACGACGCCCTCGGCGAACAAGCGCTCGAACAAGCGCCCCAGGATCATCGCGTCAGCAATGTCGGTGACTTGGATTTCGTCGAAGCAGAGCAAACGCGCTTCGTCGGCCACCTGTTTGGCGGCTTGAATGATGAGCTGCTCTTGGCCTACGTCGCGCGCGCGCGCGTCGCGCAGGAAGGCGTGTCGGGCGAGCATGAATTCGTGAAAGTGGACACGGCGCTTCTTCTTGATCGGCGCGGCTTCGAAAAAGAGATCGAGCAGCATGGATTTGCCGCGCCCGACCGGGCCGTACATGTAGAGCCCGCGCGGCGGCTCTGACTTGCCAAGCCAGGCGTCGGGCCGCCAGGCGGCCAGCTTTTCCGCAAGCGCTTCGAGCCGTTCGGCGGCGGCGGCCTGGGCCGGATCGGCGTCGAGATCGCCGGCGGCGAGGCGCGCGTGGTATGCGGCAAGGGGGGACGCCATATTCACTCCGCCGCAAAAAACCCGTCCCGGTGGGGGAAGGCAAGGCGCTGCCCCCGCTTCCCGGGAACCAGCGCCCGTGCTTCCCTATCTGGGCTATCGAGTCGTGAGAACCGAACCAATGACGCCGATGGACGCTGTCGCCCCCTCTTCCGCGCGCAACGCGCCCGCGGCGGCGCAGAAACATATCGTCGATGAACTGATCGAAGAGCGGGCGCCGAAGCTTTCGTCTGGCGCGGCGTGGCCGGTGCTGCGGCCGATCCTTTACTCGGTGCTGAACTACAAGAAGGCCGTCTCGATGGCCGACGCCATCGCGCCGATGGGCGGAGCGGAGGCGCTGGAATACATTTCGCGACTGCTGGAGGTGAAACTCGAGACGCGCGGGCTGGAGCGGATGCCGGCGCAAGGCTCGTTCCTGCTGCTCTCAAACCACCCGACCGGGATCACCGATGGACTTGCCGCTTACGACGCTGTGAAGGGCGCACGGCCGGATATGCTGTTTTACGCCAACTCGGATGCGCTGCGTGTGTGCCGGCGTTTCGACGAAGCGCTGATCCCGGTGGAATGGGTGCTGGCCAAGCGCACGCGCGAACGTACACGCGTCACGCTGAAGATGACCGACGAAGCCTTCGCGCAAAACCGACCGCTCGGCATCTTCCCGGCCGGGCGTTTGGCGCGCGAGCGTGACGGCCTGCTCACCGATCCGGAATGGATGCCGACGGCGGCGAGCCTCGCGCGCAAATACGAGCTGCCGATTCTCCCCGTCCACATGAGTGGGCCCTACTCGTACTGGTTTCACACCTTCTCGAAATTCTCGGCCGAATTGCGCGACATCACGCTGTTCCACGAACTTCTGAACAAACGCGGTAAGACTTATCGGCTGACGGCGGGCCCGCTCATTCCTTGGCAGCACGCGGCGGGCGAGCCCAACTCGATCATTCGCAAGCTCAAGCACTACATCGAGCGCGTGTTGCCAGCTTCGCCTGACCAAGCGTTCGATCCAAACGGACCCGAATGCCAATGGCGCGATCCCCCGAAAATTGGGCCTTAACTTTCACGCCCGCGTGATTCTTACTTTTTGGCCATAGACGAAAGTCACAACGCATCGCAGAGTGTTTGTG
>QBMO01000066.1:18372-19082 GCA_003242075.1 Alphaproteobacteria bacterium
CGAGGGGCGGGTATGGCAGGGAGACTTCCCATGCGCGCCCGAGTGTTGGCGATTGCGTTCTGGGCCAGTTTGGCCGCGAGCACGGCTGCGATCCCCTATATTCCGCCGCCGCAACCTGTTTACGACGCACCGATTGATCGCGCGCTTGCCAATGTGCAAGCGATGGACGGGCTTGAGCCTTTGCAGCGCGAATTGCTGCTGGCGCGCCTCAACCTCCTCGCCTACGCGCGCAATGACGGCGCTTTCACCTATCGGCGCGACGGCAATGAGTTCGTCGAAGCCGGCAGCGTGCTGTGCAGCGAAGTGCAATCGGCCCGCTATCCGCCACCGGACGAAGCTTACGATTTCGGTCCAACCGATCGCTGCGCCGCGCTCGATTTCCGCCTCGGCCCGCAAGACGAGCTGCCAGACGCAATCGAAAGCGACGGCGCAGCGTCACGGCTGCAGGCGGCGCACGATCATTACGCGCGCGCCCTTGAGGCCGACGCCGCCAATCTGCGCGCGCGCTTGGGCTTCGCCTATGTGCTCGACCGAATGGGCCGCACCGACGACGCGCGACGTCAATTGCGCCGCATCATCAAGCAGGGTTTGCCGCGTCTCGACGGCGAGCAAGCGGAGTGGGAAGATCACGCTGTGCTGACCGAGACCGCGGCGCCCCTCTCACATCTGGCGACAGCCGACAGCGACCGAGGCCGGATCGCACTGCTGCA
>QBMO01000067.1:0-2756 GCA_003242075.1 Alphaproteobacteria bacterium
AGGCGTCAAAGTGCCATCAGCGCGCTACAATTGATGCTTCTGCAGACTGTCCCTAGTGCACAAAAAGAAACGCCCCGGCTTTTGGCCGGGGCGTTTTGCTTTTCGGCTTGAGCCGATCAGCCGTTCCAGTGCGCCAGCACCGCCAGCAACAAAAGTGCGACGATGTTGGTGATCTTGATCATCGGGTTCACCGCAGGGCCTGCCGTATCCTTGTAGGGATCGCCGACCGTGTCTCCGGTGACAGCGGCCTTATGGGCTTCCGAGCCCTTGCCGCCGTGGTGGCCTTCTTCGATCAGCTTCTTGGCGTTGTCCCAAGCACCGCCGCCCGAAGTCATCGAGATGGCGACGAACAAGCCCGTCACGATCACGCCGACCAGCAATGCGCCGAGCGCTGACAAGCCCTGTGCCGGACCAGCGATGGCCCAGATGATGAAGAACAAGGCGATCGGCGCCAGCACCGGCAGCAAGGACGGCACGATCATTTCCTTGATCGCCGCTTGCGTCAGGATGTCGACGGCCTTGCCGTAGTCCGGCTTGGCGGTGCGTTCCATGATGCCAGGGATTTCGCGGAACTGGCGGCGGACTTCTTCGACCACCGCTTGCGCGGCGCGCCCTACCGCCGTCATTGACCAGCCGCCGAACAGATACGGCAGCAAGCCGCCAATGAAGAGGCCGACGATTACGTACGGATTGTTGAGCGAGAAGTCCGGCACGATGTTGGCGAAGAACGGAAACTCGCTCGCGTTCGCGGCGTAGTATTTCAGGTCTTCGACATAAGCCGCAAACAGCACCAACGCGCCGAGACCAGCGGAGCCGATCGCGTAGCCCTTGGTGACCGCTTTCGTCGTGTTGCCGACTGCGTCTAGCGCATCGGTGGTGACCCGCACTTCCTTCGGCAATTCCGCCATTTCGGCGATGCCGCCGGCATTGTCCGTCACCGGGCCAAACGCGTCGAGGGCGACGATGATGCCCGCAACCGACAGCATGGTCGTCACCGCGATGGCGATGCCGAACAGGCCAGCGAGCGTGAAGGTGGCGATAATGCCCGCGACGATGGTCAGCGCCGGCAGAGCCGTCGATTCCATCGAAACCGCGAGACCTTGGATCACGTTCGTGCCGTGGCCCGACTTCGAAGCCTCAGCGACGCTCTTCACCGGACGGAAGCCGGTGCCGGTGTAGTATTCCGTGATCCACACGATCGCGCCCGTCACCAGCAAGCCGATAATGCCGCAGATGAAGAGGTCTTGGCCGCTAATGGTGGCCAGATCGCTGCCTGCGCCGACGCTCGGTGCAATGGCGTCCCAGCCGACCGTGCCTTGAATGGCGATCGCCAAGCCGATGGCGGACAGAACGCCAGCCGCCACGAGGCCCTTATAAAGCGCGCCCATGATGTTGTTGGACGGACCGAGTCTCACGAAGAACGTGCCCGCGATCGAAGCCAGGATAGCGATGCCGCCGATCGCCAGCGGCAGCATCATGATCGAGGCCACTTCAGCCGCTTCGCGGAAGAGGATCGAGCCGAGCACCATCGTCGCGACTGCCGTCACCGCATAGGTTTCGAACAGGTCCGCCGCCATACCGGCGCAATCGCCGACGTTGTCGCCAACGTTATCGGCGATGGTGGCCGGGTTGCGTGGATCGTCTTCCGGGATGCCAGCTTCGACCTTGCCGACCATGTCACCGCCGACGTCCGCACCCTTGGTGAAGATGCCGCCGCCGAGACGAGCGAAGATCGAGATCAGCGAAGCGCCGAAGCCCAACGCCACGAGCGAATCGACAACCGTGCGGCTGGTCGACTCAAGGCCGAGGAATTGCGTCAGCACGAGATAGTAGAACGCCACGCCAAACAGCGCGCCGCCAGCAACCAGCATGCCCGTCACCGCGCCGGCTTTAAACGCCATGTTGAGGCCGCCCGCGAGCGAGTGACGCGAGGCTTCCGCCGTGCGCACGTTCGCCTGCACCGACACGTTCATGCCGATGAAACCCGCCGCACCCGAAAGCAGCGCGCCGATGATGAAACCAACGGGGATCTGCCACGTCGGCCAAAAGGCGATGCCGAGCACGATCACAACGCCGACGCCGACATAGCCGATGGCGCGGTACTGGCGGTTCAGGTAAGCGCGCGCGCCTTCTTGGATGGCGGCGGCGATTTCCTTCATCCGGTCATTGCCGGCCGGCGCCTTCATGATGACTTGGGTTTCGAGAAAGCCGTAGAGGCCTGCAACGAGGCTGCAGACAACCACGAGCCAAAGCATGATTTCGAGGCTCATATGTTCCGATCCTGGGCGTAGGGGAGACCCCCGGCGCCGGTTGGGGAAATGGGTTGGCCGCCGCCCGGCAAATTCTTGCCAGCGCGCACGCTTCCCCCAGAGGTCGGGCGCGTGTCTGCCAAAAGCCGGGCTTTAGTGCAATGGGAGCTTTATCGCAGGCGAGCTGCTCAGACGCCGCCGCCCTGACTGGAGTATGTCGCCACGATCGAAATCGCGCCGACCGCCTGGGCGCCGAGCGCCTGGATCGCCGCAGCGCGATAGACCTCGATCGCGCGCGCTTCGTTCAAGGCATTGTTGTCGCTCGGATCGGCCAGATCGTTGGCGTGGCTGGCGCGGACCAGTGCATCACGCAGGAAATGCGCCTTTTCGCGCGTTTGCCAGAGGTCCACGCCGGGCGCGACTTCGATGCGGATCGAAACGAAGAGATAATTGGCAAGCTGCCCGTCGCGCACCACAGGCACGGCCAGATAAGGCGCATCCATCGAG
>QBMO01000067.1:2766-6861 GCA_003242075.1 Alphaproteobacteria bacterium
GTGGTGGCCTCGCCCTCTTCGCCCGCCGCGCCGCCTTTTTCCTTCTCCGCACTGCCACCGCCGCCGCCAGACGCGTTTGCCAGCCCCGCCAGTAACGTCGACGCAATCAGCGCAGCCGCCATGGCGCGCGCAAGGGCGTGCTTCTTGTTCATGCCGCCCAAGTTCCGCGGCGTTGGTTAATGAGGTGCTAACGGCCGAGTTTGTGGGAATAGCTCTCGGCCTCAATCGGTAAGGGTTTTCCTGACCGATCCAGCACCGCCACGCCCTCACCCTCTTCAACGCGTCCAATCCGCGTCAAGCGCAGTGAATGGTCCGGGTCCATGCCGAGGATCGCTTCGCGGTGCGCATCCGGCGCTGTGAACAGCACGACATAGTCGTCGCCGCCGGTGATCAGCTTACGGAAATCGCCGCCGCTGAAAGCCCAGCGCTCCGCCGGAATCGAAAACGGAATCGCATTCGCTTCAATCTTGATGGCCACGCCCGATGCCGCCGCCAACTTGGCCGCATCACCGACCAATCCATCTGACACATCCATCGATGCATTGGCATAACGCGAAACGATCGCGGCAGCTTCGGTGCGCACGAACGGCGCCAGATAAGTCGTCATCAGCCAAGCGGCTTCGGCGTCGAAGTCCTCGCCTTTCAGCGTGAGATAATCCGGCATCGCATCGCGCATCGCGCGTGAATCGCGAAGCGCCGCCTCTTCATCGCGATCACGCCGCAGCTCAACCAGCGACATGCGCCCGCTGCGCAGCTGCAAGCCCAGCCAAGCCGAACCGATCTCGCCGCCGACGAGCCACACGTCATCGGCAATCTGCGCATCGGCGCGCGATGGCGTGCGTGGACCCAGCGGCGTTCCGAATGCGGTGATGGAAACAGTCAGCGGACCCGGTGTGGATGTAGTGTCGCCACCCAATAGCGTGATGCCAAACAACTGAAGATCGCGCTTCAACCCATCGGCAAACAACGCGATCTCGGACGCGGGCCGTGACTGCGGCCAGATCAATGTCAGCAATACCGACTCGGGCCGCGCGCCTTTTCCGATCAGATCGGACACGTTCACCCGAAGCGCCTTCATCGCGACCGTATCGAGCGGATCGTCCGCGAGGAAATGTACGCCCTCGACAAGCGCGTCTGTGGTCACAACCGTAGCGCCGGCGCCATCAAGGATAGCCGCGTCATCAGCCAATCCGCGCGCGCCAGCGCTCGTCGCGAGCGGCGCAAAGAGAGACCGAATAATTTCGAATTCGTCGGCGGACATGATCGTACCGGCTTATGCGCCTTGTTCGTCGGAACGCAAGTCACGCGCGACCGCTTCGAGCGCGGCATTTATGAAGCCGGGCTCGGGCCCTTCAAAGAACGACTTGGCGATCTCGACATATTCATCGAGCACCACCGCTTTTGGAATGTCGCGCCGCTGCTCCAACTCGGCAGCACCGGCGCGCAATATAGCCCGCGCTACCGCGTCGATGCGCTCAAGCCGCCATCCTTTGCTCAGATGGCGCGCAATGGCGCGATCGAGCGTCGCTTGGCGTTCAACCGCTTTCTCCACGAGCACTTGGAATAGTTCGAGATCGCCTTCGCTTTCCGTATACGTCGCCTCGGTTTCACGCGGCAGCTTGCCGGCAACGAAGTCGGCGACCACATCCGCAGTCGAGGCGCCAGAGACTTCCATCTGATAGAGCGCCTGCACGGCGCCCAGGCGCGCGGCCCGGCGCGACGCGATGTCTGCGTCTTTCATCGCGCCGTCTCCGCGAAGCGCCGCTTCAGCGCAATCATCGCCAAAGCCGCGCGCGCGGATTCACCGCCTTTATCGCCGCGTTTCGGATCGGCGCGCTCTTCCGCCTGCGCCAACGTATTCACGGTCAAAATGCCATAGCCAATCGCCAAGCCTTCGCGGATCGAGAGATCCATCAATCCGCGCGCGCTCTCGCCGCAGACATAATCGTAATGGCTGGTCTCGCCGCGCACCACGCAGCCGAGCGCCAGAAAGCCATCGTACAAGTTCGAGCGCGCTGCATGCGCGATCGCCGCCGGTATCTCGAACGCACCGGGCACAAAAACGCGGTCCAAGGTCGCTTGCGCCTCTTCGGACGCTGCTTCCGCGCCTCGCTGCATCATATCGGCGACGCCGGTGTAATAGGGCGAAATCACCATCAGCAGGCGCGCGCCGGGGACCGAGGCCACCGGGAATTTTTCCCGATCTTTCTTCACGTCGTGAACCCGCGCCAGCCATCGATAGACAGGCCGTAGCCCTCAAGGCCAACCAGCTTCTGCGGCGTGTTGCCGAGCACAACCATGCGGCCGACACCGAGTTCGCGCAGGATCTGCGAACCTAAGCCGATCACGCGTAGCTCATCATCCGCCTCGCGCTCCGCCGGCTCACCGCTCAGACGGCGCGACACAGCGTTCGGCACAAGATCGCGCAAAATCACCAGCACGCCCGCGCCTTCTTTCTCGATCTCACGCAGCGCGCAATCGATCATCCCCGCACGCGCGCCATAGCCGCCCATCACATCGGCGGCGAAGTCCGTGCGATGCACGCGCACCAATGTCGGCTGATCGGCTTTGATCTCGCCCTTCACCAAAGCGACGTGTTCAACGCCATCAAGCTTGTTGCGGAACACGACAAGCCGGAAGTTCTTGCCGGCGCGCACCTCGAACGGCTCGTCACCAATTTGTTCGACCAGCCGCTCATGAATGCGCCGGTAAGCGATCAGTTCATCGATGGCGCCGATTTTCAAATTGTGAAACTGCGCGAACGCGACGAGCTCCGACAGCCGCGCCATGGTGCCGTCATCATTCATGATCTCACAAATCACCGCCGACGGATTGAGCCCCGCCGCGCGCGCAATATCGACGCTCGCTTCTGTATGGCCCGCGCGCACCAACGTGCCGCCGTCACGCGCCGTGAGAGGAAACACGTGGCCAGGCGAGACGATATCGCGGCGATCTTTGGTCGGATCGATCGCGGTGGCGATGGTGTGCGCGCGGTCGTGCGCGGAGATGCCAGTGGAAACGCCTTCTCGCGCTTCGATGGACACCGTGAACGCCGTACCCATGCGCGTCTGATTGCGTGGCGTCATCGGATCGAGGCCGAGCGTCTCCGCCCGCTCCGGCGTCAGCGCCAGGCAGATGAGCCCGCGTCCGTGCTTGGCCATGAAGTTCACTTGCGCGGGCGTTGCGAACTGCGCCGGGATCACGAGATCGCCCTCGTTTTCACGGTCCTCCTCATCGATGAGGATGAACATGCGCCCTTCGCGCGCTTCTTCGATGATTTCCGCGATCGGCGAGATCGCGCGCTTCATTTCCGAAAGGGGAGACGGCGCAGCCGCCATTATGAGTTGCTCCGCGCTTCGATGAGCCGCGCCGCATAGCGCGCCATCATATCGGCTTCCAGATTGACCTTATCGCCTGCCTTCAGCTTCGACAAAGTCGTAACTGCCCAAGTGTGCGGAATGATCAGCACGCCAAAGCCCTCGGCATCGACCTCATTAACCGTCAGCGACACGCCCGCAATCGCGATCGAGCCCTTGGACGCGATCAAATGAGTGATCGAAGCGGGCGGCTTGATCCGCAAGCGCCAGCCCTCGCCGTCCTGGCGAACCGACAGCACCTCACCCAGGCCATCGACATGGCCCTGCACCATGTGCCCGCCCAGTTCGTCGCCCACGCGAAGCGAGCGCTCAAGATTCACCTTATCGCCCGCGCCAAGCCCACCGAGCGTCGTCAGCGCCAAGCTCTCGGGCGCGACTTCGACGACATAGTCAGCGCCCCAGGCGCGCGGCGCTTTTTCCACCACGGTCAAACAGCAGCCATCGTGCGCAATGCTGGCGCCAATATCGATGCCGTCCGCATCGTACGGCGCGCCAATCGTCAGCCGCAGCAAGCCGTCGCGACGCTCGGCTGCGCGCACTTCGCCCAATGCGGAGACAATTCCAGTGAACACGCGTTTCGCCTTTCAGGCCCGCTCGTAGCTTTCCCAGAGATCGGGGCCAAGCTCACGCAACGCAACCCGCTTGAACCGCGGCGCATCGGCCAGCGCATCATAGCTCAAATCCGCCAGCGCCGGTCGGCCATCGGCCCCCAGCACAA
>QBMO01000067.1:6871-18587 GCA_003242075.1 Alphaproteobacteria bacterium
CACCCCCCCCGCCTCGATCAACGACGCCGCGAGCCGCCCGCCGCCTTCGGCCAGCACGCTGCCGAACCCCAGCGCGCTCAGCCGCTCCAGCACCGCCGCCACGTCGACGCCGCCCGCGCCAGTCTCAACCGCCTCAATCCGTGCGCCCATCGCTTCCAGGATCGCGTGCCGCGCCGGGCTCACGCGCGGCATGCCGAACACGATCACCGGCGCGATGGCGATATCGCCAAACATCTTCGCATCCGGCGGAATATCGAGCCGCGACGTCACGATCACGCGCGTCGGTTGTTTCGCTGGCGGCGGCTCAGTGCGCGCGAGCAAGGACGGGTTGTCCTGCCGCACCGTCTCCGCGCCCACCATCACCGCGTCATGCGCCGCACGCAGCGTCTGCACTTCAGCGCGCGCGGCCTCGCCGGTGATCCACTGGCTTTCGCCAGCGGCCGTCGCGATCCGCCCGTCGAGCGAAGTCGCCAATTTCAGAGTGACGCGTGGGCGAGGCATAACGCACTTTTTCTATCAGGCCCCGCGGGCCTAGTCGCCGCCCTTGCCCCGCTGGGGCGATTTCTCGGCTTCCTCGATGAAATCGGCGAAATCAGACGCCTCGCTGAAATCGCGATAGACTGAGGCGTAGCGAACGTACGCCACGGAATCGAGGTGCCGCAGCGCCTCCATCACCATGCCGCCGATCGTTTCAGACGTGATCTCGCTTTCCCCGGTGCTCTCAAGCTTGCGCACGATGCCCGAAATCATCTGCTCGATCTGATCCTGCTCAATCGGTCGCTTGCGCAGCGCGATCGAAAGCGAACGCGCCAGCTTGTCGCGATCGAACGGCACCCGCCGCCCCGAGCGCTTCAGCACCACCAGATCGCGCAACTGCACGCGCTCGAACGTCGTGAAACGCGAGCCGCACTTGTCGCACTGGCGCCGCCGCCGGATCGCCGCCCCGTCTTCGGTCGGGCGGCTATCCTTCACCTGGGTGTCTTCGTTCTGACAAAACGGGCAGCGCATTCGGCGTACTCGGGATTGGGGATTAGGGACTGGGGATTAGGTAAGCGGAGTCGCGCCCCAAGCCCTAATCCCCAACACCTAACCCCGTTTAGTAGATCGGGAAGCGCGCCGTCAGCTGCTCAACCTTCGCAGCCACAGCGGCTTCGACAGAAGAATTGTCGCCGTTCGAACCCTGCAAGCCGTCCAGCACTTCGCAGATCAGATCGGCCACCTGCCTGAATTCCGCAGGCCCGAACCCGCGCGTGGTGCAGGCGGGCGAGCCCAAGCGGATACCGCTCGTCACGAACGGCTTTTCCGGATCGAACGGGATGCCGTTCTTGTTGGTGGTGATCATTGCGCGTTCGAGGCTGTGCTCGGCCACCTTGCCGGTGGCGCGCTTGGGGCGAAGATCGACCAGCATGACGTGGCTGTCGGTGCCGCCCGAAACGACCGCGAGACCGTTCTCGATCAAGCGCGCCGCCAGCGCACGCGCATTCTCGACCGTGCGTTGCGCGTAGAGCTTGAATTCAGGCTGCAACGCTTCGCCGAAGCTCACGGCCTTCGCCGCGATCACGTGCATGAGCGGCCCGCCCTGGAGGCCCGGAAACACCGCCGAATTGATCTTCTTGCCGATGTCCTCGTCGTTCGAGAGGATCATGCCGCCGCGCGGGCCGCGCAGCGTTTTGTGCGTCGTCGTCGTGACGATATGCGCGTGCGGGAGGGGAGATGGATAAGCGCCGCCCGCGATCAAACCCGCGTAGTGCGCCATATCGACCATGAGATAAGCGCCGACTTCATCAGCGATCTCGCGGAAGCGTTTGAAATCGATGTGACGCGAATAGGCGCTGGCGCCAGCCAAAATCAGCTTCGGCTTTTCGCGACGCGCGATATCGGCCACTTCATCCATATCGATGAGGTGATTATCCTCGCGCACGCCGTAGGCCACCGGATTGAACCACTTGCCGGAAATGTTCACCGGCGAGCCGTGCGTCAGGTGACCGCCGCAGGCGAGATCCATGCCGAGAAACTTGTCGCCCGGCTGCAGCAGCGCGAAGAACACTGCTTGGTTGGCGTTGGCGCCCGAGTGCGGCTGCACGTTGGCGAACTTGCAATCGAACAGGCGCTTGGCCCTCTCGATCGCGAGCCGCTCCACTTCATCGACGAACTCGCAGCCGCCATAATAGCGCCGCCCCGGATAGCCCTCGGCGTACTTATTGGTCAGCACCGAGCCCTGCGCTTCGAGCACCGCCTTGGAGACGATGTTCTCCGAGGCGATCAACTCGAGTTGGCGTTGCTGACGATTGAGCTCAGCGTCGATCGACGCCTTCACGTCGGGGTCAGCCCGTTCGAGCGCCGCCTCGAAAAAACGGTCGCGTTCACCTGCGGAACGTCCCGCGGCTTGGGTCATCTCGGCCTCACTACAACTTGGGGTATCGATTCACCCGAAAACATAGGTGTCCGGCCGCTTTTACGCAAAGCGACCGATGAGCACTTTGCGAATACCAATCATCAGCAAGCTCTGACCGGTAGCCCAATAGTAATACTTGCTTCAAATCAGCATCGAGGCTTATACGCCATCGTGAGGGCGTTGTATTAGCTAGGAAAATAGCTTGGCTATACGGGACGAAGACGAGGTAACGGGCGCCGGAGACGGCGATGCCTTGCGCATGACCGCTGACATCGTCGCCTCATTTGTCAGCAACAACAAAGTCGCGCCCGAAGAATTGGGCGAGTTGATCCGCACCATTCATAAAACTGTCGTCGGCCTCTCCGGCGGTGTGGAGGCGCCCGCCGAGCGCCCCAAACCGGCCGCGCCGATCAACAAGTCGGTTCAGCACGATTTCATCATCTGCCTGGAAGACGGTAAGAAGCTCAAAATGCTGAAGCGGTATCTCCGCTCCACTTACGGCATGACGCCGGACGAGTATCGCAAGCGCTGGGGCCTGCCCGCCGACTATCCGATGGTCGCCCCCGCCTACGCCGCTCGCCGCTCCGAGTTCGCCAAGAAGATCGGGCTAGGCAAAGGCGTGCGGCGGAAGGACTAGACGATCTTCCCCGGCCGATCCGCTGGCGGCGGCGCATCGTCTGCACTGAGCGCCCGCTCCAGCTTCTTCAGCACCAGCGTGCGCACATCCGCCAGCGCCGCATTCGCCGGCGCTTGGACGACAACCTCAACACCGGTCGCTACGTGCACAGCCGCGACCCGCTGCACATCTCCCACGCGCGTGATTTCGATAATGACTTCGCCGAGAGCGTCGCCGCTCACGCCGCCGGCGCCACGTGTACGGGGCACATGGCCCACACGGTTTTGAACGCTTCCAGCAGCTTGTCCATCAGCTCGTCATCATGGAATGGCGACGGCGTGATGCGCAGCCGCTCAGTGCCCTTCGGCACTGTCGGATAGTTGATGGGCTGCACGTAAATGCCGTGCTCCAGCAGCAAAATATCGGAGATTTTCTTGCAACGCGCCGCGTCGCCCACCAGCACCGGCACGATGTGCGTGGTGCTCTCCGACATCACCGGAATGTCTGCTTCGCGCAACAGCGCCTTCAAGCGCTCCGAACGTTCCTGCAAACGATCACGCAAGTGCGGGCATTCGCGCACGATGCGCACGCTCTCCAAAGCGGCCGCCGCGATCGAAGGCGCAAGCGAGGTCGTGAAGATGAAGCCCGACGCCGTCGAGCGGATCGCGTCCATCGCCACGGCCGGGCCGGTGACGTAGCCGCCCATGGTGCCGAATGCTTTGGCCAACGTGCCTTCGATGAAATCGACCCGGTGCATCACGCCATCGCGCTCGGCGACGCCGCCGCCGGTCGGGCCATAGAGGCCAACGCCGTGCACTTCATCCAGATAGGTCATCGCGCCATAAGCTTCGGCGAGATCGCAAATCTGTTCGATCGGGGCGGTGTCGCCGTCCATCGAATAGACGCTCTCGAACGCGATCAGCTTCGGTACGTGGGCCGGCGCCTCGTTGATCAGCGCTTCCAAGTGCTGAACGTCGTTGTGGCGGAAGATGCGTTTTTCGCATTTGGCGCGGCGGATGCCTTCGATCATCGAGGCATGGTTCTGCGCGTCTGAGAAAATCCAGAGATCCGGGAAGAGTTGGGCCAATGTCGAGAGCGTCGCGTCGTTCGACACATAGCCCGAGGTAAACAGCAGCGCGCTTTCCTTGCCGTGCAAGTCCGCCAGCGCGCTTTCGAGATCGACGTGATAGCTGGTCGTGCCGGCGATATTGCGCGTGCCGCCGGCGCCGGCGCCAACCTTGTCCAAAGCCGCATGCGCCGCGTCGAGCACTTCGGGGCTTTGGCCCTGGCCGAGATAATCGTTCGAGCACCAGACCACGATGTCGCGCATCGTGCCGTCGGTCAGACGCAGGCGCGCGTGCGGAAACCGCCCGCGTTCGCGCATGATGTCGGCGAACACGCGGTAGCGCCCCTCGTCGCGGATCGACGAAACGGCGCCTTCGAACACCTTTAGGTCTTGGTCTCTCACATCGGCCTCTTGGATTCTGTATAAGGGTTCGACGGGCGCGGTGAAACTGCCGAGGCTGCGGCCATTTCGAACGAAAGTTGCGAACGACTCGCATGAGCTACACAGGACGCTACCCGAACGCCCGCCCGCGCCGCCTGCGCCAGTCCGACTGGGTGCGTCGCCTCACGCGCGAACACACGCTCTCGCCCGACGATTTGATCTGGGCGCTGATTGTCCATGACGGCGCCGATGCGGAAGTTCCAGTCGCGGCCATGCCCGGCGTCGCGCGCCTCAACGTGCGCGCCGCCGCCGACGCCGCCAAACGCGCCGCCAAGCTCGGCATTCCAGCAATCGCGATCTTCCCGCACATTGACGGCGCCAAGAAAGACGCCGCCGGCAAGGAAGCGCTCAACCCCAACGGCCTCGTCTGCAGCGCCGTGCGCGCCATGAAGGACGCAGCGCCCGATGTCGGCATCATGGTCGACGTCGCGCTCGATCCGTTCACAGACCACGGACATGACGGCCTCCTGGAGGATGGCCGCATCCTCAATGACGAAACCGTAGCGGTGTTGGCCGAGCAGGCGCTGATCCAAGTCAAAGCCGGCGCCGATATCGTCGCCCCTTCAGATATGATGGACGGCCGCGTCGGCGCCATCCGCAGCGCACTCGATGGCGCGGGCCATCAAGACACGCTGATCATGTCCTACGCCGCCAAATACGCGTCGGCCTTCTACGGCCCCTACCGCGAAGCCATCGGCTCCGCCAAAGCGCTGAAAGGGGACAAGCGCACCTACCAAATGGATTTCGGCAACACCGACGAAGCGCTGCGCGAAGTCGCCATGGACGTCGCCGAAGGCGCCGACATGCTGCTGGTGAAACCAGGCATCGCCTATCTCGACATCGTCACCCGCGTGAAAGCCACGTTTGGCCTGCCGACCTACGCGTTCCAGGTCAGCGGCGAATACGCCATGATCAAGGCCGCCGCCGCGAATGGCTGGGTGGATGAAGACCGCATCGTGATCGAGACGTTGACCGCATTTAAGCGCGCGGGCGCGGATGGGGTGGTGACGTACTTCGCGCCGAAGGCGGCGGAGATGCTGGGCTAGGAGCAGCGTGCAATGTTCTGGCGCGCTGTGCTTTACCCCATAACCGCGATCGCGTTCTGCTTGAAAATAGTTGGCGCCTACTGGGCCGTGACTGCGCGCCCACCCGCAATCGACTCTATCAGTTTAATTGCTCTGATGAGTTCAGGAGCAACCATACTCGGACTATCGAGAGAGATGCCGGGCTTAAGTGGTTGGCTCAGTTTTGTCGGCGTCGCCGTGCTGGCCTATCTCGCTGGTCTCGTCATCGCGACAATTCTCTACGCGGTGTTCGCGCGTCAACCTAGATAACTAGCTCTTAAACGCCGGCAAAAACGCCGCCAGCCGCGCACCCATCTCAGCGCCCAGCGCCTGCAAGCCATTCAGCGGTCGCACCATCACTTCGAAATCAACAATCTTTCCTTCCGCATCGAACTCAATCAGATCGATGCCCTTCAACCCTCGTTCGCCCACGCGCGCGCTGAACTCCAAGACAACGCTCAGCCCATCTTCGCTCACCAAAGTCCGGTGATACGCGAAATCCTCGAACACATTCATCACCGTCGAGATGATCAGCGTCACCGCTTGGGCTGAGTGATACGGCTTGAACGCCATCGGCGAGCGGAACGTCGCGTCTGCATGTACGATCTCACCCAGGCCCGACATATCCCGCGCCGCCACCATCGCATGCCACTTCGCCAGCGACGCGGCAGCGTTTGCATTCAGGCCCATGCGCAAATCCTTCAAGCCGACAGCGGCACACCTTCGAGCGTGATGCGATGCATTTCGCGGCGATGGCCTTGGTAATCGTTCTTGGCGTAGTGCCAGGTGGAGCGATTGTCCCAGAACGCGATCGAGCCGGGGCGCCACTCGAACTCATAAACAAACTCTGGCTGCGTCGCGTGCACGAACATCTCGGCCACGAAGGCGCTCGTCTCCGCTTCGCTCCAGCCGATGATCTGCGTCGTGTAAGCGATGTTGACGAACAGCGCCTTCTTGCCGCTGAGCGGATGCGTGATCACCACCGGATGCACGCTATCCTCAAGCTGCTCGGCGACATCTTCGTTGCCGATGCGGTCGCCACGCTCCTTGTTATAGAGCGCCGCTTTGCCAAAAATGCGCTTAGCCGAATGGATCGCCTTCAGCGGCGCGAGCTTTTCCTTCATCGCCGGCGAGAGCGCGTCGTACGCTTTATACATCGACGCAAACAACGTGTTGCCGCCTTCCGGCGGCAGTTCGCGCGCCACTAGGATCGAGCCCATCGCAGGCGCGTGATCGTAGGACTGATCCGTGTGCCAGGCGCCGCCGATATTCTCGGTTTGGTCGGCCTCTTTGCGCAGCACCGCGATCTCTGGATAGCGCTCATGCGCACCGAGAAAGCGGTTGATATTGATCGGCGCCCAGCGGCGCGCAAACGCGATGTGCTCTTCCTCCGTGATCTCCTGATCGCGGAAAAAAATGACGCCGTGATCGGCATAGGCTTTGCGGATGGCGGCGAAATCCTCGTCCGACATCGGCGCGCCCAGGTCGACGCCGCCAATCTCAGCGCCGCAGCCTGGAAGGGGTGTGATGGTGAGGCTCATGGGGCCACACTTTAGCACTCCGGCGCCGCCGCGCCAGCGAGGCGATTCAATTCCTGAACTGGCGGCCGCCGCGTAAAGCCGCCAAAACGGCGCCCATGACCCAAGAGTATGAAGCCGATTACGTCATCGTCGGCGCCGGTGCCACGGCCCTCGCGTTCGCCGACACCATGCTGAGCGAAAGCGACGCCAGCATGATCATCGTCGACCGCCGCGATGCGCCCGGCGGCCACTGGAACGCCTGTTACCCGTTCGTGCGCCTGCACGGCCCGTCGCTGAACTACGGCGTCAACTCGCGCGAACTTGGCACGGAAGAGACCGACGCGGCAGGCTTCAACGCCGGCCTCCACCAACTTGCCGCCGGCCCCGACATCCGCGCCTACTTTCACGCCGTGATGAACGAGCGCCTGCTGCCCAGCGCCCGCGTTCGCTATCTGCCGGCGCACAAATATACGAACGGCGTCGCCACTGGCCCCAGCGGGGCGATACGATTGAAGGCGCGCAAGAAAGTGGTGGACGCCACCTACACCGGCACGCAATTGCCGAACGAACAGCCGCCGCCCTTCACCGTCGCGCCCGGCGTGCGCTGCGTTCCGCCGCACGCGCTAGAGCAGGCTGACGCGACTGCGCGCTATGTCATCATCGGCGCCGGCAAAACCGCGATGGACACCGTTGTTTGGCTCATCACCAACGGCGTCGCGCCCGATCACATCACCTGGATCCGCCCGCGCGACGCTTGGATCCTGTCGCGCGAGACCGTGCAGCCGAGCTACGCCTTCTTCGCCGCGACCTACAGCGCACTCGTCGCCGAAATCGAAGCCGCGCGCGACGCCGAGACCGCCGCTGATCTTTATCTCCGCCTCGAACAAGCCGGCCTCTGGCGGCGGCTCGATCCCACCGTGATGCCAGACATGTATCGCTGCGCCATCGCCAGCGCGGGCGAGGTCGCGCTGTTGCGCCAGGTCGCCAATGTCGTGCGCAAAGGCCGCGTCAAAGCCATCGGCCGCGCACGTATTACGCTTGACGCGGGCGAGATCGAAACATCGCCCGACGTGCTCCACATCAATTGCAGCGCCGACGGCATTCCGCGCCAGCCGCCGCGCCCGGTGTTCGCCGCAGACCGGATCACGCTGCAATACGTCCGCCGCTGTTCGCCGACCTTCAGCGCCGCCTTCATCGCGTTTCTTGAAGCCACGATTGCAGACGATGACGCCAAGAACGCGTTGTCGGCGCCCGTACCGATCCCGGATGCACCGATCGATTGGCTCACATCGCGCCTAGCCGAAGCGCGCAACCGCTACCTTTGGCAAAAGTCGCCAGGCGTTCTGGACTGGGTCGCGCGCTCGCGCCTCGATCGCTTCAGCGCGATGGCGGCCCGGGCGATCAGCGAAAACGATCCGGCGCACACGAGCATTCTCGCGCGCTACAGCGCGGCGATGAAGCCTGGGCTCGCAAACTTAACGCGGCTGCTGGAGGCGACTTAAGCCGCGCGTTGCATCGCCGCTTTGCCGACGGCCATGCGCACGCCCTCGGCGATCTCTTCGCGCCGCTGAGCCTGGTCGGCGCCAAGCGCCACCAGCTTCGCCACGCCATTGACGCAGACATCGAGCGAGGCTTTCACCGCTTCCGGGCGCAAACCCTTGGCCGATGAGAGCTGCAACGCGAACGCCGCACACGCCCGCATCAGCGGCCCGTCGCCCGCGTTCACGGCATAAGCTTGCACGTTGCGCAGCGCGACTTCGCACGGCTCCAGCATCGAGGTGTCGCCAGCAAAGGTCGAAGCAGCCGCACGCAGCGCTTCCACGGCGTCCTGCAACGTAAACACATCGCCCGAATCCGCTTCGTCATCGGCCTTACGGCGCTTGGTCGGCGCGCCAGCGGTGACGATGCCAGCGCGGCGACATGGGCCGACATATCCCGCTTCGGTATCGATGAACTCGCGCGGCTGGGTCAGCACTTTGGTAATGGTCGCCATCAGCACTTTCGCCGAGAGCGGTTTGCCGATCAGCGCGTTGCAGCCGGCGTGACGGCACTCTTCCGCCATGGCGCGCGAGAACGAGCCGGATGTGATGAAAATCGAAGCCTTGCGGCCCGGCAATTTCTTGTTGCGGCGGTAAGCGCGCGTCCAGGCGGCGCCATCGAGCGGCGCCATCTCGTACGACGCGATCACGACATTGGCGTTGTAAACTTCAAGCAGATCGAGCGCCACATCTTGGCACTGCACGACCTTGATCTTATCAACGCCAGCGTTGCGAAGCAGATCGAGGATAATTTGTCCCTCGAACTTGTTCGGCTCGACGATGAGGACGGTCAAGCCCTTCGCGCTCATTCTTATTATCTCCGCCAGAGCCGCGGAAACTAACGCATTTAGCTTAAAAGACCTTGAAGTGCGCCGTAGATCAGCCCTTGGGCCGCTCCAGCCGCGCGATCAGGCTCGACGTATCCCAGCGCTTGCCGCCCATGGCCTGCACGTCGGCGTAAAACTGATCGACGAGTTCGGTTAATTCTAACTTGGCGCCGTTAACTTCCGCTTCCGCCAGCACCAGCCCCAGGTCTTTGCGCATCCAATCGACAGCAAAGCCGAAATCAAAGCGGCCTTCGTTCATGGTCTTCCAGCGGTTCTCCATTTGCCAGCTTTGCGCCGCACCCTTGGAGATTGCCGCGATGACCTTCTCAACATCTAAGTCCGCGCGCTTGGCGAAATGGAGCCCTTCCGCCAGCCCCTGCACCACGCCGGCGATACAGATTTGATTCACCATCTTCGCCAGCTGGCCCGAACCAGCAGGGCCGATCAAAGTCATGTTCTTTGCGTACGCCGCCATGATCGGCTGCGCTTCGGCGAACACGCTCGGCTCGCCACCTGCCATCACCGTCAGCGTCCCCGCTTCGGCGCCCGCTTGTCCGCCCGAGACCGGCGCGTCGAGAAAACCGAAACCCAACGCCTCGGCCTTCTCCGCCAGTTCGCGCGCGATTGCGGCGGATGCGGTGGTGTGATCGACGAAGATCGCGCCCTTGCGCATGCGCGTCGCCGCCGCTTCGAACACTTCGCGCAGGTCGCGGTCATTGCCGACGCAGGAGAAGATGATGTCGGCGCCATCGGCCGCGCTGGCGACGGAGCTATAGGTGCGGCCCTTGTGCTTTTGCGCCCAATCGCGCGCCTTCTCTTCGGTGCGGTTGTAAACCGCGACGTCGTGCCCGGCGGCGGCCAGATGCCCCGCCATCGGCGCGCCCATCACGCCCAGACCAATGAAAGCCGTCTTCGCCATGACTGCTTAGCTCCCGGAATTCTCTCTCGGATCGGCGGCCTCACCATAGAGCCCGCGCAGAAATGTCAGCACCGCGCCCGGCTTGACCCTGAGATCAAGCACTTCACCAATGATAATGAGATGGTCGCCAGCTGCGTGCCTATCGTGCGTCCGGCACGCGATATGCGCCACTCCCGTTTGCAGCACCGGCGCGCCGGCGAACGTCGCCGCTTCGCCCGGCTCGATCGCCTCGGTTTCAGCCCGCGCAAACCGCCGCGCTGCCGCCTCGTCATCCGCGCCGAGCACGGTAACGCCCCACGTCTCGGCCGCCGCGAAGAAATCGTAGCGCGCGGACTCGTAGCCCAAACACCACAACAAAAGTCGGGGCTTTAGCGACACCGACGTCAGCGAGTTGACGGTGATGCCCGCCATGCGTGCGCCTGCACCCGCCGCCGACACCACGGTCACGCCCGTCGCGAACGCGCCCATGGTGCGGCGAAAAATCTCTTCGGGCGTCTCGTCCATCCGCGCTTCGTTTCCTTTGTTCAACGCGATCTTAACCCCGTTCGGCGACGGTCGCGCGTTTCCACCAGAATGGTTGGCCAAATGAGCACTGCGACCAATCAACGCCCCATCATTATCAAGAAGGTCAAGAAGGTCGTCGGCGGTGGTCACCACGGCGGCGCCTGGAAGGTCGCTTATGCCGACTTCGTGACCGCCATGATGGCCTTCTTCCTGCTCATGTGGCTGATCAACACGACAAGTCCAGAGCAACGCCGCGGCATCGCTGAATTCTTCGCACCCGCCAGCGTGAGCCGCGTCTCCTCCGGCGCCGGCGGCCTCCTCGAAGGCACCAGTTTCGCCGAAGAGGGCGTGCGCCACGGCCACTCCGCACCGGTCGCCCCCGCAAGCGAACCGCAATACACCTCAAACGCCGATGCGCAGAACGAAGCGCAAGAGGGCGCCACCCCTGGCGGCCAGCAAGATCCCAATGCCGAGAGCCTCACCCGCGCCCGCACGCTGCGCGAGACGGCGGAGTTCTCGCGCGCCGAAATCGCCATCCGCCAAGCCATGGCCGACATGCCCGACGTCGCCGAGCTCTCGCGCAACGTCATCATGGAGCAAACACCCGAGGGCCTGCGCATCCAGATCGTCGATCAGGAAGGCCGTTCGATGTTCAACGCCAATGACGCAGCGCCCAACGATCGCGCACGGCGCTTGCTCGTCGCCATCTCAGGCGTCATCGCGCAATTGCCGAACCGCCTCACCATTGCCGGCCACACCGACGCGTCGCCCCCCGGCGGCCGCTACGGCTCGAATTTCGAACTCAGCGCCGCGCGCGCCAACGAAG
>QBMO01000068.1:0-7851 GCA_003242075.1 Alphaproteobacteria bacterium
AAGCGCCCGCAGGCGGACGCCTCAACCTGCTTATCATCGGCGGCAGCCAAGGCGCGCGCGTGTTCGGTGAGGTGATCCCAGCCGCCATCGCCAGCTTGCCGCAAGCTTTGCGTCAACGGCTCGATGTCGTGCACCAAGTCCGCGCAGAGCAGGTGGACGCGGCGAAGAAAGCCTATGCCAAAGCCAAGGTGAATGCCGAAGTGGCGCCCTTCTTTACCGACATGGGTCAGCGCCTGGGCGCCTGCCATCTGGTGATCTCCCGCGCCGGCGCTTCATCGGTCACCGAACTCCAGGTCGCGGGCCGCCCCGCTATCTTGATCCCATTCGCCGCCGCTGCTGACGACCACCAGACCGCCAACGCCGAGGGCCTCACCGCCGTCGGCGCGGCGGATGTCTTTACCGAGCAGGAGTTCGAGCCGGCTGCCTTGGCGGGCCTGCTCGAGCGCCGGCTCGCCGATCCGCACGGCCTGGCCGTCCGCGCCGCCGCCGCCCGCGCCGCCGCTAAGCCGGAAGCGGCCAAATCCTTGGCTGATCTGGCCGAAAGCGTCGCCCGCTAAAATCTCGCACCGCTCCGCATCCAGGCCCGCCACTGGCGGCGATAGAGGATCAAACACGCCTGGAGGGACCGATGTCTGAAGAACTGTTTCGCGATTTTTGGTGGCTCATGTTCCCGATCTTCGGGATGGTGATGGCTGCGTTCGGCATGCTGCAGGAAAACCGGCGCATCGACGCCATTCACAACCGCGCCCGTCGCGATCTGGGGACCGACCAATGAGCTTCGCCCAATTCTTCGCCGCCTATTGGTGGCTGATGTTTCCGGTTTTCGGGATGTTGATGGCCTTTGTCGGCATGTTCCAGACCGAGCGTCGCAGCAACCAGACCATGGATTTGATCAAGTCGTACGTTGATCAAGGCAAAGACCCGCCGCCGGAACTGTTGAAGCTGGTCGCGCAACAGAGCGACTGGGACATGGATATGTCCGGCGTGGGCGGCGGTTCGAAGAGCAACAGGGCCTGGACTTTCGTGGTTTTCCTCGCGCTCGCGGCGGGCTTCGGCACCGGGTACTATTTCATGCGCGCCGAGAGTTGGTCGTTCGCCTTCCTGATCGTCGCCGTGACGATGGGTGTTATGGCGGTCGGTGCGCTGCTGCTGCTGATCTTCGGCCGCAAGAGCTAGCGTTATGGACGCCGCCGAGGAGGCGCGTCTCGTGCAAGCTGCCCGCGCTGGCGACATGGCCGCCTTCGGCCGCATCGTCGACGCAAACCAGCCCGCCGTGCGCGCTTTTCTGCGCCGTCTCGTCGGCTCTTATGCCGACGCTGACGATCTCGCGCAGGAAGCCTTCACCCGAACCTGGAAAGTGCTCGACCGTTTCGACGGCTCTTCGCGGCTGCGCACCTTCATCTGCGGCGTCGCCTTTCAATACTGGCGCCGCGCGCGCCGCGCTGAGGGCCGGCGGATGGCCCGAGACGACGCCTATGCGCAACTGGAAGACAACGAAACCGATGGTGATCCTCGCATGGCGCAGAAACTGGCTCTAAGACGCGCGATGGAGGAACTGCCTGCCGATCAGCGCGCCGCGCTCGCACTATGCCTGGGGCAGGACTTTACCCACGCCGAAGCGGCGGACATCTTGAAACTGCCGCTGGGGACTGTGAAATCTCATGTGACGCGCGGACGTGCGCGTTTGCAGGCCGCGTTGGGCGTGCCTGCGGAGGCTGGACAATGAGCGACCGTGACGACGATCTCCTGATGGCCGATCTCTTGGGCGAAGCGCCTGCGACGCCTGATTCCGGTTTCCGCTATGACGTGCTCGCGCATGTTTCGCTTTTGGCGCGCCGCCGGCGGGCGATGAGCCGGGCGCTCAACCAAGTGGCGCTGTTCAGCGCCATCGGTCTCGTGTTCCCGATCCTCAACGTCTTCGGCGTCACCTGGGAGAACGCAGCGCCCATCGGCCTCGCCGCCGGCTTGCTGGCGCTCGGCCTGATCGCGGCCAGCATCTCCATCCTCGGCCCCCGCGCAGCACTCGCCCGCTCGCGCGCAATCCTGACGCGCGCGTAAAGCGCCTTTCAGCCGAGGCGAAGCCCGGCCATAATGGCGCTCGTTTCGTTTCGGGGACTCCATGATCCGTCGCGCCATACCGTTCGACACCGGACCTATCCACTTCGTCGGCATTGGCGGCATTGGCATGTCCGGCATCGCTGCCGTGATGAAGAACCTCGGTTATGACGTCACCGGCTCCGACGCCAAGGAAGGCGCCAATATCGAGCGGCTGCGCGAGTGCGGCATCACCATCTCGATCGGGCACAAGGCAGAGAACGCGGCACATGCCGGCGTGGTGGTGATTTCGTCGGCCATCAAGGACGGGAATCCTGAAGTCGATACCGCGCGCGCCCGCGGCGTGCCGATCGTGCGACGGGCCGAGATGCTGGCCGAGATCATGCGCTTGAAGTGGAACGTCGCCGTCGGCGGCACGCACGGTAAGACGACGACGACTTCGATGATCGCCGCCTTGCTCGACGCCGGCCACAAAGATCCCACCGTCATCAATGGCGGCATCATCAACGCTTACGGCGCCAACTCGCGTATGGGCGAGGGCGAGTGGATGGTGGTCGAGGCCGACGAGAGCGACGGCACCTTCACGCGCCTGCGCGCCACCGCCGTCGTCGTCACCAACATGGATCCCGAGCACCTCGATCACTACGGCACCGCCGAAGCGATGAACGAGGCCTACAAAACCTTCGTCGAGAACATCCCGTTCTACGGCTTCGCCGTGATGTGCCTCGATCACCCGCAAGTGCAGGCGCTGGCAGCACTCGTGCGCGATCGCCGCATCATCTCGTACGGCTTCAATCCACAAGCCGATGTTTGCGCCGTTAACGTGCGCCCTTCACGCGATGGTTCGACGTTTGACGTCGTGGCGCGCAAGAAGGGCGAAGGGCCGGGCGTGACGATGCACGACCTCTTCCTCCCTGTGGCCGGTCGCCACAACGTGCAGAACGCGGTCGCTGCCATCGCCGTCGCGCGCGAGCTTGGCGTTACCGATGACGGCATACGCAAGGGCCTGAAGAAGTTCGCCGGCGTGAAGCGGCGCTTCACCACCACCGGCTATTGGAATGAAGTCCGCATCGTCGACGATTACGGCCACCACCCGGTCGAGATCGCCGCCGTGCTTTCCGCCGCGCGCGAGATGACGGAAGGCCGCGTTATCGCCGTTGTGCAGCCGCACCGCTACACGCGGCTGCGCGATTTGTTCCAAGAATTTTCCACCTGCTTCAACGATGCCGACATCGTCGCCGTCGCCGATGTCTACACAGCGGGCGAGGCGCCGATCACCGATGTGAACTCGGACGCACTCGTCATCAGCTTGAAAAGCCACGGCCACCGTGACGCGCGCCGCATCGCCAATCTGGACTCGCTGCCTGACTTAGTGCGCGCCGAAGCCAAGCCTGGCGACATCGTCGTCTGCCTGGGCGCCGGCGACATCACCGCCTACGCCAACGCACTGCCAGCGAAACTCGCCGCGGCCGCGGCGTGATCACTGACTCCGCGCCGATGAGCCCGGCGATCCTCAGCACCATTGTGCTGGGCATCACGCTCGCGTTGTTCGCCTCAGGCAAAGTGCGTCATGACCTCGTGGCATTGTTGGCCCTGGCGGCGTGCCTGCTGCTAGGTCTGGTGACGCCGGACAATGCGTTCGCGGGCTTCGCCGATCAGTCGGTGATTGTCATTGCGGCCGTGCTTGTTCTCGGCCGCGCTATCGAAATCACCGGCGTGGCCGAGGCGGTTACGGACCGGCTGGCGACGCTCAAATCGCCGTTTCCAATCCAGTTGGCGATCATTCTCGTTGCGGGCGCGTTCCTGTCGGCCTTCATGAACAACATCGCAGCGCTTGCGATCACCATGCCGGCTGTGGTTGGCGTCTGCCGTGCGCACAATCTGCCGCCGAGCGCAGGATTAATGGCGCTCTCGTTTGCCACCATTCTCGGCGGCATGACGACATTGATCGGCACGCCGGCCAACTTGATCCTGTCTTCGGTACGCGAAGCGGAACTCGGCGCGCCGTTCGCTTTCTTCCAAATGACGCCGGTCGCGGCCGCGGTGGCCGCCGCAGGTGTCGGTTATATCTGCCTGATCGGCTGGTGGCTTACGCCGCGCCGCGACTCCGGCGAGGACGTCCCGAAAGACGCGTACGTCGTCTTCGAACTCGGCCCGATCTCGACAGCTGAACTCGAAGAGGAAGATGACGCCGGACTGACCGACGCGCTGAAGGCCGCGAAAGTTACGCCGCTTGCGGTGCTGCGCGGCGTGCGAGTGCTTGATCTGGCGACGGCGCGGCCGTTGCAGGCGCGCGACCGGCTCTTGGTCGGCGGCGCTGTCGATCCGTGGGAGGCGGCCAAGAAGCTCGGCCTCACCATGCATGCACAGCGCTCCGAAGCGGAGGATGCGGTGACGATCGTCGCGGTGATCGGTAATGGCTCGCCGCTTGTCGGCCGCCCGATCGACACCGTGCGCTGGGATACCAACGGAGAGCTGACGGTGATCGCCGCCGGGCGGCGCGCGGCCGAACTGCGACAGCCTCTGTCGCGCCTGCGCATCGAAGCAGGCGACCAGATCACCATCCACGGCTCGGCCGAGCAGATCGCGATCTATTCCCGCTACGCGCGTTTGCTCGAAGTGGCGCGACGCGCGACGACGCGGATCAATCCCGTGCGCGCCGCGACGGCAATTGGCATTTATGTCGTCGCCGTTGCGACATCGGTCGCGCTTGGCGTCCCGACGGCGTTTTCGTTCGCGGCGGGTGCGGCGGTTGTCGCGGCGCTGCGCTTTTTGCCGCCGCGGGAAATTTACTCCTCGATCGATTGGTCGGTGATCGTGCTGATCGGCGCGATGATCCCGGTGGGGCAGAGTTTTCAAACCAGCGGCGCCGCCTCCTTGTCCGCGGGCGAATTGTCGAACGCCTTGATGCACGCGCCGCTGTTTTGGGCCGCCGCCGCCGTCGTCACGGCGACGATGCTGCTCTCGATCTTCCTGAACAACGTCGCGACCGCCATCATCATGGGCCAGATCGCAATCTCGGTGGCGCAGGCGATCGGCGTCTCACCCGACGCGCTTTTGATCGCCGTGTTGATCGGCGCTTCGTCGGATTTTTTGACGCCCATTGGGCACCAGAACAATTTGCTGGTCATGGGCCCAGGCGGCTATCGCTTCCTCGATTATGGCCGCGTCGGCGCGCCGTTGGCCGTGCTTGTGATTTTCGTCTCGGCGAAAATGATCGAACTCGGCTTTGCGGGCTGAGCTGCGTTAGCGTGTTTCAGACGTTGGCGCTTCGATGGTGATCGTCACGTTGCGATTGAGCCCGTCCTCCAAATCCGGACGCGTTTCGCCGCCGCCATTGGCAGTAATAAGATCGTCCGCCATCCCGCGCGCGATCAACGCATCACGCACCGCCGCTGCGCGCCGGTCGGAGACGGCCGGATCGGTCTCAGCCCCGTCGGCATGACCGATGACGCTGACACTCGAAACGTTGCAGGCCTGGCGCTGCGTTAGATGCACAGCGTTGTCGATAATGGCAGCCGACACTTCGTTGATGGCGACGTCGTTGACGTCGAAATAGACAATCGCCACGTGCGTCTCGCAGGCCGTCCGCAAGAGACGCGCATCGATCACGCGCGTGATCGTCAAATAATGCTCGTATCGGCCGATGGGGCCGTAACGGTGGGCGTCGCGATTGGCCGGCGCCAGAACGCCTTCGACGTTCACGACGATCCTCGTCGCGGATGCGGGCGGCGGCGCGTAGTTTTCCGGGTAGACCGCGCCGAGCTCGCGCATGGCGTCAGAGGTCAAGCCCAACGCCCAAGGCGCGTCTTCGCCGTCGGCGTGAAAGGATTGACCCTCAAACCAAATGAGCACCTCGCCTGAATAGCGTTGTGGCGCGTCTGGCGCTGTCGCGCATGCAGCGAGCGTCGCTGCTGTAAACAGTGCCGCGAGGATGTTGGATAAGGTTTTCATCGGCCCACCTCCGGCGCTAGCCTAGGCCGGCAAGTCTCTAACGCAATCCCATTCGCTCCCATCTGCATCCCTATCTTACGCGCCGCCGCACAAATGAGGCGATTGACGTAGATCGAGACTTGATGAGTGATGGCGCCATGACTCCAAGCAAGTTCTCCGCCTTCGCCCTTACATTGGCGTTGGCCGCCTGCGCCACGCCCGCGGCTTCGCCGGCAAGCGTCACCCGCGTCGTCTCCACGACATCGTTCGGCATGTGCGTTGGCTACTGCACGACGCGGCTTGAGATCACCGAAGGCCAAGCCGTGCTGATCCGCGAAGCGCGTGGCGGCCGTGGCGCGCCGAGCCCCCCGCCGCCGGCGCAGCGATTTTCGACCACGCTGACTGCCGGTGAGTGGGCTGAAATCCAGCGGCTAGCAGCGCAAGCTGATCTGACCGCTGTGCCTGATGTCGTCGGCTGCCCCGATTGCGCCGATGGCGGAGCAGAGGGGCTGACCATCGAAACGCCAACGGGCGCTGAGAGCGTGTCGCTCGAATTCGGCGCTGATCTGGCGCATGCGCAGGCGCTTTTGGAACGCGTGCGCGCGCTACGCGAACGACTGACGCCGCAGCAATAGCGCGCGCAGCCGCCTAGTCTTTCAAGCTTGCGGGCACGTTGCCGCCGTTTTCGGCGAGCTTGCGCCACACCGCGCGCGACAGTGCAATGTTCTGCTCAGCGCTGCCGTGCGCGCCGGCGTTGACGTTGAGTTCGGTGGCGAGTTCTTTGCGCGCGTCCAGGCTGGAGTCGATGTCCAACAGCTTGAGCAGATCGACGATTGAGGTGCGCCAGTTGCCGCCGCCGCCCTTCGCCGCCGCTTTCTGTTCGAGCACCGCTTCCACGTCGACTTGCGCGCGCCCGTTTGCAGGCGCTTGGCCGTCGCGCTGCTGTTCGCGCCGTTCATTATGTTCGCGCCGCTCATCCTCGGACACGGTGATGCGGTCCCAGATCTCACTAAAAATGCCCATGGCTTTAAATCCCAACGCGTAGCGCGTGTGCAGGTCCAACCGGGCCGGAGTGTGAATGTTCCGCTGACGCTCTAGCGGTGCGGTTGGGCTGGGTGCTCTGGAGGGGCATTGCTGGATGAGGGCCGAATCATCCTCGAAACGATTGACCCCGCGCCCGACTCCCCACAGCCCAGTCCCATGCCTGACACCGCTCACCGAGCGCCCAAGCCGCTGCGCGCCGCCATCGTCTATGATTTCGACGGCACGCTCGCGCGCGGAAATTTGCAGGAACACTCGTTCATCCCCGATCTGGGCATCGATCACGACGTATTCTGGAAGGACGTGAAGCGTCTGGCCAAGACCTCCGACGCCGACGAAATCCTCGTCTACATGCAGCAGATGATTGAGCGCGCGCGCAAGCTCGGCAAGGTCGTCACGCGTGAGCGCCTGCGTGAGCATGGCGCGACACCATCCTTCTTCGATGGCGTCGAAAGCTGGTTTCCGCGGCTCGATTCATTCGCCGCCGATCAGGGCCTCGAACTCGATCACTACGTCGTCTCGTCGGGCACCGAGGAAATGATCGAGGGCTGCTCGATCTATCCGCACTTCAAGCGAGTCTTCGCCTCGCGCTTTATCTATAACGAGAAGGGCGAGGCGGTGTGGCCGGCAGTCGCCGTGAACTACACCAACAAGACGCAGTTCTTGTTCCGCATCAACAAAGGCATAGACAACGTCTGGGATACGCAAGCGATCAATCGCTGGATGCGCCCCGAAGAACGCCCGCTGCCGTTCGAGCGCATGATCTTCATCGGCGATGGCGACACCGACATTCCGTCGATGAAAATGGTCACCGACCAAGGC
>QBMO01000068.1:7861-10823 GCA_003242075.1 Alphaproteobacteria bacterium
CGCCGTCCTCGATCCGGATCGCTGGAACGATCCGCTCAAGGTCAGCCACATCCACTTGCTGATCGCGGAAGACCGCGTGAACTACGTGGCGCCGGCCGACTACCTGCCGGGCAGCCAACTCGACGTCATCGTTAAAGGCGCACTGCAGCGCATTGCGCTGCGCGCCGGACTGCCTATCGCCTCGTAATTAGCTGCCCGGCGTGGGATCCGGTGCGCGAGCGACCGCTTGCACCGGGTAGGTACGCTGCGGATCGCCGCCGATGATCTCGACGCCCAAGCCGTTGCCGGTGCAGATCGAACTGGTCGTGGAGCGGATCGCTATCGCTTGCGTCCAATCAAGATCGCGGGCGTTGAAGAGCGTCGTCAGCAAGTACCGCCGCGTGCCAGCGCGCACCTGCACCGTGCGTTCGTCGACAACGTCATAGCCGCTGACCTGGTTGGCGAAGAAGCAATCGCGCGCGTCAGCCGCGGCTTGATCGCTTGAATCCGTCGCGCAGGAGACAAGCGCGAGCGCGGCGGCGAGGGTCAAGAGAACGCGCATGGCTTAGCTTCCCTGCGCGGGTTCTGGCGCGCGCGTCACCGACCGCACTAGGAAGCTTCGGCGCTCGCGGCCGCCAAACAGTTGAACGCCGCTGCCACTGCCGGTGCAGACAAAATTGCCCGGAGCGTCAAGGACAATCGCCGACGACCAATCGAGCGCGCGATCCACGTTTTCGACTGTTTCCAGCAGGTAGCGCCGATCGTCGCTGATTCGAACGAGCACCGTCCGGTCGTCGACAACCTCATAGCCGCGGACGCTGCGGATGGTGAAGCAATCGCGGTCGTCGCTGGTCTGTGCGTTTGCGCAGCCAGCTAGTGTCAGGACGGCGGCGATCGCCAGTAAGCCATTGCGGATCATGGGTCGGAGCTCCAAATTCGGTGACCCTAGTATGGGTCGGGGATATGGGCGTGACGAGCGGCAGCGGCTTTTTCATCCGCTGAAAGCATGACATAGCCATTCAACAATGAGTGATCTCGACCTGCCGCCAGTGCGCGGCCAGCTTCTTAAGGGCGAAAGCCTTGCGCCATTCACTTGGTTCCGCGTCGGCGGGCCGGCGGGCGCGCTTTTCCTACCGGCCGACGCCGAAGACCTCGCTGAGTTCCTGCGGGCGCTGCCGGACGATGTCCCTGTGACTGTGTTGGGCGTCGGCTCGAACGTTATCGTGCGCGATGGCGGCGTGCCCGGCGTTGTCATCAGGCTCGCCGGTCGTCAGTTCGCGCAGATCCATATTGAGGACGACACCTGCCGCGTTATCGCTGGCGCCGGCGCGCTCGATTCGATGGTCGCAAAAGCTGCGGCGAAGGCTGGCATTGGCGGACTTGAGTTTTTCGCCGGCATTCCCGGCACCATTGGCGGCGCGCTCACCATGAATGCCGGCTGCTATGGCAGCGAGACCAAGGACGTGCTCGTATCCGCTTGGGGCTATGACCGCTCCGGCGAGGCGCCACGCGTGTTCGATAACGCCGACTTCGGTTTCACCTATCGCCGCAACGCGATCGAAGGTCAGATTATCTGGCAGCAAGCGGTCTTCCAAGGCGTGCGGTCGACGCCGGAAGAGGTCACCGCGCGCATGGGCGAGATCACGTCAAAGCGCGAGGCCTCGCAGCCGATCCGCGAGAAGACCGGCGGCTCGACGTTCAAGAACCCGGTCGGCGGCGATGGTGAAAAGCTCTCCGCCTGGAAGCTCAACGACGAAGCCGGCATGCGCGGCTACAAACGCGGCGGCGCGCAGGTCAGCGAAAAGCACGCCAACTTCCTGATCAATACGGGCGAGGCGACGGCCGCCGATATCGAAGGCTTGGGCGAAGACGTCCGCGCCGCCGTCAAAGCCAAGCACGGCATCGAACTCGAGTGGGAAATTAAGCGGATCGGGCGGCCATAGACCCCGAAGCGGTCAATTTGCGGCGCCAGCTGAGCGCTCCCGGATATGGCTTTTCGGCGCGCGGGCCTCTACACCCCGGCCCATGAAGCTGAAGCCCAATATTCTCGCCGCCATCGGCAACACGCCGCTCGTCAAGCTCAACAAGCTGGTGCCTGAAGGCTCCGCCGAAGTGTGGGTCAAGTGCGAGTATCTGAACCCGGCGGGTTCGATCAAAGACCGCATGGCCGCCTATATCATCGAGAAGGCCGAAGCCGCCGGCGTATTGAAACCGGGCGGGCTGATCGTTGAGAACACGTCCGGCAATACCGGTCAGGGCCTCGCCATGGCTGCGGCGGTGAAAGGCTATCGCTGCATCTTCACGATGCCGGACAAGATGTCGAAGGAGAAGCAGGACTCGCTGCGCGCGTACGGCGCCGAAGTCATCATCACGCCGACAGACGTACCGGGCGATTCACCGGAGCACTACGTCAACGTCGCCAAGAAGATCGCCGAAGACACACCAGGCTCGTTCTATGTCGATCAGTACCACTCGCAGTGGAACATCGAGGCGCACTACCACTCCACCGGCAAGGAGATCTTCGAGGACACGGACGGCGGCAAGTTCGACGCCTTCGTTGGCGGCACCGGCACCGGCGGCACCGTCTCCGGCGTGGGCCGCTACTTTAAAGAGCATGCGCCGCACGTGAAGATTATCGGCGCCGACCCGCTGGGCTCGGTGCACTACCATCTCTTTCACACCAAGACGCTGCCGACGGCGCACGTCTATATGGTCGAAGGCATCGGCGAAGACATCGAATGCCGCGCCATGGATTTCTCCGTCGTCGACGATATGCGCCAGGTGAACGACCGCGACAGCTTCGTGACCGCGCGTCGTTTGGTGCGTGAAGAGGGTATGTTCGTCGGCGGCTCGTCCGGCTCGAACGTCTTCGTGGCGCTGCAAATCGCCAAGGAGCTTGGCCCAGGTAAAAAGGTGCTCACGGTGCTGCCGGATCACGGCAACCGCTACGTCTCCAAATTCCTCTCCGACGCCTGGATGAAGC
>QBMO01000068.1:10833-14884 GCA_003242075.1 Alphaproteobacteria bacterium
GGCTAAAGACGCAGCCGATCACCGCCGATGCCGATGCGCCGCTGCGCAACGTGGTCAATCTCATGCGCGAGCACGGCGTCAGCCAAATCCCGTTGATCGAACGCGGCAAGCTCAACGCCATCGTGCACGAAAGCGACGTGCTCTCGAAGATGCAGAAGCGCGATTTCAATCTCGACGCGCCGGCGAAATCGGCGGCCTCGCCGATCGGCGGNATCCGAAAGCGCGCATTGAAGAGCTCTTCCACATTTTCGCCGCCGACAACGTCGCCGTCGTGGTGGATTCGTCCAACGTCGTTGGCGTCATCTCCAAGATCGATTTGATCGAATATCTCGCCGGCAGGCGCTAAGGGCAGCCCGATGCATCACAATAAAGGCTTCGCCACCCGCTGCATCCATGCGGGCCAGCGGCCCGACCCGACGACCGGCGCGATCATGACGCCGGTCTACCAAACCTCGACCTACGTCCAGCAAAGCCCGGGCGTCATTATCGAGGACTACGACTACGCGCGTTCCGCCAATCCCACGCGCAAGGCGCTGGAAGGAAACATCGCTTCACTCGAAGGCGGCCGCCACGGCTTGATGTTCGCCTCCGGCCTGGCTGCGCTCGCCGCTTGCGTGCACTTGCTGCAAACCGGCGATCATGTTGTCCTATGCGATGACGTGTATGGCGGCACGTTCCGCACGCTCGACAAAGTCTTCAAGCAATTCGGCATCACCTATACGCGCGTCGATATGACAGATTTGAACGCCACCGAAGCGGCGTTCACGGCCAAGACCAAACTCTGCTGGATCGAAACGCCAACCAATCCGCTTTTGAAGATCATCGACATCGAGGCTGTCGCCCGCATCGCCAAGGCCAAGGGCGCCATTGTCGGCGTCGACAACACGTTCGCTTCGCCGGTGCTGCAGAACCCGCTGAAGCTCGGCGCCGATATCGTGCTGCATTCGTGCACGAAATATATCGGCGGCCATTCCGACGTGATCGGCGGCGTTCTGGTCGCGAATGACGACGACATCGCTCAGCGCCTCAAGTTCACGCAGAACGCCGTCGGCGCCGTCTCTGCGCCGTGGGATTGCTTCCTGCTGCTGCGCTCGACCAAGACGCTGCACGTGCGCGTCCAGCGCCACTGTGAGAATGCGACGAAGATCGCGGACTTTCTCGCGGAGCAACCGCAGATCGAGCAGGTCATCTATCCTGGCCGCGCCGATCACCCGCAGCACGCCATCGCCAAGAAGCAGATGATCGGCGGCTATGGCGGCATGATCACCGCGACGCTGAAGGGCGGGCTCCCCGCCGCGCGCTCTTTCCTCGAACGGGTGAAGCTCTTCTCACTGGCGGAATCGCTCGGCGGCGTGGAATCGCTGATCGAGCATCCCGCCATCATGACGCATGCCTCGATCGACAAGCCTCTGCGCGAAGCGCTCGGCATCACCGATGGCCTCGTCCGCTTCTCCGTCGGCATCGAAGACGTGGGCGATCTGATCGCCGATATCGCCGAAGCGCTCGACTAAGGGGCGAGCGCAGCGACCTTGCTCGCTTCCGCATAGACGCGCGCCGCCGCCCTGAGCGCAGGCGTCCCCCACGCCGCGCGTGACCACAGCATCACAACTTTGTCGGCCGCCTTCGGCCGTCCTCGCAGCCGATCAACCCGATAGCCAAGCCGGTCCAGGCGCGAGGCGAGGGCCCGCGCCTCGGCTTCAGCGGTGTCGGCGTAAGCGAGCACAATACGTGATGTCATCGCCGCTAGTGCTGGCGGAGCGGGCAGTCTCCTCCAAGCGGCGGCGCGCGCCGCGCCTCGGGATAAGCGCTAGGCGCCTAAAAGAGAGGCCGTGCGCCCAAAAAACAAACGCGCGCCAGTTGCCCGGCGCGCGTTGCTCGTTTCGAAGCGGAGTTGTTTACACGCACGTCTCCGGCGGGATCGGGTCAAGCCCAAGCGCCGGCCGCAGCGACGCCTCCTCGCCAGAGCTCGGCGTGGTTTCGTCGCCCACGTCGATCGCGGTGACGTTGGCGATGCGCCATTGGCCGTCCTCGCGCGCGCACATGTCCCAGGTGAGGATCATGCCGCCGGGCAGGCCCGGATAGCTGAAGCGCGTCGAAATCTCGGCGTGGCCAGGCTCCGCGTGCTGGCCCACGGCGTAGCGAATGTTTTCGACTTCGGAGTCGATCGCCCACGAGCGATAGTCCCAGTCGATGCGCGCATCCTCTGGCCCGGCGGCGTTGGCGGCGATCGCATTGGCCAACTCTTCGGTGAACCAGACGCTCAGATATTCCGCGTCTGTCGAGAGCGGACCGGAATCGTAGAGGCCAGCCACAACCGGCATCGGTCCCATCGGATCGCTCGTCGGCGCCGCAGGTTGCGAGCACGCCGCCATCAAACCCGCACAAGCGAGTACAAAAATACGCATAAATTCTCCCACCGCGCATAAGGCGCGTGCCGACGATCTGCGCATGTGCGCGTGTTGGAATTAAAGCGCGGCAACCTTGCTTAGCAAACGGTGTCACAGTTTGCGGTACGCCGCGCCGTGCATGCGGATTGTGCGCGGCGCGCAACGCTCTGTTGGCGCACAGCACTTATAATCGCGGCGACGGTCACACGTCACGCGTGCGTAAAGTCTTCATCGTAGTTAAGCGCGCGCAACACGTCTGAATGCAAATTTACTATAAAAATCAGCAACTAAAGACACTGTCATCACCATGCCTTAACCGTGGAGCGTGTCATATTGATACTCCGGAACGAGCACAGAAAATGTGCTTTCAGCCGGGGTGGTGTTGGTTGGTGAGGCGTGCGCATGGCCCGTGTGGCGGTGCTTCTTGGGGGCTTGAGCCCCGAACGTCCTGTGAGCTTGAGCTCTGGACGCGGGTGCGCTGACGCGCTCCGCCGGCTCGGCCATGAGGTCATCGAAATCGATCCGCAGAATCCAGGTTGGATTGCGGAATTGAAAGACGCGCGCCCCGATAGCGTGTTCAACGCGCTGCACGGCGAGTGGGGCGAAGACGGCCGCACGCAAGGCGTGCTCGATTATCTTAAGCTCCCGTACACCCATTCCGGCGTGCTCGCCTCGGCGCTCGCTATGGATAAAGACAAATCCAAAGCCGTGTTTGCGCAAGCCGGCCTGCCGCTCGCTAACGGCAAGCTGATGAACCGGCTGGACGCCGCGAAGGCGCACCCGATGGCGGCGCCATACGTGGTGAAGCCGAACGCGCAGGGTTCGTCAGTCGGCATTTTCATCGTGCGCGAAGGCGCGAACCGCCCGCCCGAACAATTGCTCGATCCCGACTGGACCTTTGGCGAAGACGTGCTGGTCGAGGAATTCATCGACGGCAAAGAACTGACCGTCGCCGTCATGCACGAACGCGGCGCGCTCGCCGTCACCGAGATTTTCGTCACCAGCGACGGCGATTGGTACGATTTCGACGCCAAATACGCCGAAGGCGGCTCACGCCATGTCGTGCCCGCCGACATTCCCGCCGGCGTCGCCGAACAATGCATGCGCGCCGCTGAAGCCGCCCACCACGCCCTCGGCTGCCGCGGCGTGACGCGCAGCGACTTTCGTTACGATCCCAAGCGCGACCGCCTGGCGCTCTTGGAAGTCAACACACAGCCCGGCATGACGCCCACGTCGCTCGCGCCAGAACAAGCCGCTCATGTCGGCATGTCCTACGACGAACTCGTGGCCTGGATCCTGGAGGATGCATCATGGCCGCGGTAAGAGCGCGACGTTCCGGCGGACGCGGTGGCGAGCCGCCGCGCGGCAAGCGCCGCAAGGCCAGCGCAAGCTATGGCCCGTCGCCGCACGAGGCGATGCCGCGCATCGCCCGCATCAAACTCTCCGGCGGCCTGTCGCCGAACGACGTGCAGGTGACGCCGAAAAGCCTGGTCCTGGCGCTGACCGGCTTTGTGCTGTTTCTCGGCGCCGGCATCGCTGGCGCGGCATGGCTCGGCTCTTCGTTGTTTGACGCACGCGAAGCGTTCGCGCGCGGCGCTGATGGCGCGGCGGCTAACGCGGGTTTTGCCATCGGCGATATTGAAGTCGCCGCCATGACCGGCGCC
>QBMO01000068.1:14894-15896 GCA_003242075.1 Alphaproteobacteria bacterium
GCCATCACGCCGGCGCGCGCTGCGGAAGTGCGCGCGCTGATCGTGCCGGAAGGCCGCCAATCGGTGCTGTCGCTCGATCCGCGCGACGTGCAAGCGCGTGTCGAAAGCCTTGACTGGGTCGCATCCGCGCGCGTGCGCCGCTTGTGGCCTTCGACGCTCGTCGTCGAAGTCGAGCGCCGCCAGGAATATGCGGTCTGGCAAGAGGACGGCGAAGTCTCCGTCATCGACGTGAACGGCGAGCGACTGCTGGCCGAGCGCGCCGCCGACCATCCCGATCTGCCGCTGGTCGTCGGCCGCGGTGCCGGCCCCGCCGCTGAACCGCTCTTGCTGGCGCTCGAAAGCCTGCCGCACGTGCGCGAGCGCCTGCAATCGCTGACCCGCGTCAACGACCGCCGCTGGAATCTCGAACTGATGTCCGGCGCCACTGTCGCGCTGCCAGAAGAGGGCGCGCCCGAAGCGCTCGCCCGTCTCGAACGCTTGCAGGCCCAGCACGCTTTGCTCGATCGCCCGCTCACTACGATTGATCTGCGCGTCCCGCACCGTATGGCGATCCGCGTGCATCCCTCGCTCGCCGGCGGTCCGCGTCTTTTGCTGGGAGGCGCATGATGGCCGCTCCGCAAAAGCACGTCGCGCTCGAGCGCGAGGATGAGATCCTCGAACTCAATACGCCGCTGCCCTTGATCGCCGCGCTCGATGTCGGCGTTTCGAAAACCGTTTGCCTCGCCACACGCCGCGACCCGGTGCTCGACATGCACCCGGACCGTCCGCTGCGCGTGCTCGGCGTTGGCCACCAGACTGCGCCCGCTATCGCCAGCGGCAAACCTGCGGATTTCGACGCCTGCGCGCGCGCAATCGAGGTTGCTTTGGCCGAGGCCGCCGCCATGGCGGGCGCACCTATCACACGCGTCGTCGCGTCCTACTCCGGGCCCGGCATCAGCTCGCAAATCGCGCACGGCCATCCAGGCAAGCTGCTTGCGGTCGAAGCCTGCATCGTCACCGCGC
>QBMO01000068.1:15906-19184 GCA_003242075.1 Alphaproteobacteria bacterium
TCAAAGGCCCGGTCATCACCGGCCGCGATGTTGAAAACGCGCTGAACGCCGCCATGCAAGCCGCGCCGACGCCGCAGCTCACCTTCCTGCACGTCGAGCCGTTGTTTTATGCGATCGACGACGGCGAACACATCGCCGATCCGCACGGCCATCCAGGCAAGCTGCTTGCGGTCGAAGCCTGCATCGTCACCGCGCCGACCGAAGCGATCAACGCGTTGCGCGCCTGCGTGCGCCAAGCCGGCGCCGACGTGGAAGAGATCATCGCCGCGCCGAAAGCCGCCGCACTCGCCGCGTTGACGCCGGAAGAGCGCCAAGAGGGCGCCGTCGTCATCGATCTCGGCGCCGGCACGACCGGCATCGCCGTATTCGCCGAAGACACGCTCATCCATTGCGAAACGCTCGCAGTCGGCGGCGTGCGGCTGACGCGTGATCTCGCCGCCAAACTGCAAACCACGTTCGCCGCAGCCGAGCGCGTGAAGCTGCATTTCGGGGCCGTCGCCAATGCATTCGATCCTCGTGAAGCCGTGTCCGCGCCACGGCTCGGCGCTGACGGGCGCCTGGAAGCCTCAACCGCACTCCGCGGCGCCATCGCCGATACGATGAGCCCGCGTCTCTACGAAATGCTGCTCATGGTGCGTGATCGTCTGGCGCGCGCCGGCCTCATGAGCGCCGACGGCCCGCAACGCGTCGTGCTGGTCGGCGGCGGCGCTATGATCCCGGGCGTGCGCGATCTTGCCGTCGAAGCGCTCGGCATGCCGGTGCGTTTGGGCCGCCCGTTCGAACTCTGCGGTTTCGATCACAGCGATGTCGGCCCCGATTACGCCACCAGCGCTGGCCTGTTGCGCCACCGCCTCGATGGCCCTGTGCTCGATCTCGTCGATGACGGCTTCCACCCGTCGCTCGCGCAAGCCGCCGCGACGGTGCGCAACACGGTGCACGGCATGTGGAACTGGCTGCGCGAAAACTTCTGATCGCAGGTTTATGCCTTCGCGTGGAGCGCGAACTCAGATCTTGTTTTCGATCACGACGAACCAGTTCTGACTTTTGTCGGTCAAACGGCCGTTGGCGTCGATCTTGAACTGGCTGCGTGTGACGCTGTGACGAACGTTGCCGCCGATCGAATACAAAAAGCCGTTGCCGATTTCGACGACGATGTCTGTGTGGCTCTCGTACCAACCGATCTGGCGCGCGGTTTCGTAGCTCACCTTCGTCGCGCCGCGCCAATAACCGATGAGATCGCCCGGCTTCGGCGAATAGTCTTTCACCTTGTGGCCGATGATCGGCTTTGCACCGCTTGCGCCAGCGTTCTTGATCGCCGCGTTGATGTAGGTCGCGTGGCCAGCGGAGTATGGAAACTTCGCTGCAGCGCCAGCTTCATTGAAGCAGAATGAAATGAAGGCGGCGGACCAGGGCGTGCCGCGATCCTTGCCGGTTAGATTTTTGTGCGGGCCGCCAATGAACTTCCAATAATCACCGACCCGCTGATAAGCGCCATCTACGTACTCCTTGCGGCCTTGTTTTTCGGTGCCGTCTAGATTGATCTCGCCTCGGCCAAAGAACTCCCATTCGGCGCGAGCGGTCTCGATGAGCTTGTTAGAAATTGGCATTGCATCCTCCCCAGTTGCTAGCGCTATGGTTGCACTTGCGTGCCAGGAAGTGCAATCTGAAGTGGATCGTTTAGCTAGAAAAACGCCGGCGTCTCCGCCGGCGTTTCCGTGTTCACATCTGAAGCAGCTTAAGCCTTGGCGTCCGCCAGCAGCCCGCGCGACGCGGCTTGCTTTTTCATCGCCTTTTGCAGCTTCTCGAACGCGCGCACTTCGATTTGGCGCACGCGCTCGCGGCTGACGCCGTATTGAACCGAGAGCTCTTCCAGCGTGGAGGGCTCATCCTTCAAGCGACGTTCTTGGATGATGTGGCGCTCACGCTCGTTCAGTTCGCCCATAGCTTCTTGCAGAAGCGTCATGCGCTCGCTGAATTCCTCGGTCTCGGCCAGACGCGTTTCTTGCGTGCCTTCGACCTTGTCGTCGGCCAGCCAGTCCATCCACTCGGATTCGCCTTCGCCGCCCGCGCCGCCGATCGGCGCATTGAGCGAAGCGTCGCCGCCGCCGGAGAGGCGACGGTTCATCGAGATCACTTCTTCTTCCGTCACCGCGAGCTTGTGAGCGATCGTCGCCACGTTCTCGGGACGCAGATCGCCTTCCTCAAGCGCCGCCATCTCGCCCTTCAGGCGGCGCAGGTTGAAGAAGAGCTTCTTCTGCGCGGCGGTGGTGCCCATTTTCACGAGCGACCACGAGCGCAGGATGTATTCCTGGATCGAGGCGCGGATCCACCACATGGCGTAGGTCGCCAAGCGGAAGCCCTTGTCCGGATCGAATTTCTTCACAGCCTGCATGAGGCCGACATTGCCTTCGGAAATCACTTCCCCGATCGGCAAGCCATAGCCGCGGTAGCCCATCGCGATCTTCGCGACGAGACGCAGGTGTGACGTCACCAATTTATGTGCGCTCTCGGTGTCCCCGTGTTCCTGCCAGCGTTTGGCCAGCATGAACTCGTCTTCCTTGGTGAGCATGGGGAATTTGCGGATCTCCGAGAGATACCGTTGCAATCCCTGCTCGGGGGACAGAGCGAGCGTCAGCGCAGTTGAAGCCATGTGTTTGAACCCCTCCTAGGGCGTCTCGAGTGCTGCCTTTGAATACGTCTCAAAGGCGGCTTCGGTTGCCCGTGGGCCTTAATATAGGAAGCCCTTCGCGGCCTTGCAGAGGCGCTCGCGAGACTAGTCCGTGACCGCGAACAAATCAAGAACTATATAATTGCAGCGATGAAACGAAATCAAGCAATAGAATCAGCGCCGTGAACGCTTTGGCACTGGCCTATAGGTCTTGTGGTCGGCCAGTTTTGCCTACCCCAGGGCGCAGCGTTTCGAGCACCGCCCAGAGGCAAAGACCAAAGGTTAAGCCGGCTAGGCCCCAGCGCAGGCCGAGATCGAGTGCGGTCACATAAACCTGGTCGCTGGCGCCCCAGAGCGTCAGCGCAACGCTGTGGACGCGCCCGTCGCCCGGGTCGGCGGCGCGGGGCAGCCACTGGAACATACGCACGTCGTTCAGCGCGAACAGCGCCAAGCCGCCGACAGCCGCCAACACGCGCTCCGCGCCCGCGAAAACGTCCTGCATGGAAAACACCGCCCGACAAAACTACAGCGCCTCCAGATTAATCCGCGCCGCGTGTGTCGGGGAGGCGCTGTAGTTTTGTCGGGCGGTGTTTTCCATGCAGGACGTTTT
>QBMO01000068.1:19269-21201 GCA_003242075.1 Alphaproteobacteria bacterium
CTTCGCGGAAGAGCGGCGTCTCGCACGGCCCGCCCATATTGGCGTCGCGACAGACTTCTTCCATCGAGCGCGTCGGCGGCGGCGGCGTGATGCCCATTCGCGCGCACACGCTCGCACCCGCGCCGGCGCCGGGCGCGCCATCGCGCACGCAACTCGGCATTACCAACGTTTCCCGCTCGGCTTGCGTGTAGATGCGATCGAGATCGGGCGGCGGCGGCACATAGTAATCGCCGCCAACTGGAAGCCGCGTGCGTGAGTCATCTGGATCAACCGGCGGATCGCGCGGGCACGTCGTCGGCCGCTGATTGCGGGGGCGCATGCAGGCGATCATGTTTGAGAGTGCAGCGTTATCTGCCGCTTCGCGCGCATCCACGGCAGCATCGCTCGCTTGCGGCGAACCAGCTTGCGGTGCGCGCTGGCGTGGTTGTTGGCGCGGCGTCTCAGCGCGCTCGCGTTCAACGATGGTCACATCAACGCCGCGCGCAGCTTCGCCAACCCACGTTGTCGTGCGCGAAGACCAAACGAGCAGCACCAGAGCGGCGCCGACCACCAGCGTGCTCGCCGCAACGCTCAGCGCACGCCGCCGCGCCAGTGTCGATCCCCCGCTCATCGCAGCGGCCTTGGCGGCGAATTGCGGCGAATTTTGAACTAGAGCCGTCTGAGCGCGACGAGCAGCGCGTCCATGTCGGCAGGCAACGCGCTTTCGAAGCGCAACTCTTCGCCTGAGACGGGATGTTTGAAGCCCAACACCGCCGCATGCAGTGCTTGGCGCGGAAATGCCTCAACAACCGCCGCGACTTCATCGGCATGCGGGCCCTCGGCCTTGAAGGCGCGCTGCTTGCCATAAAGTGGATCGCCGATTAGCGGCGCGCCGAGATGGGTGAGATGAGCGCGGATTTGGTGCGTGCGGCCAGTATGTAAGCGGCACTCCAACAACGCCGCCGCGGGCCGGCCAACCGAGGCGCCAACTTGCTGACCGAAACTCTCAATCGTCCAGTAATCCGTCACCGCGCGTTTGCCGGCTTCGCTATCGGGATTGCGCGCGACCACATATTTGCGGCGATCTTCGCCCGAGCGCACCAGCACGTTCTCGATCCGCGCGCTGCGTTCCTTCGGCGCCCCGCGCGTCACCGCGTAATAGACGCGCTCCAGATCGTGTTTCGCAAACAGCTTGGCCAAACCCTGATGCGCCGCATCGTGCTTGGCGACGACGACGAGCCCGGTCGTGTCCTTATCGATGCGATGCACGATGCCCGGGCGCGCCACGCCGCCAATGCCGGAGAGTGAATCGCCGCAATGCGCGAGCAGGGCGTTGACCAACGTGCCGCGCATCGAGCCGGGGGCGGGATGCATCGCCATGCCCGAGGCTTTGTCGACGACGATCAAATCCGCGTCCTCATAGACGACGTTGATCGGCAGCGTTTCCGGTTGCGGCGCGGCGGGCTCAGCCGGCGGCAGTGTCAGTTCATAAGTTGCGCCAACGCGCGGCGTGTCCTTTGCGTGCGTCACCAACACGCCATCGACCGAAAGCTTGCCCGCCCCGATCAGCCCTTGCACGCGCGAACGCGACAAATCCGGCCAGAGTTTCCCCAGCCACGCGTCCACACGATCGCCAGCGCCCTCCGGCGCGACCGCGCTACGGATTTCGCCGGGTGCTTCTTCCGTGGTTTCGTCGATATCGCTCACCCGCGCGCTTCTATCGGCTTGTTTGCGCTTTGGCGACGTTGTTAGTGAGCGGCATGAAGCGCGTGCTCATCACCTTGGCCGTCATTGCCGCCATCATCGCGGTCTATGTCGCGGCTTTCCTGACGGTGAACCATCAGGTCGCCGCAACCAGCGCCGACATCGAGCGCGAAGCAGGCGCCGATTTGCCGGTGGCGGACAACACGCTCGACATCCTTGTCTGGAATGTCGGCTATGGCGGGCCTGGGG
>QBMO01000068.1:21211-24681 GCA_003242075.1 Alphaproteobacteria bacterium
GCATATGTTTCCGCCCTCGCGCGAAGCGGTGCGCGCCAATGTCGCCGGCATCGAGGCGTTCCTGGCGCAGCACAACGACGCTGACATCGTCATCATGCAAGAGACGGCGCGCGCCGGGCCGGTGAATTACTGGATCAATGTGCGCGACCGCGCCGAGCACGCGCTGCGCGATCGCGACAACACGTTCTTTGCTGATTTCCGCACGCGTCTGATGCCATGGCCGATCAGGCTCGATCACGGCCAGGCGCTTTACTCAGCGAACGCCGTCAGCGAGACCGGGCTCACGGCGCTGCCAGCCGAAGATAGCGGCATCTTCGGCGTGCGCCGCCGCTACGCGTCGCCCTTCATCCGCCTCGCAGGCGACGAGAACTGGACCATCGCCAGCGTCCACCTTGCCGCTTTCGACGAAGACGCCGCCGTGCGCACGCGTCAGCTGCGCGAGTTGATGGCGTGGGCCGAAGGCGAATACGCCAGCGGCCGCCGCGTCGTCATCGGCGGCGATTGGAATTTCCAGATCGCCGAAACCGACTTTCCGCACACGACCGATGAGCGCTTCCTGTTCTGGCTTTTCCCATTCCCGCAAGACGCGCTGCCCGAAGGCTGGCGCATCGCAGCGGACGCGCGCATCCCCAGCGTGCGCACCAATCACAAGCCATATGTCGCGGGTGAAAACTACGTCACTACCATCGATGGTTTCATCGTCTCGCCGAACGTCGAAGTGCTCGACGTGCACGGCTACGATCTGGGCTTCGAACACACCGATCACCAGCCTGTGCGGTTGCGGGTGCGGGCAATCGGCTAAGGGTGTTTGCGGGCGCCTGCGATTTGCGCTCTAACCGCGCGCGGAGGGACACGATGCAAAAAGGTTGGACGCGCCGCGGCGCTTTGCTGGCGACTACGGGCGCGGTCGCGGCTTGCGGCGCCACCGACGTGGAAACGCCGGCTTATGAGGGCGATCTGGCCTTCAATCACGGCGTCGCCTCCGGCGATCCCAAGCAGGATCGTGTCGTCATCTGGACGCGTGTGTCGCCCGTCAATCCCGGTCCGGTGCCGGTGCGTTGGATCGTGGCGCGCAATCGCGAACTGACCGACGTCGTCAAAACCGGCGTGATCGAAACCAGCGAAGCGCGCGACTATACGGTGAAAGCCGACGTCACCGGCCTCCGCGCCGGTGCGCCATACTTCTACGGCTTCCGTGCCGGCGCCGCCGAAAGTGTCACCGGCAAGACGCGCACGCTGCCGCGCGGGCGCACCGAAGAACTGAAGATCGCCGTCGCCTCCTGCGCCTCGTATTCACACGGCTTCTTCAACGCCTATGAAGCGCTGGCCGAGCGCGACGATCTCGCCGCCATCATCCATCTCGGTGACTACATCTACGAATACGGCCTCTCCGGTTATGGCGGCGATGTCGCGCTGCAATTGGGACGGGTGCCGTCGCCGGAAGTGGAGTGCTTGCGGCTCGAAGATTATCGCGCCCGTCACGCGCAATACAAAACCGAAGCAGAGCTGCAAGCCGCGCACGCCGCAGCGCCCTGGATCGTGGTTTGGGATGACCACGAAGTCGCCAATGACAGCTTCACCATGGGCGCGGAAAACCACGACGCAGGCGAAGGGGAGTGGGCCAACCGCAAGCGCGCCGCGCTTCAAGCCTATTATGAATGGATGCCGATCCGTGAACCGGAGGCCGGCCGTGCCTTCGAAGCGATCAATCGCAGCTTCCAGTTCGGCGATCTGTTTACGCTGATCATGCTGGAATCCCGCTTGCTCGCGCGCACGCAAGCGCTCGACTACGCCACCGATCTGCCGATCGAAACGCAACGCTGGAATTTCACCAATCCAGCGGCGCCCGTAGCGCTCCGCGAGCACGAAGCGGACGTACCCGCGCAACAATTGCTGCCCGCTATCTACGAACAAGTCGGCGAAGAACTGCGCCCGGTTCTCGATTGGCGCCGCGCCCAAGGGCTCGCCGCCGCCGCGCCAAATCTGCCGGCTGGCTTTTATCTCGCGCCGGATGTCGAGACGCTCAACGAAACCTTGAACGCGCCGGATCGCCAATTGCTGGGCCCCGCGCAAGAAGATTGGCTTGCGCGCGAGATGCAGCGCTCCAAGAATGAGGGCACGCCGTGGCAAGTGATCGGCAATCAAATTCTGATGGCGCCGCTGACAACGCCTGATCTCTCCGCCACGCCCGCGCCGCTCGCGGCCGCGCTTGAGCGCTTGCGCCCTGGCGTCACGCAGCTCTTGAAGCTCACGCGCTTCCCGTTTCCGCTCAACACGGATGCGTGGGATGGCTATCCTGCCGCACGCACGCGCATGCTTGCCGCTATTCGCGCCGCCGCCAACAATGCGATCGTACTGACTGGCGACACGCACACCGCCTGGGCTAATGAAATCGAGGACGGGCAGGGCCGCGTCGCCGTCGAGTTCGGCACGACCTCGATCACCTCGCCGAGCGATGCTTACTATTTCGCCGCCGCCGGCATGGATTTCGCCGCCGGCGTCCGCGCGCGCAATCCGCACATCAAGTGGAACGACGCGCTCAGCCACGGCTTCATGGTGCTCACGCTGACGCCCGCGCAAGCGACGGCGGAGTTCTTCTCGGTGTCGAACATCTTGGCCAAGCAATACGAAATCGCGCGCGTGGCGGCGTTCACGGTGGCGGCGGACGCAGGCTCTGGCGTGGGCGCGATTGCGGAAGTGGAATAACTTGCGGGTAGATCGGCCTAGTTCTGAGGCTCGTCTTCCTCTTCCCCGCACAGCTCGATCTCGATCGCGCGCATCAGCATGTCGTGCACGAAGAGGTTGGACGCGTTGAGGTCGCGGCCTGAGTGTTGCGCAAAGGAGCGCAGCGTATCGGCGAGCGTCAGGAATTGTTCTGCGTTCATAGGCCCCGTATCGCGTGATTCCGCGACACGTTCGTGACTCGGATGCGACGGGAATGTGGCCTAACTCTTAACGGAGCCTAACCTGTTCACGTCGCCGCGGCGCGACAGTCCGAACGCCTCCAGTTCCGGCGACGGCTTACCGTTCAGCCATTCTTCCGCCAGTTCGCCAAACACCGGCGCATATTTGAAACCATGCCCCGAGCAGGCGGAGAAGATCAGCACGCGCTCGTGCGCCGCGCTCGGCGCGATGAGGAAATGCTCGTCCGGCGTTACCGTGTAGAGGCAGCGCGCCATGCGCACAGGAACCGGATCGTGCTTCGGCAACAGCATCTCGACCTGTTCGCCCAATTGCGCCGCATCCTCATCGTCCGGCTCGCGCACGTTGTCGGGATCGGTCGCGCCGCCGACGGAGTGCAGGCCCAATTTGTACAAGCCGCGCGGCGCCGGCATGCCATAGACGCCGACGTCGTTATCGACGCATATCACCGGCAAGAGCCGTGGGTTCTCGGTTTTGAACCACCCCACCACGCGCCGCTTGACAGCAAGCCGCCCGGCAAATTCCGGTAAGAGCCGCGCGCCCCAGGC
>QBMO01000068.1:24691-29288 GCA_003242075.1 Alphaproteobacteria bacterium
CCCCAGGCGCCGCCCGCCACGATCACCGCATCGAAGTCGCGTTTGTCGCAATTGATCACCAGCGATGGGCCCTCGATGGGGCCACCGATTTTCAAGCCGTGATACAATTTCGCGCCCCAGCGCGGCGCGCGGCGCAGCAGGAACGCGCGCGTCGCGTCTGCTGCAATGACGCCGCTATCCTCTTGCCGGAAGGCATCCCAATCGTAGGGGAGGGCGATGTAGCCGCGCGTGAGCGGATGGATCGCATCGCCCCGCAGCGCCGCCGCCGGCCGCTTGCTCATGCGCACGCACGCGTCCACGAACGGCGAGCCCTGCGGCCCCGCCATCAGCCCGCCCGTCCACTCGATCAGCGGCTGACCCGCCAAGCCCTCCCAGGTGCGCCAGAGATCGCCCGCGCGCCGCGCCAGCTTCACGTAAACGTCGCCTTCGCCCGGCGTCATGCGCATGATGCGCGTGTCGCCGTGTGACGAGCCATGCGTGTGCATCGGCTCGAACTGCTCGAACCCGAACACCTCGTGCCCAGCCAAAGCCAGCCGCGCGCAAATGCTCAAGCCAGCGACGCCCAGACCGACAACAGCGACCTTCATCGAGGCCCTCATACGCGGGATTACGCCTCTCTGGAAACCGGCTAGCGTCGCGGCCGATGAGTCCCAAGGACAAGATCAAGGCCCAAGTCGCGCGCTTCGACGCTTGGGCGCGTCCGTGGGCGGAACGATCTAAGTGGCATGGCTGGGCCTATGAGTTTCTGCTCTTTGGCCTGAAGCAGGCGTGGGCGTGCCTGTTTGGCGGCGCGATGATCGTGCTTTTGATCGGCACGCATCTCTGCTGGCCCGATGACGCGCCGCTGGCGCGCTACGATTTCCTCGTCCTCGCCGCCATCGCCATCCAAGGCGCGCTGCTGCTGACAAAGCTCGAACGCTGGGACGAGGCCGTCGTCATTTTGATCTTCCATGTCGTCGGCACGATCATGGAAATCTTCAAGACGGCGCAGGGCTCGTGGATATATCCGGAGGAGAGCCTGCTGCGCATCGGCGGCGTGCCGCTCTTTTCCGGCTTCATGTACGCCTGCGTCGGCTCCTACATCGCCCGCGCCATTCGTCTGTTCGAGATCAAATATCTGAACTACCCGCCGCTCTGGACCACTTGGGCGCTGGCGCTGCTCGCCTACATCAACTTCTTCACGCACCATTACACGATCGACATCCGCCTCGGCCTTTTCGCCTTCAGCGCGCTGATCTTTTGGCGCACCTGGTTCGTGTTCACGCCCGACCAAAAGCCGCGCCGCATGCCGATGCTGGTCGGTCTGCTGCTCGTGTCGTTCTTCATCTGGATCGCTGAAAACGCCGGCACCTTCGCCGCCGCCTGGGTCTATCCCAGCCAGCGCGACGGCTGGCATATGGTCTCGTTGGAGAAAATGGGCGCCTGGTATCTGCTGATGCTGCTGAGCTTCGTGCTGGTGACGCTGGTGCACAAGCCGGAAGCGGCACAGGCGCAATTGCAAGCCCCGCAGCGCGACGCTAGCGTCGCGCCCGCGGGAGGGGATTGATGCGGGCAATTGTTGTTCTGTTTGCGACTTTGCTTATTTCGGCGTGTGCGAGTGCGCCGCCACCCGATGCCGTGGTGTTGCGCGCGCCGCGGCCCCTTTCGCCCGCGGAGTTGGTGCAACTCGCCGAGGGCAGGGCGCTTTGCGTTCGTCCGAACAATGATGGCAGTTGTGGTTCAATCGTCACGGTATCCGTCACGCCAGACGGCGCAATTATCGAGGACACCGGGCTCACGAGGATCGACTATTACGTCGAGAACTTTACCGAGTTTTTTGGCGCTGACCCACTGATCGCCGAGGCTGATCGACAGTTGTTCGCTACGCTGGAGCGTCACCGCGCTGCTGGCAGTTACGATCTCATTCGCGCGACGTTGCGATACGAGGGTGTCTACGACCGAGAGAGGCGCGCGTTCTGCACGGTGCCGAGGCCCGACGCGCTCATCTTCAGCAATGCGGAGTTTGCCTTCGCACGCTCGCGCGACACCGATCGCACCGGAGATTGGAGCGTCTCGCTGGACTTGCGCGCTCAGATTATTGATTTAGCCGAACGGATGTTCACGTCGCCCACGGCGATCGAGACGGTCGGCACGCAAGAACTATCCCAGATACGCGACGCGCTCCGTCATTCGGCGCCGGCGTGCTTCGTGTTCTACGGCATTGAAGGCGCCGAAGGCGTCAGGATCGGTTCAATGTCCACGGCTCTTCCAGATGCCATGGAGTGGGCATCGACAAACCGCGTCCGGGTCGATCCCCATCCGATTGGGACGGTGCTTACGCTGCGGGTGCTGTAGCGCTCAGCCATACCCCGCCAGCTTCAAAAACCTATTCCGCAATTCCGCGTCGTCCTTAAACGCGCCGGTGAATTGCGTGGTGATCGTGGTGACGTCCTTGTGGTGGACGCCGCGCGTGCTCATGCACTGGTGCTCGGCGTCGATCAGCACGGCGACGCCGCGCGGCTTGAGTGTTTCCTCGATCGAGTGCGCGATCTGCGACGTCATAGTTTCCTGCGTCTGCAGGCGCTTGGCGAAAATCTCGACCACGCGCGCGATCTTGGAAATGCCGACCACCGCATCCGTCGGCAGATAGGCGACGTACGCCTTGCCCAGGAACGGCGCCATGTGGTGCTCGCAATGGCTCTCCACATCGATCTTCTTCAGCATGACGATGTCGTCATAGCCGCTGACTTCCTCAAACACGCGGCTGAGTTCGTCGGCCGGGCATTCGTCGTAGCCGCGAAACCATTCGCGATAGGCGTCGACGACGCGCTTGGGCGTATCCTTCAGCCCTTCGCGTTCCGGGTCATCGCCGGCCCAGGCGATCAGCGTCTTGACCGCGTCCATGGCGGCTTCGCGCGACGGTCTCGTCTGCGCAGCCTCAGCTGGCGAGCGCCACTTCAGTATTTCACTCATGAGAATTGACGGTCCTTGGTCTGAGGAACGGAGGTCGAGCCAGGAGGGTTCTTGGAGGCTCATACGAGCCAGTCAGACACCCGGACTTAACGCCCGCCCGAAAAACACCCTCAGGCGACGGGGCCACGCTGTCGGCCCCGATTGGATATGGAGTGTAGCACAAGGCGCCGCTAGAACCCAAACGCCATGAAAATCCAGCTCACGAACACGTTGACGCGGCGCAAAGAGCCGTTTGTCCCCGCCGATCCGGCCCGGGTGACGATGTATGTCTGCGGGCCCACGGTCTATAGCTACGCCCATATCGGCAACATGCGCCCGCCGGTGGTGTTCGACGTACTTTTCCGGCTGCTGCGCCATGTCTATGGCGAAAAGGCCGTGCTGTACGCGCGCAACTATACCGATATCGACGACCGCATCATTAACGCCGCCATCGAGAGCGGCCAGACGATCGGCGCCATAACGGCTGAGTTCGAGAGCGCCTACGAGGCCGACACCGCAGCGCTCGGCGTGCTGGCGCCAACCTTCAAGCCGCGCGCCACCGAGCACGTCGCCGGCATGATCGCGCTGATCGAAAAACTGATCGCCCAAGGCACCGCTTATAAAGTTGCCACCGGCGTTTATTTCGCCGTCGCCGCCGACGCCGATTACGGCAAGCTCTCCGGCCGCGCGCAGGAAGACATGCAAGCCGGCGCCCGCGTAGAAGGCGAGGACGATAAGCGTCATCCCTCAGATTTCGCGCTCTGGAAATCGGCCAAGCCGGGCGAACCGCAATGGGAGGCGCCATTCGGCGCTGGCCGCCCCGGCTGGCATATTGAATGCTCGGCCATGATCGAAGCCGAACTCGGCTCACCGATCGACATTCACGGCGGCGGCATCGATCTCATCTTCCCGCACCACGAAAACGAAATCGCCCAGAGCGAGTCCGCGCACAACCATCCGTTGGCGCGCGTCTGGATGCACAACGGCTTTCTCACCATGGACACGACCAAGATGTCCAAATCGCTCGGCAACGTCATCACGCCGCGCGAATTGCTTGGCCATGGCTGGCAAGGCGAGACGCTGCGCTGGGCGCTGCTCAGCGCCCACTATAAAGCGCCGCTCGATTTCAACGAAGACATGATGCGCGCCGCGCAAGCCTCGCTCGACCGCCTCTATGGCGCCGCGCTGCGCTTGAAGGATGTCGAAGCCGCCGATGTAGAGCCGCCCAAGGCTTTCATCGAAGCGCTGGCTGATGATTTGAACACGCCCGAAGCCATCGCTGAACTCTACGCGCTCGCCACCGCCGCCAACATCGCCAAGAAGCCCGCCGATCAAGCCAAAGCGAAGGGCGAACTACTGGTCGCGGCGAAACTGTTTGGCGTGTTGCAGGACGATCCCGAACACTGGTTTCGCGCCAGCTTCGGCGAAGCCGCGGCCGAGATCGATAAACTCGTGGCCGAGCGCGTCGCTGCGCGCGCCGCCAAAAACTACGCCGAAAGCGACCGCCTGCGCGACGAACTCGCAGCGCGCGGCGTCGAAGTCATGGATAACGCCAGCGGCAGCACTTGGCGACGGAAGGGGTAGGGCTAGGTCTGGCCCTTTCTCACCTAAGGCGACTCTGAACAAGTTCGCGATTCACGCCGCCCGCGAAGCAGCTTAACCTCGG
>QBMO01000069.1 GCA_003242075.1 Alphaproteobacteria bacterium
CGGATCCCCGGTCAATTCCAACTCTCTACCTGTCCGGCCCGAGGGGCGCACTCCAATATGAGGATAGATTCTCCTCTATCCGACCGCATCCAAACCCGGCGTATCATCACCCCATCATCTTCGCAGGAGGGCAGTTGGATCCCTGTTCAGCCAACGCGGAGATGATGTGATCGAGCGTGATGCGCCGGTGCATCTCCAAACCATCGGAGAAGGCGAACCATCAGACGGACAGACCCCTTGGACGTTTTGGTGTTTCGTATCGCAGCGGCAGCAGAAGCCCGCGGAGTTGTAACCGCGTGGAGCACATACAGAGGATCGCCGCCGAACAGCGACGACTCTCACGCCGCCGGGGAACCATCCAGAGGAGTGAAAAACCTCCTTGTGACGTCCCGGTGGAAGCAGATCATGGAGACGCGAGCGAAAGCGTCCGGCGCTGCGCAAGCAGCGCACACTGTAACTAACCTTAGACGCCAAACTCGCGTCTCCGCCCTCCGATTTCGCGAAGCGAAATCGTCCGCCGAAGCCTTGGCGTAGGCGGACCCAAAACACCCCTTGCTACCCTTGACATCCTTACCACGCCCCGATACCTTTTTCACACAAGGTAGCTTTATGCCCACTGCAGACGAGCAATTCGCCGGCCTACGCAAAGGTCTTCTGGAGTTCGCGATCCTCACGATCGTGTCGGGCCGGACGGTCTATGTCGGCGACATTTTGGCCGCTCTCGCGCCGACGCCGTTCGCGACACAGGAAGGCACGCTCTACCCGCTCCTCTCCAAACTCCGGCGTGAGGAATACGTCGACTACAATTGGGTCGAGAGCGGCCAAGGCCCGCCGCGCAAATACTACCAGCTCACCGACAAGGGCGCGGCGCGCCTCGATGAGCTCGGCGCCTATTGGCGCCATTTGACCGCCACTCTGGAGGGACTGGGTCGCTAATGGAACGCGTCGTCACCATCAATCTCAACGGCAATTCCTATCAGTTGGAAGAGCCCGCTTATGACGCGCTGCGCGCTTATCTCGGCCGCGCCGAGGCGGCACTCGCGGCCAATCCGGACAAGGCCGAGATCGTGCGCGATCTCGAACAAGCCATCGCCGACAAATGCGCGGCGTATCTAAACCCAAGCAAGACGGTCGTCTCCGCCGCCGAGATGACGCGCATCCTTCAAGAGATGGGCCCCGTCGAAGGCGACAGCGCCGACGGCGGCGAGCAACGCGCATCGGCGTCGTCGTCGGCGCCGCCGCACAAGCGCTTGTACCGCATCAAGGATGGCGCGGTGATCTCGGGCGTTTGCTCAGGCATCGGCGCCTATTTCGATCTCGACGCCAACCTGATCCGCTTTCTCTTCATCCTGACCGCGATCTTCACCGGCGGCGCGACCATCATCCTCTACATCGCCATGATGTTTCTGGTGCCGTCAGCGCACACCAGCGAGGAATGGTCCGCCGCGCACGGCGTGCCGTTCAACGCGCAAGAAGTGATCGATCGCGCCAAGCGCGAATATTCGCGCTTCACCGAAGACAATAGCAGCACATGGCGCGCCCAAATGCATGCACAGCGCCGCGCCTGGCGAGAGCAGATGCGCGGCTGGCGCCAAGGCTGGGATCGCTGGGACCACGGCGCGGGTCCAGCTGCAGCGCCCGCGCAACCAGTCGGCTACGTCACGCGCGTCATCGCCGGTCTCTTCGCTTTCATCTTCAGCGTCATCACGGCAGTCCTGCTGATCGCCTTTCTGATCGCGCTCTTCTCGCTGCTGGGCGACGGCTCGATCGGCGGCTGGACGCCGCCCGAAGACGTGCCCTTCTGGCTGGTGCTGGTGATCCTCTGCATCGCCTACGCGGCCATCTCGTCGCCGTTCAGTGCGCTGCGCCGCACCTCATTCGCGACGGTGAGCGGCCATCGCCAAGTGCAAGGCGGCGACGGCTTCGTCACACTCGTCATCGTTGGGGTGCTCGGTTGGTTCGCCTGGATCTACGTCCCGGATGCGCGCGAGATGATGGAACAGGCTTACGTCGTGTTGCGTGACTTCAGTAACTACGTCCGGGAGACCTGGCTCACCAACTGAAGCGCTATCAAGCTCCATAGCCTAGGGCGCGGCGGCAACGTCGCGCCCGTTTTTTGTCAGTCCCAAGGGCCAGATTTCGCGCCCGCAGGCGCTTCTACGGGCGCTTCCGCAACCGGCACGCGCCCGCCTGCAAACTTCGCCAGCGCCTCGATCCGCTTTTCGATCGGCGGATGCGTCGCGAAAATGCTGGCGAAATCGGAGTGCGGGTTCTCAATGAACATCTCGCGCACTTCCGAAGGGGCGTTGACGACAGCATTGCCCGATATTTTCTGCAGCGCGGTGATCATGGCGTCAGGGTTTTTGGTCAGCTCAACCGCGCCTGCGTCAGCCAGATATTCGCGCCGCCGTGACAGCGCGAAGCGAATAACGATCGCGAGCCCATAAGCGACAGCGATAATCGCAAGCCCCGCAAGAATGGCGATGATCGCGCCGCCGCCGCTATTTCGTCCGCCGCTCGAGCGCCGCGAACCGCCAGACATGCCGCCAAAGCGCAAACTGCGAAACGCCAACTCACCAACGAAGGAGAAAATGCCGACAAACACCACGGCGATGACGAGGAGCCGCACGTCGGCATTGCGGATGTGCGTGAGCTCGTGCGCGAGCACCGCCTCCAGCTCTTCATCATTTAATGTGTTCATCAATCCCCGGGTCACGGTGATCGAGTATTGTCCTTTGTGGAGGCCGGTCGCGAAGGCGTTCAGCGCATCGGTCTCCATGATCCGCAGCGCCGGCATCGTCAGCCCCCGTGAGATGCAGAGGTTTTCGAGGAGATTGTAGAGTTTCGGTTCAGCGATGCGTTCGACCTTCTTGGCGCCCGTCGCCGCATCGATGATGTTTTGGTAGAAGGCGTAGGCGATGCCGAACCACAGGATCGCGCCCGCAATCGCAAACGGCCAAGCCTGCGCCAGCGCCTGCCCCGCCCAGATGAAATAGCCAGCGACCTCGTCCTTGCCGACCGTCATGCCGGAGAAGCCGGCGAACAGCAGGAAAAGCGCGTAGGTCAGCAGCATCAACAAGACTGGAAAACCGGCCATGAGCAGGGCGGTCTTCCAGTTGTTGTTCCAGATGTGTGTCTGGAGCCCGTAAGCGCCGCCCACTGGCTTTGGCCTTTAGTTGAACTTCACCTGCGGAGGTGCGGCATCCATCTGCGAGCGGGTCTCTTCGCCCACGTCGAAGAAGTCGCGCGGCCCGAAGCCGAACATGCCGGCGAAGATGACAGCCGGGAATTGTTCGCGCGCCGTGTTGTATTCGCCGACGGCGTTGTTGAAGAAGCGGCGCGCGGCGGCGAGCTTGTTCTCGATGTCCGAGAGCTCAGCCTGCAGCTGCTGGAAGTTCGTGTTGGCCTTGAGGTCCGGATAGGCTTCCGACAGCGCGATCAGGCGTCCCAGCGCTTGGCCCAGTATGCCTTCGGCCGCACCCATCGCTTTCGGGTCGCCAGTCCGTTCGGCGCTGACAGCGGCGTTGCGGGCCTTGATCACCGCTTCAAGCGTGCCGGCTTCGTGCGCGGCGTAGCCCTTCACGGTCTCGACCAGGTTCGGGATCAAGTCGTGGCGCTGCTTCAGCTGCACATCGACGTCGGCGAAAGCTTGGTTGCAGTTCTGCCGAAGCGCGACCAACCGGTTGTAGATGCCGATCAGCAGCACCGCCAGGACGACGACGACGATCAACAGGATCAGTAGGACGGTCATTGACGCTCCCTCTCACCCGCACGCTCGCGAGTCATGGCGCTACATATAGGAAAGGCGCCCGGGAATCACGCATTTCCGCGTGTGACCGCCGTCGCAGCGCCTCTGCGCCAAACGTGCTTGCCCGCGATTAGCCAATCACGTCGGAAAAGCGCCCCGAGCGCGAGAAGCCCTTGGGCGCGACTTTCCCTGCGCCGCCGCGCTTGCCGCGAAACTCCTTCCACTCCGCCACCACCCGCGTCCGCCCCGCGCCGTCCTCCCAGGTGAGCCCCTCATCCTTGGAAAACACCTTCACATCCGCCAGCCCCCGGTCGTGATAGCTCTGCAGCTTCACGCCCTTGCCGCGCGTCATTTCCGGCAATTCGGAGAGCGGGAAAATCAGCAATTTCTTGCGCTCGCCGATCACCGCGACCTGATCGCCTTCGACCTTCGCCGCCTGCATGGCGCGGCCGTTGAGGATTTGTTTGCCGGAACGTTTCGATGCCAACATCTCGCTCTCCGGCACGACAAAGCCGTAGCCTTCGTGGCTCGCCACCAAGCGCTTCGAACCTTCCTCGTACTTGAACAGCGCCACCGCCTCGTCGATGTCGCCCAGTTCGACTTGTAAGCGCACCGGCTCGCCATGTCCGCGCCCGCCCGGCAGCTTATGCGCATCAAGCGTAAACGCGCGGCCATCGGACGCGAAAAGCAAGAGCTTGTCGGTCGTCTCGCACTGGATGATGTGCTGCGGCCCGTCGCCTTCCTTGTATTTGATCTCGGTCAGATCGGCGACATGGCCCTTCAGAGCGCGCACCCAACCTTTCTCCGAAAGCACCACCGTGATCGGCTCACGCGCCACAAACGCTTCGACATCAATGTCACCGGAGACTGCAGCTGCTTGGCCAAGCTCGGTGCGCCGTTTGCCCCAAGCGGTGCCTGGTCCGAACGCCTTGCGCGTCTCCTTGAGCTCGCTCGAAATCTTGCGCCATTGCTTGCGCGTGTCTTCGAGCAGGCCTTGCAGCTCCTTCTGCTCTTCGCGCAGCGCTGCATCCTCGCGGCGGATTTCCATTTCCTCGAGCTTGCGCAACTGGCGCAGACGCGTGTTGAGGATGGCCTCGGCTTGCACATCGTTCAGCTTGAAGCGCTGGATCAGCTTGCCCTTCGCATCATCCTCGTTGCGGATGATGCGGATCACTTCATCCAGATTGAGATAAACGATCAGCAAGCCAGCCAGCACATCCAACCGTTGCGCGATCTTGGCCAGACGATGCGCCGTGCGCCGCTGCAATACGTTGCGGCGATGATCCAGAAACGCCCGCAGGACATCCTTCAGGCTCATCACGCGCGGCGCGCCATCGGCGTCGAGCACGTTCATGTTGAGCGAAATGCGGGTTTCGAGGGCCGTGAGCTTAAACAAGCTCTCCATCAGGATTTCCGGCTCAACCGTGCGCGATTTGGGCTCCAGCACGAGGCGCATTTCTTCGGCGCTCTCGTCGCGCACATCGCCAAGCAGCGGCGCCTTCTTCTCCTCGATGACAGCTGCCAACGCTTCGACCAGCTTCGACTTCTGCACCAAGTGCGGAATCTCGGTGACGACGATGCGCCACATGCCGCGCCCGAGATCTTCGGTCTGCCAACGCGCGCGTACGCGAAAACCGCCGCGGCCTGTCTCATATGCTTCGCGGATATTCTCCGGCGGCTCGACAACAATGCCGCCAGTTGGAAAGTCGGGCCCTGGTATGAGCTTCAGCAAATCGTCCGTCGTCGCCTTCGAATTCTCGATCAGCAGCAGCGCGCCATCGATCAGTTCGGCGACATTGTGGGGCGGAATGTTTGTCGCCATGCCGACAGCGATGCCGGACGAACCGTTGGCGAGCAGGTTGGGGAACGCTGCCGGGAGAACGACGGGCTCTTCCTTCGAGCCGTCATAGCTTGGGCGGAAATCGACTGCATCTTCGTCGATGCCATCGAGCAGCAATTCGGCTGCCGCAGTCATCCGGCTTTCGGTGTAACGCATGGCAGCGGGGTTATCGCCGTCGATATTCCCGAAGTTGCCCTGCCCGTCGATCAGCGGATAGCGCGAGTTGAAATCCTGCGCGAGGCGCACCAACGCGTCGTAGATCGATTGATCGCCGTGCGGGTGGAAGTCACCCATCACGTCGCCGACGACCTTCGCGGATTTTCGGAACGCAGCATCGGGGCCGAGGTTCAACCGGCGCATCGCGAACAGCACGCGACGGTGCACCGGCTTCAAACCATCGCGCACATCCGGCAAAGCACGGCTCGTAATCGTCGAGAGCGCATAGGCGAGATAGCGCTTGGCCAGCGCTTCGCCGATCGGCTCATCTACAATCCGCCCGCCCTCTTCTGGCGAGCGGGTACTGTCGTCAGCCATTCTTGGCTCTCCGAAACGAGTGGGCGCGGTTCTGCGCCGTTAGATCAGAGTCGGCCTGCAAATCCTAAACGCTCGATCAGCCGGCGACGGTCGTCCGGCATGCCTTCGCCTTTATGGTCGAACAAGCGCCGATCCAGGAAATATCCAGACAAAGCGAACGCGTCAGCCACATCGCCGGACCTTAGTTCCGCCTCCGGATCGACCAAGAAGGGCGGCAGCTTCAGCAGCAAGTCCGCATGCGGCGCGCCTGCTTCCTGCGTCGCAGCGCGGCCCGTGCGCGGGCTGACCCAAGCCAAATTCTCTGTCTCACCCGTCACGGCGCAACGCGAAAGATCGAGCCCGTAGCCCAATGCGGAGAGCAAGCCCAACTCGAAACGCGTGTAAATCGCGGGCCAAACCTCGGTGTGCGGCATCGCTTCAATCAGCACGATCAGCGCATCGTAAAGCTGCGGATAGGCTTGCCGCTCCGGCGTCACCGCGCGGATCAGCGACACGGCCGACGATAAACCGGAGAGCGCAATCGGATCGTCAAGCAGCCGAGTCGCGTGCGGTTCAACCAGTTCGAGGGGATTGTAGAAGCCCAGTTGCTCGGAAAGCCGCGCCTTCCATCCGGCATGCACGAGATTGCCAGCCTGCAGGATCGGCTGCGACTTGCGGCCGGCGTGCACAACACCGCCATAGCGGCCATGCTCACGCGAAAACACCTCGGCCACCAACTTGCCCTCGCCGAAGTGGCGCGAGCCAAGCACGATGGCGTTGTCCACCCATTCCATCAGGCTTCGTAATCCAGCCCCAAGCGCTGATAGAGCGCGCGTTCTTCGCTCCAATTTTCGCGGAGTTTCACGTGCAGGAACAGGTGGATGCGCCGGTCAAACGCGGCTTCCATTTCTTTGCGCGCCAGTTCGCCGATGGTTTTGATCGTTTGACCTTTGGCCCCGATGGCGATTTTGCGTTGGCTTTCACGCGCCACGAAGATTGTCTGATCAATCTTGGCCGAGCCATCCTTGCGCTCTTCCCAGGTTTCAGTTTCGACCACCAAGTCATACGGCAGTTCGTCGTGGAGCCGCAGCATAGCTTTTTCGCGCGTAATTTCCGCCGCCAGCACACGCGCCGGCGCGTCCATGGTTTGATCTTCCGGAAAGAGCCAAGGCCCTTCCGGCGCGCGCTCGACCAACACGCGCATCACATCTTGTACCCCATCACCCTTGCGCGCCGAGATCATGAAGACGTCTGTGTAGAGCCCCTCTTCCACCAGCTTCGTCGTCATCGCCAGCAAGGCCGGCCGCGCAACCGTATCGACTTTGTTGAGCACCAGAATAGAAGCGATCTCCATCTGCTTCAGCTTAGCGGCGATGGAGTGCGTATCAGCGACCGAGTGTGCGTCGGCCCCGGTTCGCGCGTCCGCTGCGTGCGCTTCCGCATCGACCACGTGGATAATCGCATCCGCGCCTTCGAGCGCGCTCCAGGCGGCGGCGACCATGGCGCGGTCGAACCGGCGCTTGGGCGCGAAGACACCAGGCGTGTCGATCAGGATAATCTGGGTCTGGTCGTACATGGCGATGCCGCGGACGAGCGCGCGCGTCGTTTGCACCTTCTGCGTAACGGCGGCGACCTTGGCGCCGACGAGCGTGTTCACCAGCGTGGATTTGCCCGCATTGGGCGCGCCGAGCACGGCGACGACAGCGCAGCGCCGCTCAGCCATGAACGCCACGCTCGCGCAGGAACTGCGCTGCAGCCGCGCGCTGGGCGTCACGCTTGGAGCTGCCCTCGCCGCGCGTCGGCGGGAAGCCATCGATCTGCGCTTCGATCACGAAGTGTGGGGCGTGTTCGGGGCCCGATTGTTCAATCACGTGGTAGTGCAATCCCTTCTTGCGCGCCGCAGCCCACTCTTGGAGCGCCGTCTTTGCGTCGCGCGGGGCGGTCTTAGCATCATCGAACGCCTCGCCCCAGAACTTCATGATGAAATCCCGCGCCGCGCTGTAACCGCCATCAAGATAGAGCGCAGCGATCACTGACTCGCAAACATCACCCAGAATGGCTTCCTTATTGCGACCACCATTGGCCTCTTCCGAGGGCGAAAGGATGATCGCTTCCCCCAAACCAGCCGCGCGCGCCGCATGGGCGCAGGCATGACGGTTCACCAGGCCGTTATAGCGCGGCGCCAGCTCGCCTTCCTGTTCGCTCTGATGCAGCTCCAACAGGCGTTCCGCCACGACGAGGCCGAGCACGCGGTCGCCCAGAAATTCGAGCCGATCGTAGTCTCGCCGTTTCTTAGAGCCCTCGGAAGCGCTGCCATGCGTCACCGCTTCGCGCAGCATGGCGACGTTGGCGAACGTGTAACCGATGCGCGCCTGCAGCGCCGCCAGCGCCGCGTCGTGCTTGCGTGGCCCGCTCATGCCTGAGCGCTTGAGCGGGCGCGCGTCAATCGACGGACTTCAGGAAGCGCTCGCCGCGGAAGCCGGTGAACAATGTCCACGGCCTGAAGAGCGATGTGGTGCTATCGAACGAGGCGACGACGAATTGCGCGGGGCCGACGAGATTGTCGTACGGCACATAGCCGACAACCGAAGGCACGCGGCTATCCGCGGAATTGTCGCGATCGTCGCCCATCATGAAATAGTGGCCGTCCGGCACGACAAAGACGCGCGTATTGTCGAGTTCGCTGCGCGGGTTGCGATCGAAGACAACATAGCTTGCGCCATTGGGCAGCGTTTCGCGGTATGCCGGAATGCGTTCCACGAAGCCGGCTTCATTCTCGAAATCGATCGTGCCGAGCGACTCACGCTCGACCGCCTGGCCGTTAATGTGCAATGCGCCGTCGATCATCTGGACGCGGTCACCCGGCATGCCGATGACGCGCTTGATGAAATCACGATCCGGCTCCGGCGTGGGACGGAAGACGACGACGTCGCCTTGCGCCGGCGTCGAACCGAACAAGCGGCCCTGCGGCAGCAAACCTTCGAGCGGTGCGAACGAATAGCGGCCGTAGCCGTACGACCACTTAGTCACGACGATATAATCGCCAACCTCCAACGTCGGCTGCATCGAGCCCGACGGAATGCGGAACGGTTGCGCGATGGTGAAGCGCAGCACCATAGCGAGCGCCAGCGCGTAGAGGATCGTCTTCACGTTATCCCAGAAGACATCCATCGCCGGCTGCGAAGATGAGGTGCTGCTCATGGACATGCGTTTCTCGCTCGTGGCCCGGAATGACGGCGCGCGCCTCCCGAGAACCAGTCATTGACGTGGACGCCCCCACGGCGGCCAAAGGTTTCCCCAAACGAGCGGACCCCGATCATTGGTCGGGTTCCTTCCCGTCTAACTCCGCCGAAATGATGACGAATGCGACAGCATAGGGGTAATCGTCGCTGAGGCTAACGTGGATGTGCGGGGTGTGACCGGGCGGGGTCAACTGCTCCAGACGCCGCGCCGCGCCGCCGGTCAGGCGCATGGTTGGCTGGCCACTAGGCAGGTTGGCCACCCCCATGTCTCGCCAAAAAACCCCTTGTTTCAAGCCCGTACCCAGAGCCTTGGCGCACGCCTCCTTGGCCCCGAAACGTTTGGCGTAGCTGGCGGCGCGGTCGTGGGCTCGGCGCTCGGCCCGCGCTCGTTCCTGCTCGGTATAGATGCGGAATGTGAACCGGTCGCCGAACCGCTCAAGTGTGTGCGCGATGCGGCGGATGTCGGTGATGTCTGTGCCCACGCCAATGATCATGGACGGTGCTTAACTGGCGGCTCGGGCGGCGTCGATCCGGCGCCGCATTTCAGCCACCGCTTCGGCTAGCCCCACAAAAATCGCCTCGCCGACGAGGAAGTGGCCGATGTTCAGTTCCGCGACCTCCGAAATGGCCGCGATCGGCGCGACCGTGTCGTAATCAATGCCGTGCCCGGCGTGGATTTCGAGACCGAGCGAAGCGCCGAGCGTCGCCCCTGCTCGCAGCGCTGTCAGAATTTCCGCCGCATGCGCAGCTTCGCCATCACGCGCGGCGTCGCAATAGGCGCCTGTGCAACTCGATCACCGCGGCGCCAGTACGGCTCGCGGCTTCGATCTGTAGCGGATCAGCGCCGATGAAAAGCGAGACGCGCGAGCCGGCGTCGGTGAGCTTTTGCACGAACGGCGCGATCCAGTTGTGCCCGCCGGCGACATCGAGCCCGCCCTCAGTCGTGCGCTCCTCGCGCCGCTCCGGCACGAGACACACAGCGTGCGGGCGATGCTTCAGCGCGATCTCAAGCATCTCGGACGTGACGGCCATTTCCAAGTTTAGCGGTCGTCCACGCTCGCGCAGCATTGCAGCGAGATTGGCGATGTCGGCGTCCGAGATGTGGCGGCGGTCTTCGCGCAAGTGAGCGGTGACGCCATCAGCGCCGGCATCGAGCGCCACGATCGCGGCGCGTGCGGGATCGGGATAAGCGACGCCGCGCGCGTTCCTGATCGTCGCGACGTGATCGATATTGACGCCAAGACGAACACGTTGGCTCATGCGGCGAGACCACGCGAGCCCGGCTTAATCGCCGGTATTGCCGCAAGCTCTGGCGGCAATTGATCAGCCGGATAAGCCGGCGCGTTGACGCTCGCGAGCGAAACCAATTTCGCACCGATGTCCGCCTTGCCGCCGGAGCGATCGATCAAGCACGCAGCGCCGACGAGTTCGCCCGGATGGCCGCGGATCGCATCGAGACACTCGCGCGAGGACAAGCCGGTGGTGACGACGTCCTCGACCATCAGCACGCGCTCGCCGGGCTTGATCTCAAACCCCCGCCGCAACTGAAACTCGCCCTTCTCGCGCTCAACGAACATCGCACGCGCGCCCAGATGCCGTGCTGTTTCGTAGCCTGGAATGATAGCGCCGACCGCGGGCGAGACGACGACGTCGATCTTGCCGAACGACGCTTGCGCTTTTTCAGCCAGCGCCTTGCACAGGCGCTCGGTGCGAGCCGGGTCCATGAAGACCGCGTTCTTTTGGAAGAACACTGGCGAATGCAGCCCCGAAGAAAGGACGAAATGCCCCTCCAGCAACGCGCCAGCGGCGCGGAATTCGTCGAGCACTTGATCCTGATTCATGGGAGCGATGTAGCACCGGGCGGCGGCGGCGAAAACTAGCCCTTCACGCGCTCGACATCCTTGACCGCTTTGCTGGTGCGCAATGCGGCCAGGATATTGGTCAGGTGACGGGCGTCGGCGACTTCGATGTCGAAGATCATGTCGAAGAAGTCGACCGTGCGCGTGGCCAAGCGCAGATTGATGATGTCGCCTTCGTTCTCTGCGATAATGCCGCAGAGCTCAGCCAAGACGCCGCGTTTATTTTCGACCGTGACCAGAATGCGCCCGACCGCCAGCGTGCGGGTGAGCGCCGTCGGCGTCCAAGCAAGGTCCACCCATTCGGCTTCGCCTTCTAGCGCGGCCAATTGTTCGCAATCGATGGTGTGGATGACCACACCTTTGCCTGGCGTTTGCACACCCAAAATACGATCGCCCGGGATCGGCGTGCAGCATTCGGCGAAGTGCAACGCTACGCCGGCGGTAAGATCGCTGCCTTTGACGTAGAGCTTTGCCTTCTCGGTCTCCATCGGCCGGCGGCTGTCGTCCTTGCGGACGCGCTCTTCGAGGCCCGGAAACGCCGCGACCGCAACGGCGCTCGCCTTCAGCCCGCCTTCGCCGACGGCGATAAAGAGTTCTTCTTCGTCGTGCTTACCCAAGCGCTCAGCCGCGGGCTTCAGCGACGTTGCGGCGAGATCGTGCCCGTAGCGATGCAGTGCGTGCGAGACGAGTTCGCGGCCGAGCTTGCCGAATTCCTCGCGCCGCGCGTGACGCTCCAGGCGGCGTTGCGCGGACTTGGCGCGGCCAGTTTTCGCTAGCGCTTCGTATCCCGGCACGGGCGCTACTCTGTCACTAGTCAGGATCTCAACCACGTCGCCATTGCGCAGCGCTGTGCGCATCGGGCGCTCGACGCCATTGATGCGCGCGCCGATCGAGCGATCGCCGACATCGGAGTGAACGGCATAGGCAAAATCGAGCGGCGTCGCGCCTTGCGGCAGCGGGATCAGCGCGCCCTTCGGCGTGAAGGTGAAGACGTGATCGGAATACATTTCGAGCTTGGCGTGCTCGAGAAATTCGCCGGGATCGCCGCCATGTTCGGCGATTTCCATGAGTGAACGGATCGCTTCGCGCGCGTCGAGGCCGGCCGATTGCGCGGTCTCTTCGTCATAGCCGTACGCTTCGTTCTTGTAGCGCCAGTGCGCGGCGACGCCGTTTTCGGCGATCTGATCCATCTCTTCGGTGCGAATCTGAATTTCGACGCGCACATTGCCGCGTCCGATCACCGTTGTGTGGATCGAGCGATAGCCGTTCGGCTTCGGGTTGGAGATGTAGTCTTCCACCTGATCCGGCACGCAGCGCCAGCTCTGGTGGATGACGCCGAGCGCGCGGTAACAATCGTCGGGATTCTGCACGATGACGCGGAACGCATACACGTCAGCCAGGTCGGAGAACTCAACGCTCTTGCGGCGGAGCTTCTTCCAGATCGAGTACGGCGCTTTCTCGCGGCCATAGACGCGCGCTTCAACGCCGGCGAATTCGAGTACTTCCTTAATGGTCCCGTCGATATTGGCGACGTTCTCGCCCTTATCGGCGCGCAGCTGTTCGAGCCGCTCCTTGATCGCGGCTTCCGCTTCCGGGAACGCTTCGCCGAAGGCGAGCTTCTCCAACTCGCGCGCCATTTTCTCCATGCCAATACGGCGGGCGAGCGGGGCGTAGATTTCGAGCGTCTCGAGCGCGATGCGGCGGCGCTTGGCGGCGTTGGGAATGTGCGTCAGCGTGCGCATATTGTGCAGCCGGTCGGCCAGCTTCACGAGCAGCACGCGCACGTCGCGCGACATCGCCAGGATGAACTTCTGCAGGTTTTGCGCCTGCTTGTTTTCTTCCGACTGAATTTCGAGCTTAGAGAGCTTGGTCACGCCCTCAACCAGATCGGCGACTTGCACGCCGAACTTCGCCTCGATGTCTTTGCGGGTGACTTCGGTGTCTTCGATCGTGTCGTGCAAAAGCCCCGCCACGATAGTCGCGGCGTCGAGCTTGTATTCGGTCAGAATGCCGGCGACTTCGATCGGATGCGCGAAATAAGGGTCCCCCGAATGGCGCGTCTGGCTGCCATGCGCGGCGGTCGCGTAGATGTAAGCGCGATTGATCAGGCTTTCGTCGACGGACGGATCGTAGGCGCGAACGCGCTCCACCAGTTCGAACTGGCGGAGATACCGCGTGCGCACAGGTGCGGCGCCCGCGCCAGCCTTAGCGAGACCAGCCGGGGGTTTGGCGGCGACTCCGTCACCGCCGGCCATGAACTAGTACCGTTCGTCGCGCTGGGCCTCGGCTTCTTGCTGAAGCGCGCGCAAGACGTCCTCTTCGCTGGTCTCAACCGGCGCGGCGATAGCCAGGCGATCCTGCTCTTCTTCGGCCTGGGCGGCTGGCTGCACGTCCTGGTAGAGCATGACGTAGCTGTCGCGGAGCTCTTCCACGGTGATGGCGCCGTCGCCAATTTCTCGCAGGGCCACGACCGGGTCTTTATCGCGGTCGCGGTCAACCAGTGGCTCGGCGCCGGAGGAAATGTTGCGGGCGCGATGGGCGGAAAGCAGCACCAGCGAGAACCGATTTGGGATTTTTTCTACGCAATCTTCGACGGTTACGCGGGCCAAGGCGTGCTTCCTCTCGGTTCAAACAGGACGGATTAGTCGAATAACCTAGTCGCTTCGGCGGCTTTTCGCAATGCGAAGAGGCCGCCAATTGCGCAACCCCGCCCTACCCGGCCAGATCGGACACACGGCGGTAGCGGGAAACCGGCAGGTCAGCCAGTAGCTCGGAGGCGGTTCGGCCCATGATCGGGTGGCGCCAGTCGGCGGCGATCTCGGCCAAGGGGGCCAAGACGAAGGCTCGCTCATGCATGCGGGGATGGGGCAGCTCTAACCCTTCGAAGGTTCCGACCAACCCATCCATCGCCACGATATCGAGATCGAGCGTGCGGGCGGAATTGCGCTCGCGGCGCTCGCGGCCGAAGCGACGCTCGATCGCGGCCAGCGCTTCGTAAAGCTGTTGCGGGGCGAGCCCTGCCCGGTCTAGCTCGACCACGGCGTTGTAATAGTCCGGCTGACCGCTTTCGGGCGGCCAAGCGGCGGTTTCCCAGATACCGGAAAGCGCGCGCGGGGTGAGCCCGGCGGACCGCAACGCCGACACGGCGAGCGACAGCACCGCACGCGCCGGCACGCCTTCCAACGGCAAGTTGGCGCCAAGGGCGACGAACGTCGTGTCCGGCATAGTTTTGTTTCTATTCGCGCGTTTTGCGCACAACGGATTTTGTTATGACCGTGCTCGACCGCCTGATCCACCCCGACGAACGCGTCGCCCTCTTCATGGACGGCGCCAATCTCTATTCCGCCGCCAAGTCGCTCGCGTTCGACATCGACTATCGAAAGCTCTTGGACGAATTCCGCAAACACGGCCGCTTCATCCGCGCGACGTACTACACCGCGCTGGTGGAGGAGCAGGATTTCTCACCGATCCGGCCGTTGGTCGATTGGCTCGATTACAATGGCTATAGCGTCTCGACCAAGGCAGCGAAGGAGTACACCGACACTAACGGCCGCCGCCGCTTCAAGGGCGACATGGATGTCGAGATCGTCGTCGATATGCTGCAAGCGGCCGAGCATCTCGATCACATCTTCCTCTTCTCCGGCGACGGCGATTTCGCTGCGGCCGTGGAGGCCGTGAAGCGTAAAGGCGCGCGCGTCACTGTGGTGTCGACGATCAAGTCCAACCCGCCGATGGCGTCGGATGATATCCGCCGCGCCGCCGATAATTTTCTCGACATGACCGAGCTCATGAGCCTCGTCGGCAGGCCGCCGCGCGAGCGCAGCGCCACGCACTACACGCCAGCGGAAGAAGACGACGAAGCGTGAGCGCCGTACCGCCCGAACCGCCAAAGGATTGCCCGCTCTGCCCGCGGCTCGTCGCCTATCGCGAAGAGAATGCGCGCAAGGAGCCGACTTGGTTCAACGGGCCAGCGCCGTCGTTCGGCGACGCGAACGCGCGTCTGCTGATCGTTGGGCTTGCACCGGGGCGCACAGGCGCCAACCGCACCGGCCGCCCATTCACCGGCGATTATGCCGGGGATTTGCTCTACGGCACGCTGAAGAAGCTTGGCCTCGCCGAGGGCGAATACCGCGCCGATCCGAACGACGGCTTCACGCTCAAGGGCGCAATGATCACCAACGCCGTGCGCTGCGCGCCGCCCGAGAACAAGCCGACACCGGAGGAGATCGCGACGTGCCGGCCATTCCTCACGGCGCGCGCCGAGGCGTTGCCGAACGTGCGCGTATTCTTCGCCCTCGGCTCAATCGCGCATGAGAGCGTGCTGCGCGCGTACGGCCTGAAGCCAAGCGCGGCCAAGTTCGGGCACGGCGCCGAAGCTGATTTGCCGGGCGGCCTCAAGCTCATCTCCTCCTACCATTGCTCGCGCTACAACACCCAGACGCGACGGCTGACGGCGGAGATGTTCGAAACCGTGATGGCGCGCGCGAAGGCGCTGGCGTTCGATTAGGCGCCGTAGCTGGCGTAAAGCGCAGTCACGCCAGGCTCGGCGATCTCAGCGGCCTGGAAATCCGCCTCCGCTTCCGCGATCAACCCCAGTCCACGGCGCGCGAGACCGCGACCGTAAAGATAGTGTCCGCGTCCCGGCTCCAGCGCCAACCCAGCCTCGTAGTCAGCAAGCGCCGCCGCGAACGCGCCGCGCTTTACGTTGACTAGACCTCGACTATCAAGCGCCGCCGCAAAATTCGGATTCTGCAGCAGCGCCGTATCGCAATCAGCCAACGCAAGCTCCAGATCCCGCCCTGCAAGCGCTCGCACCCAGCAGCGATTGTTGAGCAATTGCGGATCGAGCGGATTACGGATCAGCGCTTCGTTAAGCTGCGCGATCTGCACGGCATAAGCGTCCACCCGCCCTGCCAGCGCGAGATCGCGCTCTTCCAGCGCACGCCGGTGACGCGGCGCAATTGCCAAAGCAGCGTCGAGATCGCGCAGCGCCGCGTCATGAGCGCCACGGCTGACATGCACGGCGGCGCGCCCGACCAAAGCATCCACCAGTTGCGGATCAATGCGCAGCGCGCGGCCGAAATCGGCAACAGCGCGCGCATGTTGGAAATACTCAGCCCGCAGGCCGCCGCGCAGCACCAGCGCCGCCGCACGCCGCTCAGGCGGCGCGGCCCGATCATCGATCACGGCAGAACACGCGCCGACTTGATCGGTTGTAAACGTCTGTCCCTCGCAAGCCTGCCACTGCGCCTCGGTATGGGCGCGTTCGCCGGGCGGCGCGCATGCCGCAAGCGCCAGCGCGAGCGCTGCCGCGGCGGCGCGCATCAGCCGCGATCCTTCATCAGACGCGATTGCTGGCGCTTCCACTCGCGGTCCTTGGTGGCGGCGCGCTTGTCGTGCGCCTTCTTGCCCTTGGCGAGCGCGATCTGAACCTTCGCGATGCCGCGATCGTTGAAATAGAGCTTGAGCGGCGCGAGCGTGCGGCCTTCCCGCTCCACGGCGCCCATCAGCCGCTTCAACTCGCGACCGCGCACCAAGAGCTTACGCCTGCGGCGCGGTTCGTGATTGAACTGACCAGCAGGCGGATACTCCGGGATCGTCGCGTTGATCAGCCAAAGCTCGCCCTTCTCGGTATGGGCGTAGCTCTCAGCGATGTTGGCGCGCCCCGAGCGCAGCGATTTCACCTCAGTGCCGAGCAACTGGATGCCCGCCTCGAGTGTATCCTCGATCGCGTAGTCGAAGCGCGCGCGGCGGTTCTCCGCGATCAGCTTGTTATTGGGATCGGATTTCTTGGCCATTAGATCAGACCAGCCTGCGTCATGGCGGCTTTGACCTTCGCCTTCGCCGCGTCGCTGCACGCCAGCAACGGCAAGCGCACTTCATCGGTGCAGAGCCCCAACAACGAGCACGCGTATTTCGTCGGCCCCGGCGACGGCTCGATGAACAGCGTCTTGTGCAGGTCCGACATCGGGTCATCCAACTTGCGCGCCGCGTCGAATGCGCCTTGCAACGTCGCCTCCTGCATCTGCGCAAACAGCTTCGGCGCGACATTGGCCGTCACCGAGATGCACCCGCGCCCGCCAAACGCGTTGAAGCCGAGCGCGCTGGCATCGTCGCCAGAAAGCAGGATGAAATCCTCGCCGCACAGCGCTCGATGGCGCGCGACACGTCCGAGATCGCTGCTGGCATCCTTGATGCCGATGACGTTCTTCAGCTGCGACAGCCGCCCGACCGTCTCGGGCGCGATGTCGATCACCGTCCGGCTCGGCACATTGTAGGCAATGATCGGAATATCGACGGCGTCACTGATCGCTTTAAAGTGCGCGACGATGCCGTCCTGGCTCGGCTTGTTGTAATACGGCGCCACCACCAGCACGGCATCTGCGCGCGCCGCTTTGGCTTGACGCGCCAGTTCGATCGAGTGCGCCGTATTGTTGGAACCTGCGCCGGCGATGACAGGCACGCGCCCGGCCGCCGCCTCGACGCACAGTTCCACAACCCGAACATGTTCTTGCAGGCTCAGCGTGACGCTTTCGCCGGTGGTGCCGCAGGGCACGAGCCCATGTGAACCTTCGGCAATCTGGCGCTCCACCAGCGTTTGGAACGCGCGTTCATCTACGATTCCGTCTCGGAATGGCGTAATGAGAGCCGGAATCGAGCCCTTAATCATCTGGTGCGCTTTCGAAGGTGGCATTGGCGCGATTCCTGCCACACTGTCGGGCGAGGTTAAATAGCGGCTCGCCAGCCCCCAGCTTGCGGGCCGCCGCTGTTTCGAAGCGAGGCTAGGGGAACATGAGCGCTCCCAAACTGATCCGTATCGGTGTGCTGACCGCCGCGTCATGCGCCATTCTGGTGGCGTCCAGCGCCAGCGGACAGCAAGAAATCGCCCCCGGCCCCACCCCGGCGAGCGCCACCGTTTACACC
>QBMO01000006.1:0-13364 GCA_003242075.1 Alphaproteobacteria bacterium
CAAAATGGGCGGCAAATACCTGCTCAGGATCGAGGACACCGACCGCGCCCGCTCCACACCGGAAGCGATCGAGGCGATCATCGACGGCCTCGATTGGCTCGGGCTCCAGCACGACGGCGAGATCACATACCAGTTTGAGCGCGCCCCCCGCCACCGTGAGGCGGCCGAGGCGATGATCGCGCGCGGGACAGCGTTTCGCTGTTACATGACAGCCGAAGAGCAAGAGGCCGAACGCGCCAAGTCGCACGAGCAAGGTCGCGCTATCCGTTCGCCCTATCGCGATGGCAAAGCGCCGGCGTCGCCTGATGCACCCTTCACCGTGCGCCTGCGCGCGCCGGATGATGGTGACGTTCTCAACGCCGATTTGATCCAGGGCGATGTGCGCATCAAGGCCCGCGACATCGACGATCTCGTCTTGCTGCGCGCTGACGGCAATCCCACCTACATGTTGTCGGTGGTCGTCGACGATCACGACATGGGCGTGACGCACGTGATCCGCGGCGATGACCATTTGACCAATGCGGCTAGGCAGATCGTGATCTACCGCGCACTGGATTGGACGCCGCCGCTGTTCGCACACGTGTCGCTCATCCACGGCGAGGACGGCAAAAAACTCTCGAAGCGCGACGGCGCGCAAGCGGTCCACGAATGGCGCGACATGGGCTACTTGCCCGAAGCGATGAATGCGTACCTCATGCGTCTCGGCTGGAGCCCAGGCCATGACGATATCTTGAGCAAGGAAGAAGCGGTCTCGCAGTTCGACATCGCCCAAATCGGCAAGGCGCCGTCGCGTCTGGACTTCAAGAAGCTCGACTCCATCAACGCGCATTTCATGGCGCTCGCCGATGATGAGCGGCTCGCCAAGCTCGTGCTCACGCACATTGAACAGCGCGACGGCGCCACTTTAGGCGGCGCCGAGCGCGTTGCTTTGGCGGACGCGATACCGGTGCTGAAAAATCGGGCAAAGACTATTCCAGACCTTGCCGATCAAGCCGCATTCGTGCTCGCAAAACGACCGCTTGTGCTTGACGACAAGGCGAAATCTCTGATGAAAGACGACTTCAGACAACGCCTTCAGCGTCTGCGCGATCGGCTCACGAATGAGCCTGCCTGGGACCATGTTTCTCTCGGCGCGGCGCTTCAGGCTTTCGCTACCGACGAGGGCGTTGGATTGGGTCAAATCGGCCCGGGCCTGAGGGCGGCACTGACCGGCGGCTTGCCGGCGCCCGATCTGGGCCAGGCTTTGGAATTGTTAGGCCGCGACGAAGCGCTTGCGCGCATTGCGGACCAAATTTGAGGACGTGAGCGATGGATAGCAAACTCACCAAAAAAGCCGCGGCCACGCTCACAGTGAACAACAAGACGCTTGAGTTGCCGGTCTATGGCGGTTCCGTCGGCCCAGACGTGGTCGATATCCGCAAGGTGTTCAGCGACGGCAAGGTCTTCACCTACGATCCGGGCTTCACCTCCACCGCCTCATGCGAAAGCCAGATCACCTATATCGATGGCGATGAAGGTGTGCTGCTCTATCGCGGCTACCCGATCGATCAGCTGGCCGAGAAATCGAGCTTCCTGGAAGTGTGCTTCCTGCTCGCCAACGGCGAACTGCCGAACAAGGCGGAGCTCGATCGCTTCAACCGCGACATCACTTATCACACGATGCTGCACGCGCAGTTCGATCGCTTCTTCGAAGGCTTCCGCCGCGATGCGCACCCGATGGCGATTATGGTCGGCACGGTCGGCGCCCTCGCCGCCTTCTATCACGACAGCACTGACATCAATGATCCCGTGCAGCGCACGATCGCCAGCCACCGCCTGATCGCGAAGATGCCGACGATCGCGGCCCGCGCCTTCAAATATTCGATTGGCCAGCCTTTCATCAGCCCGCGCAACGAGTTCGACTACTCATCGAACTTCCTGCGCATGTGCTTTGCGGTGCCGGCCGAGGACTACAAGATCAACCCAATCATGGCGCGTGCGCTCGACGTGTTCATGATCCTGCACGCCGACCACGAGCAAAACGCTTCGACCTCGACGGTGCGCCTCGCCGGTTCGTCCGGCGCCAATCCGTTTGCGTGCATCTCGTCCGGCATCGCTTGCCTTTGGGGCCCCGCGCACGGCGGCGCCAACGAAGCGGCGCTCAACATGCTCGAAGAGATCGGCACGGTCGACAACATCCCAGCCTTCATCAAGCGCGTGAAGGATCCCAATGACGACGTGCGCCTGATGGGCTTCGGCCACCGCGTCTACAAGAACTATGATCCGCGCGCGAAGGCTATGCAGAAGCTCTGCCACCAAGTGCTCAAGGAAGTCGGCGCCGAGGACAATCCGACGCTGAAGGTGGCGATGGAGCTCGAAAAGATTGCGTTGAGCGACGAGTACTTCGTCAGCCGTAAGCTCTATCCGAACATCGATTTCTATTCCGGCATCACGCTGCGCGCGATGGGCTTCCCAACCTCGATGTTCACCGTGCTGTTCGCCGTGGCCCGCACCGTCGGCTGGATCGCGCAATGGACCGAGATGATGGAAGACCCGAGCCAAAAGATCGGCCGTCCGCGTCAGGTCTATACCGGCGCGCCGATGCGCGACTACGTGCCCTGCGATAAACGCTGATCTTTGACGGCGAGAACGGCGTCGGCCGCGATCTCCGCGGCAGGTCGCCCGCCTCTTCCCATCAGCGCCAAAGCTTCGTCCTGCCGGCGCACCTGCTCCTCGCGCGCGTCCTCGTCGTCGAGCAACGGCGCCGCCGCTTGCGCGACGTTCTCCGCTGTGAAACGCGTCTGAACGAATTCAGGCGCGATCTCGGCGTCGGCGGCGACATTCATTAACGTTCCGTACTTCGTCTTCACTAGGACGCGCAGAATCGCCCACGTGATCCAGCCGAACTTGTAGCCGATCACCAGCGGCGTCCCTTGCAGCGCGACTTCCGTCGTCACCGTGCCGGACGTTGCGAGCGCAACGGTCGCTGCCGCGAACGCGTCCTCTTTTTCGCGCTCATCAATGATGCGCGCCGCGGCTGGCGTTTGCGCAAGCACTTGTGCGCGCACACTGTTCGCCGCGACCACGATCAGCCGCACGTCGCGATCGCGGTCGAGCAACTCGGCCGCGGCCCACAGCGTCGGCCCGACGCGGCGGATTTCCGAGGGCCTGCTACCGGGCAGGATAAGAATAATCTTTTCCTTAGGCGTGAACCCCTGTCGTGCACGCAGCGCCGCGCCATCGCCCGGCGTGTATCGGCCAAACGCAGGGTGGCCGCACACGGTGCACGGCAACCCGAAAGGCTGATAAAACGGCACCTCGAAGTCGTGAATGCAGATCAAGTGATCGACGGCCGCCGCTAATGTTTTCGCGCGACCGGGCCGTGTCGCCCACACCTGCGGGCCGACATACTTCACCAGCTTGATGTCCGGCGCGGCGGCTCGCACGGCCTGAGCGACGCGCAACGTGAAGCCCCACGAGTCGATCAACACCACCACATCGGGCTTGGCTTCCAGAATGGCGGCTACGGTCGCCGTCACCGCCCGCTTGACGCGATTATAGGCGAGCAACCCGTCAACTAAGCCGAGGACGGCCAAGCCTGTTGTGATGTCGGTGCGCGTCGGCACCCCGGCTTCGGCTATTCGCTCGCCGCCGACTGCGTGCAGCTCAAGTGTCGCGTCACGCTCCTTGAGCGCGCGTGCGAGATCGGCGCCGAGCGCATCGCCGGACGATTCAGCCGCGACGAGAAAGATGCGGCCGTTCAAGGCGTATCTACTTCTTCAACGCTAAAGCCATAAACAAAAAGCCCAGCCCGATCGGCGGCGGCGATGATCTCCGCCCGCCGCACAGCAAGCGCGCCATTGGCTTCGACAGCGACGCCCGCCAGCCCCGCAGCTGCGGCGCCCTCGATCGTGCGCACGCCAATCGTCGGCAAATCGATGCGCCGTTCTTGGATGGGCTTGGGGCGCTTCACCAACACACCGCGCCGCGCCTCCGCGCTGCCGCGAATGGCAAGCGGCAGTTCCGCCGCGCGCTTCAACATCGCATCGGTCCCCTCTTGCGCCTCGACCGTGAGCACCAAGCCTTCACTGACGATCACGCCTTGCCCGATGTCGAAAGCGCCTACAGCCGCCGCCACCTTCGCGGCTTTGTTGATCTCCTCCAGATTTTTGGCGCTTGGCTCTACTGCGCCCCAAACGCCCGCTGGCGCGAGCAAATCGCTCATCGCCTCGTCAACGCCAATAACCCGGAACCCCGCTTTCTCGTGCTCATTCAGCACGGCGCGCAGCAACGCATCGTCGCCCTGCGGCATCGCCGCGAGGATCGCCGGCATCATCTGAATGGCTGCATCGTCAAGCTGAAGCTTCGTCAGATCAGGTCGCGCCACTTGGCCGATCAGCGTGATCGCATCACACCCTGCCGCGCGCAGCGCCGCCATGCGTGCGCCCATGAGCCCAAGCCCGATCGTGGCGCCAGGATGTGCGTCGAGCGCGGGATCGGCGAGGCCTTCGACGCGCGCGATGAAGTATTGCCGTCCGGTCGCCGCCAAATGCTCGGCCAGCACCACGGGCAGCTCGCCGCCGCCCGCCAGCACGCCGAGCTTGCGCCACTCGGCCATGCTCTAGTCCCGCGGCATGCAGAGCGGACGCGCGGCGTCAGCGCGGATGAAGTCGACGATCTCCATCACGTGCGGATTGCCGCCGTAAGCTTCGACGCAATCCACGATCCGCTCCTGGAAAGTGCCCTCTTCCGCGAACAGCAGACGGTACGCGGCGCGCAGATCGTGGATCTGGTCGCGCGTAAACCCGCGTCGCTTGAGGCCTACAACGTTGAGGCCGCCTAAGTGCGCGTGATTGCCGATGGCCGAGCCGAACGGAATGAGGTCTGTCGTCATCAGCGCCGAGGCGCCCACGAATGAGTAGCGGCCGACGCGGCCATGCTGGTGCACGCCCGAGAGGCCGCCGAGAAAGGCGAAATCGCCAACCTGCACGTGGCCGCCAATCGTTGCGGTCTGCGCCATGATAACGTTGTTGCCGACGATGCAATCGTGCGCCACGTGGCAATTGCCCATGATCAGGCAATCGTTGCCGATGGTCGTCACCGAACGCCCACGCGCAGTGCCGCGGTGGAGCGTTGCGTGCTCGCGGATCACATTGTTGTTGCCCATGACGAGCCGTGTCGGCTCGCCCTTGTAAGATAGATCCTGCGGTGTGCCGCCGAGGCCGGCGAACGGAAAGACGGTGTTGTCGTGACCGATCTCGGTGTGGCTCTCGATAAAGACGTGCGCGATCAGCTTAGTGCGATCACCAAGCCGCACGTTCGGGCCGATGACGCAGCCGGGTCCGATTTCGACATCAGCGCCGAATTCGGCGCTCTTATCGACAACGGCAGTCGGATGAATGGTGGCGCTCACGATGGACGATCCGCTTTCATCGCGGCGAACTCACAATCAGTAGCGAGCTGCCCGCGCACTTCGACACGGCCGCGGAATTTGAAGATGTTGCGGCGTTGGAAGAGCACTTCGACGACCATCTCCATCGTGTCACCCGGCATCACTGGCCGCTTGAAGCGCGCATTTTCAACCGACATGAACAGGATCAGGTGTTTGGTGATGTCTGCCTCGAGCGTCTTCGACATCAGCACGGCGCCCGTCTGCGCCAGCGCCTCAATCTGGAGCACGCCGGGCATCACTGGCGCCCCGGGGAAGTGACCCGGAAAAAACGGCTCGTTGATGGTGACGTTCTTGATCCCGCGGATCGATTTGTTCGGCACGTAGTCTACGGCGCGGTCGATCAACAGGAACGGATAGCGATGCGGCAGCCGGCGCAGGATTTCGCCGATCTCGATCACGTCATCCGTGGTCTTCTGTTGTTCGGTTAGATCATTCGCTTTCATTGCGCGCCCCTGCCTTGCGGGCCAGCCAAGCCGCCTCGCGCAGCCACTTCCGTAACGGTTTCGCGGGATAGCCGCTCCAGACTTCGCCTGGCGGCACGTCTTGGAACACCGCGGCGCGGCCCGCAAGCGTGGCGCCCGCGCCGATGGTGCGATGGTCGGCCACGCCAGCCTGTCCTCCAAGCGTCACCCCATCACCGACGATGGTGGAGCCCGATATCCCACACTGCCCCGCCATCAGCACACCACGTCCAAGGACGCAGTTGTGAGCGACATGGCAGAGATTATCGATCTTGGTCGCCTCGCCGATCACGGTATCGCTGAAGACGCCACGATCGATACAGGTGTTCGAGCCGATGGTGACGCGATCCTGGATCACGACACGGCCGAGGTGAGGAACATCGACCGGACCCGACGCGTCGCCCGCCACACCAAAGCCCGCCTCGCCGATCACCGCGCCAGCCAGGATATTCACCTCATCACCGATGAGCGCAAAGCCGATCGAGGCGCGCGCCCCAATCATAGTACGGCGCCCGATAGTCACGCCCGGACCGATCACCGCATTGGCGCCGATCATGCTGCCGGCGCCGATCTGAACATCCGGTCCGATTACCGCGCCCGGCGACACAGCGACGCCTTCTTCCAGCTTCGCGCTCGGATCGATGGCCGGCGCATGCGACGCGAACCTGCGCGGTTGGATGAGCAACGGGACGAGCCGTGCAAAGGTCCCGCGCGGACGGTCTGTGAGAATGAGAGCGGCGGCGTTGGGCGCGAGATGCGCTTGGGCGGGCGTAATGATGCAAGCGCCTGGAGCGCTGCTCAAAGCGACGGCGCCCTTCCTACCTTCGAAATAGCAGAGGTCGTTCGGTCCGGCGCTTTCGGCTGGCGCTGCACGGAGAAGCCGATGCTCTGCGTCACCGCCGATCTCTCCCGAAGGCGCAAGCGCCCGGACCGTTACCGGTCCGAGCGCCACGTAGAAACGAGGGTCGATCATGCGTTCGCTATGGCGCCGCAGCCGCCCAAAGTCACTGCCAGACTTATTGCGCCGGCGCTTGGCACTCGCTCACCGGACGACGGGTGACGTTCAGGGCGCGGGTGTTTGCGCCTTGATCGAGCTGCTGGATAACGATGGTGGTGATGTCGTAAGCCGGCAATGTCAGTTGAACGTTGCGGCTATCAAGCACGACGCCAGCGCCACGGCCTTCCATCACGCCTCGAACGACAGGCGATATGGTGTTGTCGAAATCGCGGAGTGCAATCACCTGCGTGCACTGAAGATCGCCTTCGAGAGATTGCGAGCGCGTCTGAAACGCTTGCAGACGCTCCGCTAGCGAGCGGTATTGCGGGCCCCACGTCGCGTGATCTCGGATTTGTTCCGGCGACAAGGTACGCGTGGCGGCTTGCAAGCGCTGGCTTTCGGATTCGATCGCTTGACGCTCCGGCGCCAGCGTTTGCGCTTCGGTTTGAATGTCGGCGCGAACCGCTTGTAGGCGGGCCTGCATGTCGCGGCCGATGGCCGATTCCGTCAGCACGCGCTGATAATCGATGACGACGACGGTAGTGGCGTTGTCATTGCCGCGGTTGCGCTGCGCGAGAGCGTCGGGCGACGCGGTGACGGCGACGGCGATAACCGCAGCCGCGCAAAGTGAACTCAGTACACGCATAAAGCGCCTTCTCCTTGGAATTTAGAAACGAGTCCGGGTTGAGAACCGGAACTCTTCAACTTGATCGTATTCTTCGTTTTGTAGCGGATGCGCAAAGTCGAACTGCACGGGCCCGAACGGTGAATCCCAGAACACCGAGACACCGGCGACGGCCCGCAGCGAGGCGGTGTCGTCAACGACGAGGCGATTGTCGCCGGTAAGATCGACAACGCCGCGGCTCGCGGAATCAACGATGCCCAGCGTGCCAAACTCAGTGAACAACGCCGCTCCGATGCCGTACGACTCGGGCAGCGGAATTGGCACATCTAGTTGGATTGTGCCGACGGCGAAGACATTGCCGCCCAGCGCGTCACCTTCTTGAACGATTTCTCCTGTCACGTCGTCGACAAGCAATTGCCGCGGACCAATGCCGGCCACGTCGAACCCACGGAACGACGAGCCGCCCTTGAAGAAGCGGTCATTGATCCGAACGTCGTCGCCACCCCAACCCATGATGTATCCAGCTGAGAGACGACCCGACAAACGCCACCCCGCCCAGGGCAGCCCGTAATAGATGCCGCCGTCCAGTTCGGTGCGGAGATAGTTCACCTCACCGCCCAGACCGGCAACGTCTTGGCTGAGAGACAGATCGAACCCGCGTGTGGCGAAAATGGGGTCGTTACGGCGATCCCAGTTTACCGTGAAACCGAGCACAGAAGTAAGGAACGAGCCTTCCTGGTCGCAGAGCAGCGGCCGGCCTGGATTGATTGGATCACACTGATCGATCGAGGGCGTCCCAACGTTGCCATCGTGATCAATGAACGCGTCTTGAATCTCGGTGTCGTCTTGGATCAACGAATAAGTGAGGCCGAGGCTGGTGCGCTCTGCAACTGGGAAGCTGAGGCGAAGGCCCAAGCCGGTCGACTGGTTTTCGAATGAGGACTGACTCAAGAAGTCCGTGCGCAGCGTGTAAAGGTCGAAGCCTGCCGCCATTTCGCGGCCGAGAAAGCGCGGCTCCGTGAAACGCAGGTCGAGCTGCTGGCGCTGTGCGCTTGTCGATGCGCGCAAACGCAGGAACTGGCCGCGACCGCGCAAATTGCGTTCTGTGATCGAGGCGTCGAACAGGAACTGTTCCGCTGAAGAGTAACCGGCCGCAAACGCAAGTTCGCCTGTCGATTGCTCTTCGACTGTGACTGTGACCACCGATCGGTCAGGGGTCGCGCCATCCGAGTCCTCGACCGTCACCGATTCGAAGAAGCCTAACGCTTGCACGCGTTGACGCGAGCGATCGAGCAGCACGCGGTTGAATGCATCGCCCTCGTTCACACGCATTTCACGACGAATGACTGAGTCGATGGTGCGTGTGTTGCCGACGATGTCGATGCGCTCGATAAACGAACGCGGGCCCTCGTTTACTTCGAACGTGATGTTGACGACGCGGTTCTCACGGTCGCGCTCCACGCGCGGCACGATATCGACGTTCGCGTAACCGACGGTCCCAGCGAGGTAGGACATCGAGTCGATCGAGTTTTCGATCAAGTCGCCGCGGAATTCGGTCCCGCGCCGGATCGGCACGGCTGCAAGCAACAGATCTTGAGACAGTCTGTTGAGTTCGGTCTCAATGCGGATTTCGCCGAATTCGTAGCGATCGCCTTCTTCGAGTGTGAACGTGATGAAGAAGTCGCTCTGGTCAGGCGTTAGTTCGGCGACGGCCGAGACAACACGGAAGTCGGCGTATCCACGATTGCTGTAGAACTGCCGAAGTTGTTCGCGGTCGTATTCAAGCCGATCGGGATCGTAGTTGTCGTTGCTTTGGAAGAAATTCCACCAGCTCGACTCGTTGGTGACGATAGCATCGCGCAGCGTACGGTCGGAGAAGCTTTCGTTGCCGATGAAGTTCACGTCGCGGACGCCCGTCACCGGGCCCTCGTCCACTTCGAAGATGAGATCGACGCGGTTCTGATCGAGTTCACGGACTTGCGGCGTCACCTGCGCGGCGAAACGGCCGGCGCGGCGATAAACTTCGATAATGCGCTGCACGTCGGCCTGAGCGCGCGCCGCTGTGAACACCGAACGTGGACGCGCCTGCACTTCGCCTTCGAGATCCGACTCGTCAAGCGTGCGCATGCCTTCGAAGATGACGCGGTTGATGATTGGGTTTTCGATCACCGAGACGACGAGGTCAGCGTCGCGTTGTTCAATCTGGACGTCGGCGAACAAGCCGGTGGCGAACAGCGTCTTCAGCGACAAGTCGATGCGCTCAGGATCGAACGTGTCGCCAGGGCGCACGAGCAGGTACGACGCGATCGTCGCCGGCTCGATCCGCTGATTGCCTTCAACGACGATGCGCCGAATGGCGACGCCGCTCGGCTGCGGCGCAACCGTTGCGCCGCCTTCTTGCGCCAGCGCCTCCGATGACGCCAACAGCGCCCCCGTACCGGCGCCGACAGTGGCGACAGCGCTGACCGCGCTCACCACCACATCCCGCAGAACCCGCTTCATCAAGCCCTCGACGCTCCGACGCTCCCCAGCGCCGCGTTTTTAAGACCCCATCCCGTCATGAAAGACAAGGACGAGGCGCCGTTCACTGTGCCCCTGGGAAGAGGCGTGTGATGTCATTCCAGGTCGCGAACAGGAACAGACTCCCCATGACGGCGAATCCGGCCCGATAAGCCCACTCCTGAGCAACGGGAGGGATCGGTTTGCCCCCCCGCGCCGCTTCGATGCCGTAAAACAACAGGTGCCCGCCATCGAGGATCGGGATCGGCAGCAGATTCACAAAACCCACCGCCACCGATAGCACCGCCGCAAGGTTGAGCAGCGCCAAGCCCAGCATGCGCGCCCGCTCGCCCACCGTCGCTTGTGGCAGATCAAGCGCACTGGTGGCGACTTGCCCTGACACATTGATAATGCCGAGCGGCCCGGCGATCTGGTTGCCGGACTCTCTGCCGCTGAAGACCGCGCCGATATAGGCGCCGGTCTGCGCAATGATGCCCCACGTGTTCTGGGCGCCCATCGAAATCGCTTCAGTCACGCCGTACGGCTCGACCTGGCGCTCCGACTGCAACACCATCGGTCCATTCACACCAAGCAGGCCCTGCCCCGCGCGCGGCCCTTGCTGCAGATTGGATGGCGCGCTTGTCGGCGTCACTGTGATCTGCAGCGGCTGACCATCACGCTCGATGCCAAGCACGAGCGGCGTATTCGCCGATGCGCCAACACGCGCTCGCAACGCCTCGAAATTCGGGATCGTGACGCCATTGATGCTGCGAACGATGTCGCCAGGCTCTATTCCAGCAGCAGCCGCAGCGCCGCCTTGGGCGACTCCGCCAATCCGCGCTGGGATGGTCGATACGTCTGTCGTGTCGCGGCCGACCAATAATGCCAGCAATGCGAACGCAAAAATCGAGAAGATGAAGTTCGTGGTTGGCCCGGCGGCGACCACAAGCGAACGCGTGGTCAGTGACTGCGCGTGAAAGAGTCCCTTGCGCCGCGCCTCAGCGAGTGCTGCCGGATCTTCGATCGCTTCGCGCGGGGCAGTCGACATCGCGTCGGCGTCGTCGGCGAATTTCACATAGCCGCCTAGAGGCAGAGCGCCGATCTTCCATTGCACGCCCTGGCGGTCGCGCCAGCCGACGAGCGTTTTGCCAAAGCCAATGGAGAAGGTGTCGATCGCGACTTTGCGCCAGCGCGCGACTTGGAAATGGCCGAACTCGTGGACGAATACCACGACGCTCAGAACGACGACGAACGACGCCGCATAAATCAGGACAGTTTGGATGCTTTGCAGCACGTCCATTTCGACCGCTTCCTTCCGCGCCGGCAATTTTTCTTGGAGCGCCGCAAGCCTTTAGGCCGCCGCTAAACTTACCGCAATCCGTTGCGCCGCGACTCGCGCGGCCTGATCCACCGCCGCCACATCAGCGAACGATGAAGGCGTTTTTGCGATAAGACCTGCGTCACTCCCCTCCAGCGAGTTCATAGCCTCTTCGACTATGCGGCAAATGTCGAGAAACCGAATGCGGCTCTCCAGAAACGCGTCCACAGCCACTTCGTTGGCCGCGCTGAGCGCTGTGGTGGCTGCGGAACCGGTCAAAAGCGCGGTTCGGCAGAGGTTGAGGGCAGGAAAACGGGCGGCGTCCGGCGCCTCGAAGGTCAACGATCCTAGCTGAGACAGGTCAAGGCGGGCTGTGGATACCGTCGCCCGATCCGGCCACGCCAGGGCGTAGGCGATGGGGATGCGCATATCCGGGCTGGCGAGCTGGGCCAGTACCGAGCCGTCCACATAGTGGACGAAACTGTGCACTGTGCTCTCCGGGTGGACAATGACATCTATCTTTTCCGACGGGAAACCAAAGAGATAGGCCGCTTCAATCAGCTCGAGACCCTTGTTCATGAGGGTGGCGCTATCGACCGAGATTTTCCGCCCCATGCTCCAACGAGGATGGGCGCAGGCTTGGGCCGGCGTCGCCCGGGCCATGGTTTCGAGCGAGGTCGTTCGGAACGGGCCGCCCGAGGCGGTCAGGGTCAGCTTCTCGACACGGTCTCGGTGCGTCAGCACCTGAAAGATGGCGTTGTGCTCGGAATCCACTGGCAGCAGCGTCGCGCCATGGGCCTTGGCGGCCTCGATGAAGAGCGGACCGGCGCAGACGAGGCATTCCTTGTTGGCGAGCGCCACCATCGCCCCGCGCCGGACAGCCGCCATTGTCGGGGCCAAGCCGGCCGCGCCCACGATTGCCGACATGACCCAGTCCGATGGCCGCGCCCCCGCTTCCTCCAGCGCCCCAGGGCCCGCGCCGACCTCTACTCCAAGGCCGTTCAGCGCCTCACGCGCCGCTGTCAGCAGCGCCGGATCGGAAACGGCGGCAAATTTGGGCCGCAGGCGCCGGCAGGCCTCGGCGAGGCCGCCCAGATTGCGCCCAGCTGTGAGCGCCTCGACCGGAATGTCAGCGCCCTGCCCACGCAATTCCTCGATCACCTGGATCGTGGACTGCCCCACCGAACCGGTGACGCCCAGAATAGAGACGGTGCGGCCAAGGTGCGTCATAGGCCGGTTCCGAACAGGAGCGAGGTCGCGCGAGGGCCGAAGGCGAGAGCGGCGCCGACCAGCAGGCTCGCCGCCATCAGGCTATCGATGCGGTCAAGCACGCCGCCATGGCCTGGGATCAGGCGGCTAGCGTCTTTCACGCCGAAGCGGCGCTTCAGGAAGGATTCGAACAAATCGCCCATGAGCCCAGTGAACGCGATCAATGCGCCGATCGCCAACCATGCCATGCGATAATTCGGTTCTGCGTGAAACAGAGTGCCGCAGCCCCAGCCAGCCACCGCGCCGGCCGCAACCCCGGAGACGATGCCTGACCAAGTTTTATTGGGCGAAAGCCCGCGTCCGATCTTCGGCCCGCCAATGATCTTGCCGCCGAAATATGCGAAAATGTCCGCTGCCCAGATGATCGCGAACAGCGCCAGTATTGTCTCCAGCCCCTCCGGCGCGCGATCTCGCAGCCACACGAAGAGTGCGGCTGGGAGGCCAATATAGATCGCCCCGCCGGCCGTCTCGATGACGCCCGTCAACGACCGCCGCCGCGTCGCCGAAAGCAGCGCGCAGGCGACCAGCCACACAAACCCGTAAGTCAGATACTGCCAACTGGAGAACATCACCGCGCCGAGCGAACCGGCGAGCGCGAACATGAAGGCCGGCGTCGTCGCTTCTGGCTCGCTCATGCGGGCCCATTCGTAACTCATCGCCACAACGGCGGCGCCGCATGCGCCGGCAAGCCAAGGTCCGCCAAAGTACGCAGCCGTCACGCCGCCGATGGCTAGCACGAGTCCGGACACGATGCGTGGGCCCAG
>QBMO01000006.1:13374-28766 GCA_003242075.1 Alphaproteobacteria bacterium
GCCCAGATCGGACCAATCCGAACGCGCGCGGTCGGCGGGTTCAGCGCGGCTCAGGGTCAGTTCCCCCGTAACGCCGTTCACGCCGCTGGTACGCTTCAATCGCGGCTTCGAGCGACGGCTTGCCGAAATCGGGCCAAAGCACGTCGACGAAAATCAGCTCAGCGTACGCGGCTTGCCACAGCATGAAATTCGAAAGCCGCAGTTCGCCTGACGTCCGGATGAGCATGTCGGGCGCCGGAATGCCCGCCGTATCGAGATAGGTGGCGAAGCGATCAGGATCGATATCTTCGGCCTTGAGCTTGCCGGCGGCGACATCGGTCGCGATGCGGCGCGCCGCACGGGCGATCTCGTCTTGGCCGCCATAGTTGAAAGCGATGATCAGGTTGAGCTTGTCGTTGTGACGCGTTTTCGCTTCGGCATTAGCGATGATCTCGGCGATATCGCCCTGCAGGCCTTCGCGCTCGCCGATGATGCGCACGCGCACGCCCTCGCGCGCGAGCTTGTCGAGATCGCGCGCCACGTAAAGGCGCAGAAGATCGAAGAGCGCATTCACCTCTTCGGCAGGCCTGCGCCAATTCTCCGTCGAGAAGCCAAAGACGGTGAGATATTCGACACCGAGATCGCCCGCCGCCTCCACCGTGCGGCGCAAAGCTTCCACGCCCTCGCTATGCCCGAACGTGCGCGGCCGCGAGCGTTGCTTCGCCCAGCGGCCATTGCCGTCCATGATAATGGCGACGTGGCGGGGAACGTTCGCCGGGATCGGGGTTGAAGCAGGCTGCGTCATTGGGATTAGGAATTGGGATCAGGGTTGGGGTGTGAACGGGAAACGCCTTCCCTAATCCCTGTCCCCAATCCCTAGTCCCTAAACCTGCATGATCTCTTCTTCTTTGTGGCGCAGCAGATCATCGACCTTCTTGATGTGGTCGTCGGTCGCCTTCTGCACCTCGGCGCCGTGGCGCTTGTGCTCGTCTTCGCTGATGGCGTGCTCTTTCTCGAGCTTCTTCAGATGCTCCATTGCGTCGCGGCGAATGTTGCGCACGGCGATGCGCTGCTGCTCAGCGTATTTGCCGGCCACTTTTGCAAGCTCGGTGCGGCGTTCGCCAGTGAGTGGCGGAATTGGAATGCGCAGCGTTTGGCCATCCATGATCGGGTTGAGCCCGAGATTGGACGAGCGGATCGCTTTGTCGACCGCCGCAACCACGGATTTGTCCCAGACGTTGACCGAGATCATGCGCGGCTCAGGCACGCTGACACTCGCCACCGAGGTCAAAGGCGTCTCCGAGCCGTAGGCTTCGACCTTGATCGGATCGAGCAGCGACGGTGAAGCGCGGCCGGTGCGCAGGCCGCTGAATTCGTGGCCGAGCGCCGTGATCGCGCCGTCCATGCGCTTCTTGTAGTCGTCGAGTTTGAAGGGCGGAGACGCAGCCATTGTTTCGTCCTTAGTCGGTGATGGTGGTGCTTACGCCGCCGCCGGCCAAGACCTCGGCCAGCATTCCGCGCGTGTGGATCGAGAACACGACGATGGGGATGCCGTTATCGCGCATCAAACTAATGGCAGACGCGTCCATGACCTTGAGATCGCGCGCCAGCACTTCGTGGTAGCTGAGCTTATCGTAGCGTGTCGCGGTTTTGTCCTTCTTCGGATCGGCGCTGTAGACGCCGTCCACCTGCGTGCCTTTAAGCAGCGCATCGCAGCCCATCTCGGCGGCGCGGAGCGCTGCGGCAGTGTCGGTGGTGAAAAACGGATTGCCGGTGCCGGCGGCGAAAATGACGATGCGGCCCTTCTCCATGTGACGCATGGCGCGGCGGCGGATGTAGGGCTCGCACACTGTCACCATCGGGATTGCCGAGAGCACGCGCGCCTGCCCGCCCAGCGCCTCGATGGCGTTCTGCATGGCGAGCGCGTTCATCACCGTCGCCAGCATGCCCATGTAATCGGCGCTGGCCCGCTCCATGCCTTTGGCCGCACCGGCCATACCGCGGAAAATGTTGCCGCCGCCGATGACGAGCGAGACTTCCGCCCCGGCGCGCTGAGCGTCGAGCACTTCTTGCGCGAAGCGTTCGCAGGTCGTCTGGTCGATGCCATATTGGCCATCGCCCATCAGCGCTTCGCCGGAGATTTTGAGGAGCACGCGCTTATATTTGCGCGCGGCTTCGGGTTTAGGCATTTCGGCGAGGCTCATCGGATTGTTCCGGATGTGGCGGTTCGCCTAGCATAACGCGTCCGCCGCCGTCGGCGCAAAGGCTAACGGCGGCGGATTTCGGTTAGTCTTTCTTGGTCATCGAGGCGACTTCGGCGGCGAAGTCGTCTTGGCGCTTCTCAACGCCCTCGCCCACCGCGAAGCGGACGAAGCCCTTGATCGCAACCGGCGCGCCGGCGGCCTTGGCGGCGTCGGCGACAGCGGCCTCGACGGTCTGATCCGGGTTCAAAATGAACGCCTGCTTGGTCAGCACCGATTCCTCGAAGAACTTGCGCATGCGGCCTTCGAGCATCTTGTCGAGAACCTGCTGCGGCTTGCCGGCCGCTTTGGGGTCTTCCTTGATCTGCTCGCCGATCACCGCCTTCTCGCGCTCGATGCGGTCGGCGGGGATTTCCGCTTCGCTCAGCGCCAACGGGCTGGCCGAGGCGATGTGCATGGCGACCTTCTTGCCGAAGCTCTCCAGCGCCGCCTTGTCACCAGTGGACTCCAGCGCAACCAGAACCGCGATGCGGCCCAGATTGTCGTTGCCGTCGACCTTGCCGTGCACGTAAGCCGCGATCACGCCAGTCCCAACCGCCAGTTTGGCGGAGCGGCGCAGCGTGATGTTTTCGCCGATCGTGGCGATCAGTTGCGTCACCGCGTCAGAGACCTTGCCGCCATCATGGGCGCTGTCGAGCAGCGCTTGATGGTCGCTGGCCTTCAGGCCCAGCTTCGAAAACGCATTCGCCGCCTTCTGGAAGTCGGCGTTGCGGGCGACGAAGTCGGTTTCCGAGTTGAGTTCGATCACGGCGCCCTGATTGCCATCGAGCGCGATCGCCACGATGCCTTCGGCAGCGGCGCGGTCAGCCTTCTTCGCGGCCTTGGACAGGCCCTTGGCGCGCAGCCAATCGACGGACGCTTCCAGGTCGCCGTTATTCTCGGCGAGCGCCTTCTTACAGTCCATCATGCCGACGCCGGTCTTTTCGCGCAGGTCTTTGACCAGCGCAGCGGTGATTTCCGCCATGTCTTTCACTCCTGATACGCTTGGCGCGCTCAGTTCACGAACAAGCGCGCTTTGAAATGGGTTCGCTTAGTAGTTCGCGCCAGTGGGGCCATCCATCGGGCTTTCCACCGGCTTACGCTCTCGCTCAACCTCGACCGCGGCCACGGCGGGTTCGACCGGCGGACGCGACGATGCGCCGATATCGACGCCGCCGCGCACTTGGCCTTCGGTCAGACCGTCGAGCACGGCGTCGGCGATGAGATCGCAATAGAGCTGGATCGCACGCGCCGCATCGTCATTGCCCGGGATCGGATAGGTCACCGCATCCGGATCGCAGTTGGAATCGACCACCGCGACCACTGGAATGCCGAGCTTCTTGGCTTCCAGAATGGCGATGGCTTCCTTGTTGGTGTCGATCACGAACATCAGGTCCGGGACGCCGCCCATCGAGGCGATGCCGCCGAGCGAGCGGTCGAGCTTGTCGCGTTCGCGGGTGCGGTCGAGCACTTCGCGCTTGGTCAGGCCGACAGCGCCGCCAGCGGCGATCGCGTCGAGTTCACGCAGACGCGCGATCGACTTCGACACCGTTTGCCAATTGGTCAGCGTGCCGCCGAGCCAGCGCGAGTTCACGTAATACTGGGCGCAGCGCTGAGCCGACGCCTTGATGTGATCCGACGCTTGGCGCTTGGTGCCGACGAACAGCACGCGCCCGCCCTTGGCGGCGACTTCGCGCACCTTCAGCAGCGCCTGGTGCAACAACGGCACCGTCTGCGACAGGTCGATGATGTGGATGTTGGACTTTTCGCCGAAGATGTAGCGGTCCATCTTCGGGTTCCAGCGGTGGGTCTGGTGGCCGAAGTGCGCGCCAGCTTCCAACAGCTGACGCATAGAGAATTCAGGCAGCGCCATAAGTTTCGTTCCTTTTCCGGTTTGCCGCCGCGGGAAAGACCGGGAAAGACCCGGACCGGATGGAGGGAAACGGCCGCTTTCAGACCGCCCCGCCGCTCCCGCGTGCGAAGTGAGGCGCGGATATAGAGCCAGCCTATGGAAAACTCAAGTCTGCGGGGGTGGCGTTTGCGCAGGCCTGGCAGCCGGGCGGGAGCGATGATCGGCCAAGCCGCCGCGCCCTCCGGGGCTTCGTAGGTCCGCTTTTCGCCGGGAACAGACGTCGTCCGAAAAGGTCCATCGTTTAGGAGGCGAGCCCCGCGAAAAGCGGGGCCGAGCACAACTCCTCCGTCCGCACTGGGAAAAACCATCGGCAACGGGGCGCGCGAAGCGCGCAGCGTGATGTGGAGACGCACCACGCACCCTAGAGACTACTCAGCGCGGATCGCGCGCCCCGGCTCCCATCTTACCCGGAAACGCCAAGCGTTGTCCGGCCACAGCCGCACGCCGTCGATAGGTTTAGCGGTCCGGATGATAGCGATCGCGCAGCATCGTTTGGCGGGAGACTAGCGGTTGCTCCTCGCCGTCGATGAACACCGCCGTCGGCGCGCTTTGCACTTCGAGCGGGTCGCCGTCCCAGATCACCACGTCGGCGACATAAGAGCGCTCCAGGCGCCCGATGCGATTGCCGACGCCGAAGATCTCCGCCGGTCCACGCGTCACCGCCGCGAACGCCGCATCCCAGGGCAAGCCGTTGGCGACAGCGTTGCCCGCTAGCTGCAACACCAAGCGCGCCTGGTGCGCATCGACCGAACCCGGTCCCGGCGCGATGGCAAAGCGCACGCCCGCCGCATGCAGCAGCGCCGCATTGTCCAGACGCGCCGACAGCCGCTCGAACCGATCCGGCAAATTGTTCAACGGATCGATGATCACTGGGATGCCGGAGCGCGCGAGTTCAGGCGCGACCTGCCAAGCCTCCGCGCCGCCATGGATGGCAAAGCGCAAGCGCGGGTTGGCGCGCTTGAACGCGATGAGCCGGCGAATATCGGTTGCGCTTTCGAGGTGAACGAGCATGAGCCCTTCGCCGCGTGCGTACGGCTGCAGCGCCGCTGCGTCGATTTCGTTCAACACGGCGCCGCCCTGCCCGCTGCGATAGCGCGCCGGATATTCGCGCGCATCGCGCAGCGCCGCCTCGAATGCCGGCCACATCGCCGCGCGCGAACCGCCGACGCGATTGGCGCCAGTCTCGCCAAGCTCGACCACCATGAAGGTGCGCTCGCCGAACACGCTGTCGGCCTCGCCGCTGAGCGACACGAGCGCGCCACGGCCGCCAAACATCGTGCCCGTCGCCGATGGCGCAATCGCCGCGCGCGTGACGCCTTCAAGGCGCGTCACCGGCACAGCCGTCACGCTCGGATCGAACGCGCGCCCCGCATCGGCAGCAGCGCTGATCAGACTGCCTTCGACACTGGCGTCATTCGGCGCGCCGGAGCCGGAAATTTCCGACAGACCGATTTCGCTCATCGCCGCAAAAGCGCCGGGCGTAACGAACCGGCCCTCTGCTTCAACGATGCGCGCGCCACGCGGCGCGGTGATGTTCTCACCAACGGCGCTGATGCGCCCGTCAACGATCAACACATCACCGTTTTGGATCACACCGGCAGCGCCATTGGTGACGACGCGGCCGTCGCGAATGAGAACGGTTTCGGCAAAAGCCGGCGCAGCGAGCGCGAGGCTCGCGAAGAGTGCGGCGAGAATTCTCATTGCGCGCCCTCCCGATAGGTCTGGCCGAGTTCAAAGTCGGAGAAATGCTCTTGGCCTTGCCCGCGCTGATAGATCAACGCCCCATCCATGAACACACGCTCCGCCACGGCGTAGCTGGTGAGCGGATCGGCCGACCAGATCACCACGTCGGCGCGGCGGCCCGGCTGCAGAGAGCCGGTTTCTTCTTCAATGCCCAGCGCCCGCGCCGGATTAAAGGAGAGCCATCGCCAAGCTTGGCCGCGCGAAATTTCAAGGCCAGCGCGACGACCATCGGCGAGCGCTTTGCCGGCTTCCTGGTTCAGACGCTGAATGCCCACTTCGCTATCGGAGTGAACGATGGCGCAGCTGCCTTCGGCGGCGTCCACGAACGGAATGTTCTCGCGGATGCCGTCATAGGCTTCTAGCTTGAAGCCCCACCAATCGGCCCACATCGCCGCGCAAATTTCCTCTTCCGCCAACAGATCGGCAATCTTGTAGGCCTCCACCGCATGGTGGAATGCCGAAATCTGGAAATCGAACTCGTGTGCGACATCGATGGCGAGCGCCATTTCATCGGCGCGGTAGCAGTGCCATTGCAGCAGGATGTCGCCGTTCAGCACGCCGGCCAGCGTTTCCATTTCGAGATCGCGGTCCGGCGGATCGCCTTCACCGTTCTCGGCAGCCGCGACGCGGCGCGCATAACGGGCGGCATTGGCGAAGGCCTGACGATAGCCAGCGAAATTGCCCATGCCGGTTGCTGGAGACGAGTTGCGACCGCCATAGACACGCGACGGGTTTTCACCGCAGGCCATTTTCATGGTCTGCGGCGCGCCCGGAAATTTCATCTCAAGCACGCTGCGCGCGCCGAGAACCGGCCGCAACGTCACGCCGCGACCGCCAAACAGGTTCGCCGAACCTGGCAGAATGTGCAGCGTGGTAATGCCGCCAGCGACCGCGCGGCCAAAGCCCGGATCCTGCGGCCAGACCGAATGCTCGGCCCAAACCTCAGCCGTGTTAGGTTGCGTGACTTCATTGCCGTCCGATGTCGCTTGGATCGACGGCGCGGGGTAAACGCCCAGGTGCGAGTGCGCGTCGATGATGCCCGGCGTCACGAAACGTCCCGACGCATCGATCACCGTTGCGCCGTCCGCCGCCAAACCCTGGCCGATGGACACGATCTGACCGTCGCGCATCAGCACGTCATAATTGGCAAACTCGCCGCCGAGACCGTCCAGCACCGTGGCATTGCGGATCAAAGTCGGCGTCGATGGCGCCGGTTCGTAGGTCGACGCAAACGCTTCGCGACGCGGCGTCTCGTCCGGCGTTTCAACGGCTGTCGTGGCGCATGCAGCCAAGCACGCCGCGGCAGCCAGGCCGATCCAAATCTTCAGGCGCATAGGCCCTCCCTCGCTTGGGCCCAGTGTGCAGAGCGCGCGCCGGCAAACAAGGGGGACACGCCTGAGGCGCGAAATCTCCGCGACGGACGGCTTAGATCACACGCTCCACGCCGCGCGCCGCCTTCAGGGCCGCACGTGCAGCCGGCGCCCCGGACACCAAAGTCCGCGCCTTCAGCTCAACCTCACGTCCATCCGCCAATCTCAACACCAACCGCAACGGCCGCGCCTCGCCGGGGCCTGGTTTGGGGAGCGCCGAGATGGTCTGCGCCAGCAAATGGATCGGCGCGCCTTCCTTCAAGATAACGCGCAAATCCTCCACCGTCCGCGCCTCGACCGCTTCCACCGGCTCGAACGTGTCGGCCGCCAGCTTCAAGTCGCCATCCCGCCAGCGCACGCGCCCGCGAAACACGAACGCCTTGCCCACCTCCAGCGTGCTGCGAGCCGCCTCGACATTTTCCGGCATGACCATCGCTTCAAAATCACCCGTCGGATCGGACGCAGAGATGAACGCGAGCGTGCCGCCAGTTTGCGCCGGTCGATACTTCACGCTGCGCAAAACACCGGCCATTGGATACGAACGTTGCTCCGTCTCGCCCTCTTCCAAAATGTCGGCAAACGTCTTGTAGCGCTCGCCTGTGTCGAGGAAGAAATCCGAGAGCGGGTGGCCGGAAAGATAAAAGCCGACGCTCTCGCGTTCCGCATCAAGACGATCCTGGGCCGACCAAGACGGCGCCTTCGGAAACGCCGGACGCGCGCTCGGCTCCTCGGCGCCAAACAAGCTCGTCTGCGCACTCGCGCGCTCTTCGGCGACGCGCTGGGCATATGCGGACAGAATCTCGCACGCCGCCAAGGCGCGCGCACGATCCGGCTCGATAGCATCAAAAGCCCCAGCTTTCGCGAGATTTTCAAGCTGGCGCTTGTTCACGGCTTTGGGGTCCAACCGCTCCGCGAAATCGTAGAGCGCCTTGAACGGCCCGCGCGCATTGCGTTCCGCAACCAGCGCCTCCATTGCGCCAAGCGCCACGTTGCGCACCGCGCCCAGCGCGTACCTAACCGCCAGTTCGCCATCCTCCATCGGTTTCACACTGAAATCCGCTTCAGAGTGATTGAGGTCAGGCGGCAGCACCGTCGCGCCGATTCGGCGCGCGTCTTGGTAGAAACTCGCGAGCTTGTCCGAGTTGGAAATGTCGAGGCTCATCGAAGCGGCGACGAAATCGATCGGATAGTGAGCTTTCAGGTATGCCGTTTGATATGCGATCACAGCGTAAGCGGCGGCGTGGGATTTGTTGAATCCGTAGCCCGCGAACTCTTCAACCAGATCGAAGATGTGCGAGGCGAGGTTTTCGTTGACCCCCTTCTCCTTGGCGCCCTCGATAAACCGAGACTTTTGCTTCGCCATTTCCGCCGGCTGCTTTTTGCCCATGGCGCGGCGCAACAGATCGGCTTCGCCGAGCGAATATCCGCTCAGCACCTGGGCGATCTGCATGACCTGTTCTTGGTAGACGATGACGCCGTACGTCTCTTCCAGGATCGGCTTCAGCGTCTCGTGCAGATAGTCTGGCTTTTCGCGACCATGCTTCACGTTGGCGAAGCGGTCGATGTTTTTCATCGGCCCCGGGCGATAAAGCGAGATGAGCGCGATAACGTCTTCAAGCGAAGTCGGCTTCACCTTGCGCAGCGTATCGCGCATGCCTTGGCCTTCGAGTTGGAACACGCCGAAGGTCAAACCCGACTGCATCAATTCGTATGTTTTCAGGTCGTCATAACCAGTCGCATCCAGATCGATTTCGATGCCGCGCGCGCGGATTGATTTTAGAGCGCGGTCGATGACCGTCAGCGTTTTCAGGCCGAGGAAGTCGAACTTCACCAGGCCGGCGGCTTCTACCCATTTCATGTTGAACTGGGTTGCCGGCAGATGCGCGCGCGGATCGCGGTAGAGCGGCACCAATTCGATCAACGGCCGATCGCCGATCACGACGCCGGCGGCGTGTGTGGAAGCGTTGCGGTAAAGCCCTTCAAGTTCGAGCGCGGTTTCGGTCAACTCCCGAATTTCCGGCTCGTTGCGGCGCATCTCCTTGAGCTTGTCTTCAGTATCGAGCGCTTGCTTAAGCGTGACCGGATTTGCCGGATTCGCCGGGATGAATTTGGCGAACCGGTCGACTTGGCCGAATGGCAATTGCATCACGCGGCCAACATCGCGGACGACGGCGCGCGCTTGCAGCGTGCCGAACGTGATGATGTGGGCGACGCGATCTTCGCCGTACTTGTTCTTGACGTACTCGATCACTTCGCCGCGCCGCTCTTGGCAGAAGTCGATATCGAAGTCGGGCATCGAGACACGCTCGGGATTGAGGAAGCGCTCGAACAGCAACCCCCAACGCAACGGATCGAGATCAGTAATCGTCAGCGCCCATGCGACAACTGAACCAGCGCCCGATCCGCGCCCCGGTCCGACTGGAATGCCGTTCGCCTTGGCCCACTTGATGAAGTCCGCAACGATCAAGAAGTAGCCGGGGAACTGCATCTGCGTGATAACTTGCAGTTCGAACGCCAGACGCTTCTCGTACTCTTCAACCGGCGCCGCCAAGCGGTCGCCGAGCGCCTTCAAGCGCGCCTTCAAGCCAGCCTCGGCTTGCGCTTTCAGTTCCGCCGGCTCGTCGCGGCCGCGTTTGGTATCGAAGCGCGGCAGAATGGGCTTGCGCTTCTCTACACGAAACGCACATCGCCGCGCGATCTCGGCGGTGTTTTCGAGCGCCTCGGGCAAATCCGAGAAGAGCTCCGCCATTTCGGCGGCGGACTTGAAATAGTGATCCTGCGTAACGCGCGGGCGATCCTCTTCGCCGAGATAAGACGATGCGGCGATGCAGATCAGCGCGTCGTGCGAGGCGTGGCCCTTGCGCGTGGCGAAACGGATGTCGTTGGCGGCGACAATCGGTAAACCGCGCGAGTAAGCGAGTTCCAGCAACGCGCCTTCCGTCTCAGCCTCGATCCGCTCGCCGTGGCGATGAATCTCGACATAGAGCCGATTGCCGAACGCGGATTCGAGGTGCTTGAGCGTTGTCTCGGCAAGGTCAATCTTGCCTTCGGCCAGGAGCGGCGCGAGCAGACCTTCGCCGCCGCCTGTGAGGGCGATCAAGCCCTCGGCATGCGCGAAGACGCGGGCGAGCGAAACATGCGGCTCATCATGTGAGTCCGACTCCAGGAACGCGGCGCTGGAGAGCTGCATCAAGTTGGCGTAGCCGGCCGTGCTTTGCGTCAGGAGCACCAGCGTGCCGTCGATACCGCCGTCGCCCTTCACGCTCAGCGTCACGCCGACGATCGGCTGAATGCCCGCCTCGGCCGCCGCTTCAGAAAATTCGAGAGCGCCGAACAGATTGTTGGCGTCGGTCATGCCCAGAGCCGGCATGTCGTTCATCGCGGCGAGCTTCACCAAGTCTTTGACCTGGATTGAACTCTGCAACAGCGAATAGCCGGAGCGAGCGCGGAGATGGATGAACGGTGAAGCCATGATTCGGCACGAATATAGGCGCTTAACGCCGGTCCGTCGCGGTCACGGGCGACCTAGTTGCGGCGCACCAGCTTGCCGTGATCCAGACTCATGACCCGGTCCATATATTTCGCCAGCTCCATATTGTGCGTGGCGATCAACGCGGCGGCGCCCTCTTTGCGGACGAGGTCCGACAGCGCGGCAAACACCACCGTAGAGGTGTCTGGATCCAGATTGCCCGTCGGTTCGTCGGCCAGGATCAGCGCTGGGCGGTTGATCATGGCGCGGGCAATGGCGACGCGCTGCTGCTCACCGCCTGAAAGCTGCGCCGGTTGGTGATAGACGCGGTGCTGCAGGCTCATGACGCCGAGCAAGCGCTCAGCCTCCGCCAGTGACTCGCGCCGCGGGCGACCGGCGATCAGTGCGGGAAGCGCCACATTATGGATCGCGTCGAACTCCGGCAGGAGATGGTGAAACTGATAGACGAAACCGATGCGATTGCGGCGGATGGCGGTGCGTTGTTCGTCGTTCATATCCCAGCCGTCGTGCCCCTCGATAGAGACTTCACCATCGCTCGGCCGCTCCAACATGCCGGCGGCGTGCAGGAGCGACGACTTCCCTGAACCGGACGGGCCGATCAGACCGACAATCTCGCCGGGCAGGATTGTCAGATCGATCGCGTCGAGCACGAGCAATTCGCTCTCGCCCGACTGATAACGCCGCGTCAGCCCGGCAAGGCGCAGGGCCGGCGTCGTCGTAGGCGCAACATCACTCATAGCGCAGCGCCTCCACTGGATCGAACCGTGACGCCCACCACGAAGTCGCCAGCGTCGCCGCAAACGTAACCCCGATGGTGAAGAACGAGATCAGCGCGACCTCCGCCCATTCCACGCGCGCCGGCAACGTCTCCAGCGAATAGACCGTGCCGGGGAAGATATCGAAACCGACCACGGTGGAGAGAAAGTTTTGAATCGGCTCGATGAAGAAGCAGAAGCTGAGACCGAGCACGAGTCCCACAGTCAAACCGATGACGCCTAAGCTCGCGCTCGCCATGAAGAAAACGCGCATAATCGCGCCTTTGGTTGCGCCCATGGTCCGTAGAATGGCGATGTCGCGGCTCTTATTTTTCACCAGCATGATGAGGCCAGTGACGATGTTGAGCGCCGCCAAACCCAGCACGAACATCAGAATAAGCCGCATGACATTGCGCTCGACCACCAAAGCGTCCGACAATCCCTGGCTCTTAGCCCGCCAATCATAAATGACGGCGTCCGGCCCCAGCCGGTCGCGCAAATTCATCATCGCCGGCACCGTTCGATCCGGATCGCGGATGCGAATTTCGAGTTCATCGGCGCCATCGCCGCGGCTGAATAGGATTTGCGCTTGTTCGAGCGGCATATAGATCAGCGCCGAGTCGAACTCTGCCATGCCGACGCTGAAAACGCCGCCAACCAGAAACGATTTTCGCCGCGGCGTCAGCCCAAACGGCGTAGCGGCGCCCTGCGGCGACAACACTGAGATGGCCATGCCTTCAGCGACGCCAAGCTGCGCCGCTAAGCGATCGCCTACCAGGATTGTCGGCGAGTCGATACCTTCAAAGCCGCCGAACCCGCCGCCGGGGCGAATGCTGTCGGCCACGATCGGCAACGCTTCCAACTCCGCACGCGGAATGCCGCGCACGATAACGCCTGAGGCAAAGCCGTCGGATGTCGCCAGTGCCTGGGCGTTAATGATCGGCGTCACGTGCAAGACGTCCGGCGATTGTCGCGCCAATTGCGCGAGGCGCTCGACCTCTTGGCCCGGCATGTTACGCGTATCGATGTAAACGTGCCCGTTCACGCCGAGGATGCGCGAGAGCAAAGTCTCGCGGAAACCGTTCATCACCGACATGGTGACGATCAGCACGAACACGCCGAGCGTAATGGCCAGCACGGAGATCACGGAAATCAGCGCCACGCCGCCGTACTGGCGCCTGGCGCGCAGGTAACGACCCGCGAGCATGCGCTCGAACAGGCCAAAGGGCTTCGAGTTTCCAGCGATCATCAATAAGCCCGCGCGATCAAAATTTCTTCCACCGCCGGCGCGCCTGTGAAGATGCAAGCGCCGAATGACGTCGGCTGTTGCAGCGGCGCGTTGCGGATGGTCAGCTTCAGAGCCTTCAAGCGATTGCCCACGTCTTCCAGCGCAGCGCCGGTCGGGCGCGACCAGTGAACGCGCGCCCAGCCTTTGAACTCGCCGCTTTCGTCGTCGGTTCCATAGTACCGCTCGAGGTCGGCGAAGGCGTTGAAACCATCGCGAATATTGCTCTCTGTGCGCGCCTTGGCTTCGGCAAACAATTCCTGCTGCGCTGTCTCCAACAAGCCTGGCGCCTGCGCAACGAACTCATCGCGCGTCAGCGTGTGCGACTTGATCTTCTCGCCTTCGCGCAGGGCGTTGCGCTTGATGAAGGTCACTTGGCCGTTGGCTGCATCGCGCGGACCGATCTCGCAAATGAGCGGTGCACCGCGGCGCACCCAATCCCAGCGTTTGTCGGCGGGGCGCGCATCTTTCACATCGACATGGGCGCGCATCGGTGAACCCAGGGCCCAGCCCTTGTTTACCGCCGCCGCGAGATCGAGGCAGTATTGCTTCAGGTCGGCGTCTTCCGGCTTGCCGCGCAACATCGGCACGATGACGACCTGGCGCGGCGCCATGGCGGGCGGCGTGCGCAAGCCGTCATCATCGCCATGCGTCATGATCATGCCGCCGATGAGACGTGTGGACGTGCCCCAGCTGGTCGTGTGGCAAAGCGACATGCCGCCGTCTTTGTCCTGGTAGCGGATGTTCTGCGCTTCGGCGAAGTGGGTGCCGAGATAGTGCGAGGTGCCGGCTTGCAGCGCCTTGCCGTCCTGCATCATCGCTTCGATGGAGTAAGTGCGGTCGGCGCCGGGGAAGCGTTCGTTCTCCGGCTTCTCGCCGCAGATCACCGGGATCGCCATGACGTCTTCGACAACGCTGCGATACATCTCCAATGCGAGCATCGTCTCTTCCATCGCGTCGGCTTCATCGGCGTGGGCGGTGTGGCCCTCCTGCCAAAGAAACTCGGCCGTGCGCAGAAACATCCGCGTGCGCATTTCCCAGCGGACAACGTTGGCCCACTGGTTCAGCTTCAGCGGCAGATCGCGATAAGATTTGATCCAGCGGCTAAACGCGTCGCCGATGATCGTCTCCGATGTCGGGCGCAGGACCAGCGGCTCAGTGAGTTCGGCGTCCGGATCGGGTTGCAGCACGCCATCGATGGACTTCAGGCGATGGTGCGTCACCACCGCCATCTCTTTGGCAAAGCCGTCGACGTGCTCGGCTTCCTTCGCAAAGAAGCTGAGCGGGATCATCATCGGGAAATAGTAGTTCTCGTGACCGCTGGCGCGGATGCGACCGTCCATCTCGGCGACGAAGCGCTCCCAGATGCCCATGCCCCACGGCTTGATAATCATGCAGCCGCGCGTCGGGGATAATTCCGCGAGATCAGCGTCGCGCACGACGGCCTGATACCATTCGGGAAAATTTTCGGCGCGCGTGACCTTGAGCGCATGCATGGGCGGGCGGTTCCTTTCGAGCGCCTGGGAATAGACTGACGCGCGGCGTCCCGCAACGCGGCCTAATGCGGCCGCATGCCCATCAGATCTACGGATATGGCCCAGGCCACGAACAGCCACACAAGCGCCGCGATTCCGGTCGCGATCACAGCCTTTAAGCCCAACTGGTGCGACTTGGGCGCGCCCCGCTCCACACCCGGTACGGAGGCCTCGTCAGCCTCGTGCAGGCTCTGCGCCCCCATTGGCAGCATGGTGAAAAACGCCAGCCACCACAGGATCACGTAGATCGCGACGCCCAGAAACAGGTTCATCCGTGCGCGGCCTTCGGCGTTTCCATCAGCTCAATCAGGACGCCGTTTGAATCCTTCGGGTGAACAAAGATGATCGGCGTGCCGTGCGCGCCAATGCGCGGCTCGTTCAACACTTTGGCGCCGCGCACCACCATCTCATCGCGCGCGACGTAGATATCCGGCACTTCGAAGCAGACATGGTGCTGCCCGCCCTTTGGGTTCTTCTCAAGGAAATTGCGGATCGGACTGTCTTCGCCCAGCGGCTCGATCAACTCGATCTGGCTGTTGGCGACGTTCACGAAGGCGAACTTCACGCCCTGCGCCGGCAGTTCGCGCGTCTCGGTGATGGCGTCCGCCGGCACGCCGTAAAGATCGCGATAGGTCGCCTTCGCGTCCTCAATCGATGGCACGGCGATGCCGACGTGATTCAAACGGCCGAGCATTGGCCCTACTCCCAAACCCTGTCCCGCAGGGAATTTAGAGGCGAAGCACCGTCACGTCGACTAGCGGGCGCTTTCGCCACAGCTTTTCAGCAGCTTTGCGAACCGATCGCATGACTGCCTGCTCCACCAACTCGTCGTCTTCGCGTTCCTGGTGTTTGAGCCGCAGGAATGCCGCCTTAGCGGCGTCTTCCAACTCCTCCAGAGCGAGTTCGAAATCTTCCTCATCCGGCATGGATATGCCGCGGACATTGACTGTCGGGCCGGCCACGATTGCGTTCTTGCCGCTGAGCGCCAGCGACACATGCGCCGAGCCCTCCGCGCCAAGGCGGCGGCGATCCTTCAGGGAATCGTCCTCGGCCGGGATGATGTTGGCGCCATCGACATAGAGG
>QBMO01000006.1:28776-54173 GCA_003242075.1 Alphaproteobacteria bacterium
ATAGAGGCGCCCCGCCGGCACCTCGTCGATCACCATGGCTGGGCCTGGCGCCAAGCGGATCATATCGCCGTTATTCGGACCAATCGCTTCAGGCACTTGCAGTTCGAGCGCAAGCTTCACGTGCTCGCGGATATGGCGCTGTTCGCCGTGTACCGGAATGGCGATACGCGGACGCGCCCAGGCATACATCTGCTTCAACTCATCACGCGCCGGATGGCCCGAGACGTGGATCAGGTGCTCATTATCCGCCGTCACCAGTTCGACGCCGCGCGCCAGAAACTGCTCGTGCAACGTATGGATCGCCGCCTCGTTGCCCGGAATGACGCGTGACGAGAAGATCACCGTGTCGCCCTGGCGCAGAGAGACGTTGCGATGGTCGCCGCGTGCGATGCGCGAGAGTGCCGCGCGTGCTTCGCCTTGGCTGCCGGTGCAGAGGAAAAGGATGTTCTCGTCCGGCAGCGTGCAGGCGTCGTCTTCGTCGATCACTTGCGGCGCGTCTTGCAACAGGCCCACACTCTTGGCGGCATTGTAGATTCGGATCATCGAACGGCCAACGAGACAAGGCGTCCGCCCAGCTGCGCGCGCCGCCAACAACGCTGTCTCCACGCGGGCCACGTTCGATGCAAACGCCGTCACCGCCACGCGCCCTTTGCGCTTCTTGATCACCTCCGTGAGCTTCTCGCGCACCTCGGCTTCCGAACCGGCCGTGCCTTCGACGAACACGTTCGTGCTGTCGCACACCATCGCCAGCACGCCTTCGTCGGCCATTTCACGCAGCTTGGCTTCGTCGGTCGTTTCACCAATCAGCGGATCGGGATCGATTTTCCAGTCGCCGGTGTGCCAGATAAGGCCAAGTGGCGTGCGGATGGCCAAGCCATTGGGCTCTGGGATCGAGTGCGTCAGCGTGACGAAGTCGATGTCGAACGGTCCGAGCTTCAGATTGCCCTTAAGCGGAATTTCGGTGAGCGGGACTTTCTCCAGCAGCCCATGTTGACGCAGCTTTTCGCGCACCAAGGCTGCCGTAAACGGCGTCGCATACACCGGCACTTTCAGGCGCGGCCAGAGCCAGCCCAATGCGCCTATGTGATCTTCGTGCGCATGCGTCAGCACGATGGCGATGATGTTATCGCGCTCGTCTTCGAGATAGGCCGGATCGGGCAGAATGAGTTCGACGCCCGGCGTTGTGTCTTCACGTCCAAACGTCACGCCAATATCGACGATGATCCACTGGCGCGCATCCGGCGGGCCGTAGCCGTAGGCGTTCAGATTCATCCCGATTTCGCCGGACCCGCCAAGCGGCAGGAATACCAGTTCGTCGTCCGCCGCTGGCGCTTTCAAAGCTTTCCGCCGTTCCGTTTGTAGATTTCCAGGAGACCACGCGAGGTGAGGTCTTGGTCGAAATGATCGATGCTCGGGAACGCGCCCTCGAAGATCGAGGCGACGCCGCCCGTGGCGATCGTCTTCATCGGCTGACCGTATTCGGCTTTGATGCGCCGGCACAGGCCTTCGATCATATCGATGGATCCGAAATAAATGCCCGATTGCATGGCGCTGACCGTGTCCTTGCCGATCACGCGGCCCGGATCGCGGATTTCAACGCGCGGCAAACGCGCCGCTGCTTCATGCAACGCCTGCAACGAAAGATTGATCCCCGGCAGGATGATGCCGCCTTCGAACGCGCCATCGGCGGCTACGATGTCGAAGGTAGTCGCCGTGCCGCTGTCGATCACGATCGCCGGCCCGCCATATTCGATGAAAGCGCCCACGGCATTGACCAGCCGGTCCGCGCCTGCGTCGTTCGGCTTATCGATGCGCACTTCAATGCCGAGGTTCAGCCCGTCCTCGCCGACCACCATCGGCTCTGCGTTCACATAGCGGCGTGAGAGATTGCGCAGATTGAACAGCGCTTGCGGCACCACCGTCGAGATGATGCAGGCCTTGATGTCCGAGAGGCCAAGATCGGCTGTCGCCATGATCTGGCTGAGCCACGGCGCATATTCGTCGGCCGTGCGCGTCGTGTCGGTCGAGGCGCGCCACTGGCCGCGCCAAGTTTGGCCGTCATGGACAGCGAACTTGGTGTTGGTGTTGCCGACGTCGATGGCGAGAAGCATGGGGGAGCTTAGCCTGCTTGCGGGAAAAACACATCGCCGGCGGCGATGAGACGTCGGCCTTCGGCCGTATCCAGTTCCAATTCGCCGCGTGGTGATAGACCGGCAAAGCGCCCTTCCAAAGCCGTCTCGCCCCGAATGATGCGCGCCTCCTGGCCGATGCCATAAGCACGCGAGAGCCACGCCTGGCGCAGAGGCGCAAAGCCTTCCGCGTCCAGGCGTGCGCTCCAAGCCACCAAGCCTCGCTGTACTCGCGCCAAGAACGCCAGCGGCGCCGGCGTTTCGGCATCGGGCGGCAACACGGCGCGCAGGCTCGTGGTGCGTTGGTCGATGCCTTCGGGGGCATCGGCGAGGTTTACGCCGAACGCCAGAGCCGCCCAAAGGCCGCCGCCTGCCAGCGATCCGGAATCGAGCAAAATGCCAGCAGCCTTCGCGCCATCGATCAGCACATCGTTGGGCCATTTCAGCAGCGCGCTGCCCGCGCCGATGATCTCGTCAGTCGCTTCAGCGATCGCGACGCCGGCAGCAAAGCCGAGCAGCGCTATCTCGCCAGGTGGCTTTTGTGTCGCGAACAGATACGTCGCGAGCAGGTTGCCGTCTTTTGATATCCAAGCCCGTCCGCGACGCCCGCGCCCTGCTGTCTGCCGTTTCGCCACCAACCACACTGGCCCAAGCTCGCCACGCTCAGCGCGGCGGCGCGCCTCCAGCATGGTGGAGTCGATTTCGTCGAACGTCTCGACCGGCGCTTGGCCGTCGATCATCTGACCGGCTTTCTCAAAAACTCGACCGCACCGCAGCTTCGGCCCAGGTTTGCAACGCCCCGAGCGCCAGCACCAGCACCGGGAAGGTGAGCGCGGCCATTACGGTCGCGGTGATCGCAATCGTCCCGCTGGCTGGCTGGAGTTGAGCCGTCGATGGCGCAAACCAAATCGAAGCCAGCACGCGCAGATAATACGCCGCCGCAATCACCGCCGCGACGCCGCCGACGATGGCGAGCCACACCAGCCCGGTCTCCACGGCTGCAGAGAACACCAACAGCTTGCCGATAAAGCCCGCGAACGGCGGGACGCCCGCAATCGAGAACAGCAGCATCGTAAACATCGCCGCCATCCACGGCCGCTTTTGCGCGAGCCCCGCGAGATCGGCCACCGTCTCCACCGGCTGATTATTGCGCCGCATCGCGAGGATCAGCGCGAACACGCCGATGTTGGCCGGCAGATAGAGGGCGAGATAGATAAGCGACGCGACCGGCCCCTGAGCGACGCCGCTCGCTAGCCCCATCAGCACGAAGCCCATATTGGCGATCGACGAATACGCCATCAGCCGCTTCAGGTTCGTCTGCAACAGCGCGCCGATCGAGCCCCACACCATCGAGATCGCCGAGAGCGCGGCCACGACTTGGCGCCATTGATCCTCAAGCCCCGCGAACGGCTCGTAGAGCACGCGCGCCATCAGAGCGACCGCCGCGACCTTTGGCGCTGCCGCAAAGAACGCGGTCACCGGCGTCGGCGCACCCTCATACACATCCGGCGTCCACATGTGGAACGGCGCCGCTGACATCTTGAATCCCAACGCACACAGCATCAGCACGATGCCAAAGATAAGACCAACGCCGCCCGCGCCCTCGCCGATCGCGGCAGCGATGGCGTCAAAGCGGATCGAGCCCGTGAAGCCGTACACAAACGACGAGCCGAACAAGAGCAGGCCTGAAGAGATCGCGCTCAGCACGAAGTACTTCAGGCCGGCCTCAGAGGAGCGAGAGTCATCGCGTCGCCACGCCGCTAGCACGTAGGCTGACAAGCTCTGAAGCTCGACGCCAAGATAAAGGCTGATCAAATCTTGCGCCGAGACCATCACGAACATGCCGAGCACGGCCAGAACGACCACGATCGGAAACTCGAAGCGCTGTTCGTCGGTGCGGACAAAATGGTCCGCGCCCAACGCCAAGGTCGCCGCTGCCGAGAGTGCGATCAGCGCCTTAGCGAAGACGCCGACACCGTCGACAACCATGGCGCCTTGCAGAATTTCCACCGGCGCGCCGGGTTGGAACAGGATCGCCAACCCGCCCGCGCCAAGCAGCGCGACCACGCCCAGCACAGATAGCGCCAAGAAAGCCCGGTCCTTGAACCAAGCGCCCAGGACGACAGCGATGAGCGCAAAGCCTGCAAGCAACAGCTCCGGCCGCGCGAGCGGCAGGCTGTTGGTCAGATCGACTAGCGGGGCGTTCATGGCGCGGCTCCCGCGTAGGCATTGGCAATCGCTTCAGCGGAGATGCTGGTAAAGTCGAGCACGTAAGATGGGGCAAGCCCCATCACCAGCGTCGCGATGATAAGCGGGATAAACGTGATCCACTCGCGTGCGTCGAGATCGGCGATGCCGTCGAGCTTCGGGTTCTCAATCACGCCGAACGCGACCTTGCGATAGAGCGTGAGCGCATAAGCAGCCGAAAAGATCACACCGAGCGCCGCACCCGCCGCGACCCAAGCATTCACCTGAAAGGCGCCGACCATGGTGAGGATTTCGCCCGGGAAGCCGGACGTGCCCGGCAAACCGACATTGCCCATGGTGAACAAAAGGAAGATCGCCGCATAGACCGGCATGCGATGCACAAGCCCGCCATAGAAGGCGATCTCGCGCGTGTGCATGCGATCATAAACGACACCGACACACAGGAAGAGCGCACCGGAAATGATGCCGTGGGACAGCATCTGGAAGATGGCGCCCTGAATGCCCTGCTCGTTGCCGGCGAAAATGCCCATGGTGACGAAGCCCATGTGCGCGACCGACGAGTAGGCGATCAGCTTCTTCATATCGAGCTGCCGAAACGCGACCAGCGACGCATAGACGATCGCGATCACGCTCAGCACGAACACCAAGGGCGTGAAGAAGTGCGACGCGTCCGGGAACATGGGCAGCGAGAAGCGCAGGAAACCATAGCCGCCCATTTTCAGCAGGATCGCCGCTAGCACGACAGAAGCAGCTGTTGGCGCTTCGACGTGCGCGTCCGGCAGCCAGGTGTGCACCGGCCACATCGGCATCTTGACCGCGAACGACGCAAAGAAGGCGAGCCAGAGCCAGATTTGGATGTCGGGGCTGAAGCCACCCTGCGCCGCGAACTCCGTCAGCCCCTGTATGTTGGACGGATTCTCGATCCCCGCCGCACGCGCCATTACGATCATCGCGACGATAGCGACCAGCATGAGCAGCGAGCCGAGCAGCGTGTAGAGGAAGAACTTGAACGCCGCATAGACGCGCCGCTCGCCGCCCCACACCCCGATCAGGATGAACATCGGGATCAGGCCGCCCTCGAAGAAGAGGTAAAACAGCACGATGTCCTGCGCGCAGAAGACGCCGATCATCAGCGTCTCGAGCAGCAGGAACAGCACCATGTAGGAGCTGACCTGTTTCTCGATCGACCAGCTCGCCAAAATGCAAAGCGGCGTGAGAAAGGTCGTCAGCAGCAGCAGCGACATGGCGAGCTGATCGACGCCCATGGCGTAGCTCGCGCCGAACGCCCACGGGATGTCTTCTTGAAGTTGGAAGCCCGGCGCGTCCCACTGGAACGCAGCGAAGGCGAACAGCGACATGAAGAACGTCGCAATCGTGACGATCAGCGCAAGCAGCTTAACGCCATTGTCGTAGCCGGCATTGTCGCCGCGCTGCGACATGCGCGCGAGCAAGATCAACAGCGCTCCCGCTGTGGGCATGAAGGTGACAATCGAAAGCAGCGGCCAGCCGGCGAACATCTCGTTCATCGCCCGCCCCCGATGCCGACGAAGATCGCATAGGCGCCGAACGCAACCGCCGCGATCAGCATGATGAAGCTGTAGTGATAGACAAAGCCCGTCTGCGCCTTTCGGACATTGCGCGAGACGAAGCGCGAGGTCGCCGCGACGCCGTCAGGGCCGAGCCCATCAATGATCTTCTTGTCGCCAACCTTCCAGAAGAGATCGCCTATCGCGCGCGCGCCTTTGACGAAGACAAAGTCGTAGAGTTCATCGAAGTACCACTTGTTGTAGAGGAAGGCCCAAACCGGCCCCTTCGCCATCGCCTTCGGCGCGGCAGGTTTCCAGAGATAGAAGATCACGGCGAACAAGAAGCCCGTGAGCGTCACGATCAGCGGCGCCCACAGCACCCAGGTCGGGAAGTCGTGGTGCCCCTCGTGGAACGGGATGACGTGATCCCAGAAGCCGGCCGCATGCTCGCCCATGAAGTACGGGTAAAACACCATGCCCGCGAAAATCGCGCCGATCGCCAATACGATCAGCGGCGCAAGCATGATCCAAGGTGATTCATGCGCGGGCGCCGAGCCATCGGTAGGCGCGACATGATGATGCTCGTCATGCGCGTGTTCATCGTGATGCGCATGCGGGTTCGGACGGAATTTGCCTTCGAAGGTCATGAAGGCGAGACGCCAGGAATAAAAGCTCGTCAGCAGCGCCGCGGTCACGCCGCACCAAAACGCAAACTGCGCGCCGATGCCGTCGCTCGCATACGCGGCCTCGATGATCGCGTCCTTCGAATAGAAACCGGCGAAACCTCCGATCCCTGGGATACCGAGGCCGATCAGCGCCACCGTGCCGATCGTCATCATCGCCCAAGTGATCGGCATCGGTTTGCGGACGCCGCCCATGTAGCGCATGTCCTGCTCATGGTGCATGCCGTGGATCACGGAGCCCGCGCCGAGGAAGAGCAGCGCCTTGAAAAAGGCGTGCGTGAACAAATGGAACATCGCCGCGTTGTAGGCGCCGACGCCCGCCGCGAAGAACATGTAGCCAAGCTGCGAACAGGTCGAATAGGCGATGACGCGCTTGATGTCGTTCTGCGCGAGGCCAACCGTCGCCGCAAACAGGGCGGTTACGGCGCCGATTATGGTCACGAAGCCGCTCGCCAGCGGCGCCAGATGATAAAGCTCGCCCGCGCGGCAGACCATGAACACGCCGGCCGTCACCATGGTCGCGGCGTGGATCAGCGCCGAGACCGGAGTCGGGCCTTCCATGGCGTCCGGCAACCACACGTGCAGAAAAAACTGCGCCGACTTGCCCATAGCGCCAATGAACAAGAGGAACGCGATCACTTCGACGGCGCGGAACTGGACTTCGCCGACGCCGAGCATCAGCTCCGGGTTAGCGGCAGCGGCGTGGAAGACTTCATCGAACTGGATCGAGCCGTAACAGAAGAAGGCCGCCATGATCCCGAGCGCGAAGCCGAAATCGCCGACCCGGTTGGTCACGAACGCCTTGATCGCCGCATCGTTGGCGCTGCGCTTTTGAAACCAGAAGCCGATCAACAGGTACGACGCGACGCCCACCCCTTCCCAGCCGAAGAAGAGCTGCAAGAAGTCGTTCGCCGTCACCAAAGCGAGCATCGAGAAGGTGAAGAACGAGAGGTAGGAGAAGAAGCGCGCCCGGTGCGGATCTTCGGCCATGTAGCCGATGGAATAGACGTGAACCAGGAACGACACCGTGTTCACGACCACCAGCATGATCGCCGACATCGTGTCGATGCGCACGCTCCAGATCGACGTGAAGCCGGCGACGTCGATAAAGCGGAAGAGCTCGATCACCCGTGCCTGCTCGTCGCCCCAGACGAAGCCAATGAAGATTGGCCATGAGAGAATGAGCGAGAGGCCGATCGACGCCGTCGTCACGCCCATCGCGACCTTGTCGCCAATGTAGCGCTGCAACAGACCGGCGAACGCCGCCGCGAACAGCGGGCCGAGGACGATCAGGACTTCGGGGGAAAATTGCACGCCTAGCCCCGCATCTGGTTGATGTCTTCGACCGCAATATTGCCGCGGTTGCGGAAGTAGGTGACGAGAATGGCCAGGCCCACAGCCGCTTCAGCCGCCGCGACCGTCAGGACCATCATCGCGAAAATCTGGCCTTCGAGGTTTTGCAGATAGGCCGAGAACGCCACCAGATTGATGTTTACCGACAGCAGCACGAGTTCGATCGACATCAGGATGATGATGACGTTCTTGCGGTTCACGAAAATGCCGAAGACGCCGATCGTGAACAGCGCGGCGGCCATGAACAGATAGTGCGAGAGCCCGATCTCAAACATCAGCCCAGCCCCTGCCCTGGACGCGGGTCCTTGAGTTCGACGCCCTCGGAGCGTTTGCGGCCGACTTGCGCTGTGATGTCTTGCTTACGCACGCCAGGGCGGTGGCGAAGCGTCAGCACGATGGCGCCGATCATGGCGACCAGGAGAACCAGCCCCGCCATCTGAAAGACGAGCAGGTAGTCAGTGTAGAGCACCTGCCCGATCGCCTCGGCATTGGTGACGGCGCTTTCGCCCGTCGCGGCAACCGAGATAGGCACGCCGTTGGACGACATCGAGGCGCTGGCAACGAGCGCCAGTTCGGCGAAGAGCGCCACGGCAATGATCGCGCCAATCGGCGTGTATGAGAGGAAGCCCTGCTTAAGCTCGGCAAAGTCCACGTCGAGCATCATGACGACGAAGAGGAAGAGCACCGCCACGGCGCCGACATAAACGACCACCAGCAGCATGGCCAAAAACTCGGCGCCCAGGAGCACGAACAGCCCAGCTGACGTGAAGAACGTCAGGATCAGAAACAGCACTGAGTGCACGGGATTACGCGCAGCGATGACCGCGAACGCGGACAAGACCGCGATCGTTGCCAACACCCACCAGGCGATTGCCGCCAACATCCGTACCGTTCTCCCAATCGAAACGGCGCCGGCGTTCTCGCCCGCAGCCCCCGAGAAAAACCCGCCTATCTGTAAGGCGCGTCCAGTTCCAAATTCTTCGCGATCTCGCGCTCCCAGCGATCGCCGTTCGCGAGCAAGCGTTCCTTGTCGTAATAAAGTTCTTCGCGCGTCTCCGTGGCGAACTCGAAGTTCGGGCCCTCGACGATCGCATCCACCGGGCACGCCTCCTGGCAGTAGCCGCAATAGATGCACTTCACCATGTCGATGTCGTAGCGCGTCGTGCGGCGCGAACCGTCTTCACGCGGCTCGGCTTCGATGGTGATGGCTTGCGCTGGGCAGATCGCCTCGCAGAGCTTGCAGGCAATGCAGCGCTCTTCGCCGTTGGCATAGCGCCGGAGCGCGTGCTCGCCGCGGAAACGGGGCGAGAGCGGGCCCTTCTCGAACGGGTAGTTCACCGTCGCTTTGCGCTTGAAGAAATATTTCATGCCGAGCGCGAACCCGCCCAGCATGTCGAGCATAAGAGCGCCTTTTGCGGCTTGGAGGATGCGGGACATCTCTCAGCGCTCCCTGCAGCGATATGTGCGGTAGGACAAACCATCGAAGCCGGTTTGCTCAGTCTCGAACGCCGCCGGCCCGCCGCAGTGGCGATCGGCGCGGAGGTCGGCTTCCTGCGTGGTTTGCAGGCGATTGTCGTAACGAATGTCGAACACGCCGCCGTCGCGCGTCACCACTTGCGGGAGTTGCGTTGCGCAGGCGCCCAGTGCGACCAAAAGGGTGAGAACCAAAGCTCGCATCAGCCACCTGCCACGGAGGTTGCAACGGCGGGCTGAAGGAAGGTGACGTAATAGCCGATGGCGACCACGGCCACGAGCGATGTTGGCAAAAATATCTTCCAGCCAATGCGCATCAGCTGATCGTAGCGATAGCGCGGCACGATTGCCTTCACCATCGCGAACATGAAGAACATGATCCAGAGCTTGGCGTAGAAGATCAGCATGGCGACGAGCGAGGTGAAGAACGGGTTGAGGCCCAAGCTCTCCACCGGCCCCCACGGCAAATGCCAGCCGCCGAGAAAGAGGATGCTCGTCATCGCGCACATCATCACGATGTTCAGATATTCGCCGATCATGAAGAGCAGATACGGCGTCGACGAATACTCGACCTGATAGCCGGCCACGAGTTCTGACTCAGCTTCCGGCAGATCGAATGGCGGGCGATTGGTTTCGGCCAATGCCGAGATGAAGAACATGCCGAGCATTGCCAGCATGGTGACGCCGACGAGGATGTTCGACGGAAACTCTGAGAAATCCAGAACCCGGAAGCCGTGCCAGGCCCAGATACCCGCCGCTTGTGCATCGACGATCGTCGTCAGGTTCAACGAGCCGACCAGCAAGAGCACGGTGATGATGATGAAGCCGATTGAGACTTCGTAGCTCACCATCTGCGCCGCCGACCGCAGGCCGCCGAGGAATGGATACTTCGAGTTGGACGCCCAGCCGCCCATGATGATGCCGTACACACCAAGCGAGCTGATCGCGAACAAGTAAAGAATGCCGACGTTAAGATCGGCGATGACGACACCCGGCGCCCAAGGCACCGCCGCCCAGCCAACGAAGGCCAGCACGAAGGTCAAAAGCGGCGCGAGGATAAACACCGTCTTATTGGCGCCGGCGGGAATGACGATTTCCTTGAACACGAACTTGAAGAAGTCCGCGAAGCTCTGCAGTAGGCCGAACGGGCCAACGACGTTTGGCCCCTTGCGCAGCTGCACCGCCGCCCAGACCTTGCGGTCGAACAGCAGCAGAAACGCGAGCGAGATCAGCAGCAGGATCATGATGGCGAGCACTTGGCCCGTCTTCATCAGCGCCCACTCCCATTCGACCGGGAGTGCAATCAGCGGCACGTAGTCGGCGCTAGGATTCATTCCGCCGCCACCTTCGCGCTCACGCCTGCCCGCAGACGCGAGCACTCCGCCATCGTCTTCGAGGCGCGCGCGATTGGGTTGGTGAGGTAGAAATCCACAATCGGGCTGCGCAGCGGCGCGTTCGAGGGCTTGCCCTCAGCGCCGATGGCGCTGGCGTCAAAGCTCGCATCCGGGCCCGGCGCGTAGTCGACTTGGCCGAAGCTCGGATGGTCCGCGATCATCTTTGCGCGCAACGCGCCCAGCGTGTCATACGGCAGCGTCTTGCCCATCGCTCCGGAGAGCGCGCGCAGGATCGCCCAATCTTCCTTCGCGTCGCCCTTCGGAAAGGTCGCGCGCTGGCCATATTGCACGCGGCCCTCAGTGTTGACCCAAGTCGCGTCTTTTTCTGTGTAAGCCGCACCCGGCAAGATGATGTCAGCGCGGTGTGCGCCAGCATCGCCGTGCGTGCCGAGATAGATGATCGTGCCGGCTTTCGGCAGCGCTACTTCATCGACGCCGAGCAGCAACAACGTATCCATGCCGCCGACGAGCATCGCTTTCGCGCTCTTGCCGCCCTCGCCCGGCAAGAAGCCGAGATCGAGGCCGCCGACGCGCGAGGCCGCGGTGTGCAGCACGTTGAATGCGCTCCAGCCGTCCTTGACCAAACCGGCCGCGAGCTTGCCCGCCGCGCGCAGGATCGCGCCGCCATCGTCACGCGCGAGCGCTCCTGCGCCGACAATCACCATCGGACGCTGTGCTTTGCTCAGCACATCGCCGAAGTCGCCGAGTTTGCCGAGCGCGTCGGCGCCGGCGCCCAGATGCGCATAGCGGTACGTCAGATCCGCCGCCTCGCCGACCACGCCAATCTCAGCGCCGCGCAGCCACGCTTTGCGGATGCGCGCGTTCAGCACCGGCGCTTCGAGACGCGGGTTCGTGCCGACGAGCAAGATCGCGTCGGCTTGATCAATGCCGGCGATGGTCGAGTTGAAAATGTAGCCAGCGCGCGCGCCGCCCACTTGCGCCCCGTCAGCGCGGCAATCCGTGTTCGGTGAGCCAAGCGCGCGGAAAAGATCGAGCGTCGCCTTCATGCTCTCGGCGCAAGCGAGATCGCCGGCGATCGCCCCGATCTTCTTGGCGTCGCCCGAGAGCGCCTTGACGGCGGCATCGAGCGCTTCCGCCCAGCTCGCGGGACGCAGCTTGCCGTTGTAGCGGATATAGGGGCGATCCAGCCGCTGACGGTTCAGGCCGTCTTCGGCGTAGCGTGTCTTATCCGAGATCCATTCTTCGTTGATCTCGTCATTGATGCGCGGCAGCACGCGCAGAACGGCGTCGCCCCGCGCATCGACTCGAATATTGGATCCGAGCGCGTCCATCACGTCGACGCTCTCGGTCTTCGAGAGCTCCCAGGGGCGTGCGTTGAAGGCGTAGGGCTTGGATGTGAGTGCGCCCACCGGGCAGAGATCGATAACGTTGGCCGAAAGCTCGCTGGTGAGCGAAGCTTCCAAATACGTCGTGACCTCCATATCCTCGCCGCGGCCCGTTGCGCCCAGTTCGGAGACGCCCGCCACTTCGGTGACGAACCGGATGCAGCGCGTGCATTGGATGCAGCGCGTCATCACCGTCTTCACCAACGGGCCCATGAATTTTTCTTCGACCGCGCGCTTGTTCTCGTCGTAGCGCGAGCCGCCGCGGCCATAGGCGACGGACTGGTCCTGCAGATCGCACTCGCCGCCTTGGTCGCAGATCGGGCAATCGAGCGGGTGATTGATCAGCAGAAACTCCATCACGCCCTTGCGCGCCTTTTCGACGACGGCACTGCTGGTGACGAGTTCGTTCAAGATGTTGTCGCGCGGCGGCGGCAAATCCTTGACCTGCTGCGCGCACGAGGCCACCGGCTTCGGCCCGGACTTGCCGCCGACTTTCACTTCGATCAGGCACATGCGGCAATTGCCGGCGATCGACAGGCGCTCGTGGTAGCAAAAGCGCGGAATCTCAGCGCCGGCGGCTTCGCACGCCTGCAGCAAGGTGAGTTCCGGAGGAACGTCGACTTCAACGCCGTCGACGAGAATCTTCGTCATGGAAAGTCCGCTTTCGCGGCGCCCGAATGACCCATTTATTGCGTCGCCGCAAGTGGGCGAAAGGTCCACTGCGACAGGCGCTTAAGCGCGTCGCCGCACTTCCAATGACTGCATTGCGATACGCATGTGGATAAGTTTCGCGGTACTCGCGTAAGATACTGACATTACGTGCAATTTGCCGGAACGACAGGCGCCACGGCTCGTTGGTGATGCAAGGGTGGGCAAGCAAGGAGCTTTAGCTATGGCGAACAACCAACAGCCGCCGAACCAAGAGCGCGATCCGCGTCAAGCGCAGCCAGGCCGTGAAGGCCAAGATCAAGGCCGCAAGGACATGGAGCGCCCCGAGCAAGACCAAGAGCGGATCGACAAGAACCGCGATCAACGCCCGCAGTAACAGCGGCTAAATAGTGCGACCCAGGAACGGAGCGGTTCACCCCGCTCCGTTTTCCTATGCGACGGCTTAAGTGAGCCGCAGTTTGAAGAAGGCGATAATTTCGTCGACCTTCGCGCGCGTGAGCGAGCCGGCTTCATCGATGAGATGCGTCGTGACCACGCTGTGGGGATTGGTGTTGAATGTATCCGGCTTGGCGGCGCTGTCGGGTAAAACCTTACCCTCGAACCGCGAACCGAGCGCCGCACTCAGCGCCTCGAACCGCGCCGCCTTGCAATACTTGTCGCCGGCGAAGCGATAGCCCCGCAAAGTCAGATCCTCGCGCTCCATGCGCCCACGCACGATCTCGATATCTTCCGGCGATGCGTGGATGCCGGCTGGATCGTTCACCGGCACGGACGGCTCACACAGGACCGGCGCAAGCACTGCGGGCTCGACCATCATTGAAAGCGCGAAATTGCCGGTGATGCACATACCCAGCGCGCCGACGCCCTTGCCGCCGCATTCTTTATGGGCGACCGCCGCCAGCTGCTTCAGCCAATCAACGACCGGGCTGTGTTCGTCTGCTGAGTTCAAAATCTTGAACTCCCGCGCGATGCAAAGCACCCGGAAAATCGAGGCGTTGACGTAGCCTGGGCTGTTCGGCTTGCCGGGTTTGCCGAACAGGGACGGCAGATAGACCGTGAAACCAGCGTTGCGCACCCAGCGCGCAAAGCGCGCCACTTCCGGCGTGATGCCGGGGATTTCGTGGATGATGATCACCGCCGGCCCCTGCCCGGCGACGAATACGCGGCGCTTCAGACCGTCGAAGGTGACGTAGCGCGGCGTGAAATCTTCGAGCTTGTCCCAAGTCTCGATTACGCCCTTCGCCATCGGATCACACCTTGGTCAGAGCACCCTCGCCCACCACAGTGATCCACTCGCGCACGCGCCACGAACTGACAACCCCTCCACTCGTATAGGGATCGGCCTTGGCGAAATCTTCGGCGACTTGAGCGCTCTCGGCTTTGAACAAGAGTAAGCCGAACGGCGGATCATCGCTGGGCACGGCGCCGCCAAGTTGCAGTTCATCGCGCGCGACCGAAGCGCGGCAGAGCTCTATATGCGCGGGGCGAACCGCGCCGCGTTTCTCCATGAAGTCTGGCGTGTAGTCGTAGATGAGGAGGAAGTGTTTCATCACTCCGCCGCCACCGCCGGCATGATCACTTGGTGCACGCCTTTGGCGCTCCGATAGCGATCAATTCGCTGCTCAATCTCGCCGCGGAAGCAGCGGATCAAGCCTTGGATCGGCCACGCAGCCGCGTCGCCGAGCGCGCAGATCGTATGGCCTTCCACTTGCCCTGCCACGTCGAGCAGCAAATCGATCTCGCTGTGATCCGCCTCGCCCTTCGCCATGCGTTCGAGCACGCGCCACATCCAGCCGGTGCCTTCGCGGCACGGCGTGCACTGGCCGCAGCTCTCGTGTTTGTAGAAGTAGGCGATGCGCGCGATGGCGCGGATCATGTCGGTCGATTGATCCATAACGATCACCGCCGCCGTGCCGAGGCCGGAGCGGTGGGGCGCGGCTGAGAGCGAGTCGAAGTCCATAAGCATGGTTTCGGATTCTTGCGCGTTGATCATGCGCACGGACGAGCCACCCGGGATCACCGCTTTCAGATTGCCCCAACCGCCGCGCACGCCGCCGCAATGCTCTTCGATGAGCTGCTTCAGCGGAATGCTCATCGCCTCTTCGACATTGCACGGCTTGTTCACGTGGCCGGAGATGCAGAACACCTTAGTGCCGGTGTTGTTGGCGCGGCCGATGCCGGCGAACCACTTGGCGCCACGGCGCAGGATCGTCGGCGCCACAGCGATCGATTCAACATTGTTCACCGTCGTCGGGCAGCCATAGAGCCCGACATTTGCCGGGAATGGTGGCTTTAGACGCGGCTGGCCCTTCTTGCCTTCGAGGCTTTCCAGCAGCGCCGTCTCTTCGCCGCAAATGTAGGCGCCGGCGCCATGGTGCATGTAGATGTCGAAATCCCAACCATGCACGTTGTTCTTACCGACGAGCTTGGCTTCGTAGGCTTCCTTAATGGCGCGTTCCATCGCTTCGCGCTCGGCGACGTACTCGCCGCGCACGTAGATGTAACAAGCGTGCGCCTGCATCGCGAACGAGGCCACCAAGCAGCCCTCGATCAGCAAATGCGGATCGTGGCGCATGATATCGCGGTCTTTGCAGGTGCCCGGCTCGGACTCGTCAGCATTGACGACAAGATAGTGCGGGCGATCCTTCACCTCCTTCGGCATGAAGGACCATTTCAGGCCTGTCGGGAAGCCCGCGCCGCCGCGACCGCGCAAGCCGCTCTCTTTCATCTGCGTGATGATCCAGTCGCGGCCGGCCGAGATGATGTCAGCGGTGCCGTTCCAGGCGCCGCGCTTCTTCGCGCTCTCTAGGTCCGCTCCATGCGTCCCATAGAGATTGAGGAAGATGCGATCCTTATCCGCGAGCATTCGAACCCCAAGTCATCAATGTGCGTAGCGCAAACCAAATCGCCCCGATGCCGGGGCCGGCGACGTAAGGCGAAAGCAGCTCCCGCTCCTCCACCAGCGCCATATACAGAGCAACGCCGACAAGCGCGATTGTCGCCAAGCCGTACATCCATGGCGCGCCCGAGCGCAGCAAGCCGCCGCCTTGCAGCGGTTGCTCGACATCGAGCTTCCTGCGCGGCGGCAGGTTCGGAGGCGGCGTCTCGCTCATACTTTTTCCGGCAAACCCGGCAATGTGATCTTCTGCGCCAGCGAGCCGTCATAGAGTGACGGATCGGTGAGCGTTTTCTGCGCGCCTTCCGGCGCCGAAGTCTGGCGGCCGATGGCCGAGCCGGGCGAGATATTCTCACCGCGTGCGAGCTTTTCCATCAGCGCTTCCAACGCATCCGGCGTCAGGTCTTCGTGGTAGTAGTCATCGATCGCCACCACCGGCGCGTTCACGCAGGCGCCGACGCACTCGACTTCCTCCCAAGAGAACATGCCATCAGCGCTTACGGCGTGCTTGTCGCCAATACGGCTCTTGCAGACAGCCTTCAGATCTTCAGCACCGCGCAGCATGCAAGGCGTCGTCCCGCAAAGCTGGAGGTGATGCTTACCGACCGGGGCTAGGTGAAACATGGTGTAGAACGTCGCGACTTCGAGCACGCGGATCGTTGGCATCTCAAGCAGCTGCGCCATCGCCTGGATGGCGGGCTCGCTCACCCAGCCTTCTTGCTTTTGCACCAGCCACATAATCGGGATAATCGCGGACTGCTTGCGCTCTGGCGGATATTTGGCGACCCACCAACGCACCTGCTCCATCGTCTCCTTCGAGAACGCGAAGCTGTCAGGCTGTTCAGCGGCAAGGCGGCGGACGCTCATTACTCTCTCACTTAACGAAATCGACGCGGGCGATCAGCCCATCTTTGACCGTGTAGGCGACGAGCGCCTCGAAGAACGGGCCGTCGGGCGAACGCTCGCCCTTCTCGTGATCGATCACGACATCGCCCAGCGCCATGCGATTGATCGACCAGGCGCGGTTCTTCGGATAGTCGCTGAACGTCTTGGCGTAACGCGCGCGGATCGCATCTTTGCCGGATTGGCTCACCGCGCCATTCAGATCGGCGATCACGCAGTCATCGGCGTAAGTGGCACAGAATGCATCCAGGTTCTGCGCGTTGTAGGCCTCAAGCTGGCGCTGCACGAGATCGACCGCGCTCATGGTCTGCGCTCCAGCCGCTGCATCGCAGCATCGAGGCGCGCGCGGTGCAAATCTTTCAGGAGCTGCCCTGTGACCGGCAACGACCGCAGTAGGATCAGCAGCCCGAAGCCAACGCTGACCGCGATGATGATATGGAACGCTTCCGGGATCGGCTGTCCGAGCAGCAAAATGAGCACGATCGGGATCGGCGCCATGAAGGCGACCGACTGAACGATCAGCGCCAGCAAGTAGCGCTGCGAGCCGCCGGGGTAGAGCGCCCGCGTCCGCGGTCGCAGGAAATAACTCCCCGCCACCACAAGTACGATCGCGCCCGCGACCCAAAGCGCCAGTTGCGTCAGCACCGAACCGCCATCCAGCACGTTCATACCGCCGCCCTCCGGCCTTCGATCTCGTCGAGCTTCGTCAGCGCCTTATCGGCTTCGTCACGCGCTTTCAGCAGTGTCGCGCGGCGATAGGCGCGAAGATATTTCGAAAGCACCGGCGCTTTCAACAGCGCGCCACGGCGAATGATGATCAGCATCAACACGGCAGGCAGAAACGCCAGCGACGACATCCCCATCGACATGCCTGTGTCGTAGCCGCCCACATCCATCAGCCGCGCCCGCAGCGGCACGATCACGAACCCGATCAACAACCCGATCGCCAGCCCTTGGATCGCGGCCCCAATGCGCACGCGAACCGGATGATGCTCCACGTGGGCTGGCTTGAACGCGAAGAAGGCATGAATCACGAAGGCGAGCATGATCACGAGGGCGACAATGCCCTCAATCCAAAGCATCAGCGGGACTTGGCCCCCATTCACCGGTCGATCTCGCCAAACACGATATCGAGCGAGCCCAAAACGGCGGAGACGTCCGCCAGCATGTGGCCCTTGCAGAGATAGTCCATGGCAGCGAGGTGCGGGAAACCAGGGGCGCGAATCTTTACGCGATACGGTTTGTTGGTGCCGTCGGCGACGAGATAGACGCCGAACTCGCCCTTCGGCGCTTCAACGTACGCATACGCCTCACCCGCTGGCACGTGGAAGCCTTCGGTGTAGAGCTTGAAGTGATGGATCAGCGCTTCCATCGAGTTCTTCATCTCGGCACGGCGCGGCGGCGCGTACTTCGAATGCTCAGGCATCACCGGGCCCGGCGTTTTCCGCAGCAGCGCGATGCATTGCTGGATGATCTTTGTGGACTCGTACATCTCCTCGACGCGGCAAAGATAACGGTCGTAGCAATCGCCGCTCTTACCGATCGGGATTTTGAAATCGAGCTCACTGTAGATTTCGTAGGGCTGTGAGCGGCGCAAATCCCACGCCATGCCGGAGCCGCGCACCATCACGCCAGAAAAGCCCCAATCCAGCGCGTCCTGCTGCGTCACCACGCCGATATCGACGTTGCGCTGCTTGAAGATGCGGTTGCCGGTGAGCAGACCCTCGATGTCGCGCACTTTTTGCGGAAACTGCTCGGCCCAAACGTCGATGTCTTCAATCAGTGCCGGCGGCAAATCCTGATGGACGCCGCCTGGGCGGAAATAGTTGGCGTGCAAACGTGAGCCCGAGGCGCGCTCGTAGAACACCATCAGCTTTTCGCGCTCTTCGAAGCCCCAGAGCGGCGGCGTGAGCGCCCCAACATCCAGAGCTTGGGTCGTCACGTTCAGCAGGTGGTTCAGCACCCGACCGATCTCAGAGTAGAGCACGCGAATGATCGACGCGCGGCGCGGCACTTCAATGCCGGCCAGCTTTTCGATCGCCAGGCAGAACGCGTGCTCCTGATTCATCGGCGCGACGTAATCGAGCCGGTCGAAATACGGTATCGCTTGAAGGTATGTCTTGTACTCGATCAGCTTCTCGGTGCCGCGATGCAGCAAGCCGATATGCGGATCGACGCGCTCGACAACTTCGCCGTCCAACTCAAGCACGAGGCGCAACACGCCGTGTGCAGCCGGATGCTGCGGACCAAAATTGATCGTGAACGTGCGCTTTTCTTCAGCCGGTGCTGGCGCGTTGGAAAGATCGTCAGCCATGCAACGCTCCAAGCGCCTGGGGTGTGCTCATGTACGTCATTGGTCTGGCGCGCCCGATGCGCCAGCGAACATCGCTTCAACTTCCGCGCCCGTCATTTTTTTGGTGTCATTCGCGAAGGCATAATTCGCGGGCTTCTGATCGATGTAGATTTCGACTTCGAACGGAAATTGCTCGGGATTGTCGAAGGCGTGCGCAGACACAGTGAACATTTTCTGATCATGCGTGCGCCAGAACAGGCTTGAGCCGCAGGTTTTGCAGAAACCGCGCTCCGCCCACTCCGACGACACGTAGACGCCGACCGCGCTCTCATCCTCGAACTGCACGTCGGTGCAGAAGACAGTCATCGCCGGGCCGCCGCCCCAACGCCTGCACATGGAGCAATGGCACGCATCCATCGTCATTTTTTCAGGCGTCGCGACAAAGCGCACGCCGCCGCAGAGACAACGGCCGGAGAGCGGCGCCGCACTCATGGCTTCGGCTCGCCGGCCTTCTCATCGCCGGGAAGCGTCATGCCTTCCCAAGGTGAGAGGAAATCGAAATTGCGGAATGCTTGGGTCAGCTTCACCGGCTCGTAGATTACCCGCTGTTGCTCACTATCGTAGCGGACCTCGACATGGCCGCTCATCGGGAAATCCTTGCGCAGGGGATGCCCCTCGAACCCGTAATCGGTGAGGATGCGGCGCAAGTCCGGATGGTTTGAGAAAAGGATGCCATACATGTCGAACGCCTCGCGTTCGAACCAATCGGCGCAAGGGAAGATGTTAGCGATACTCGGCACAGGCGCCTGCTCGTCCGTTTGCACGCGGAATCTGATGCGGTGGTTCAACTGCATGGAGAGCAGGTGATAAACAACGTCGAAGCGCTTGGGGCGCTCGGGATAGTCGGCGCCGCAAATGTCGATCAGCGTCGTGAACTTGCAGCGCGGATCGTCGCGCAGAAACTTGGTGACGGTGTAAACTTCGTCCGCCCGCACATCGAGCGTGAGCTCGCCTGCGTGAACGGCATGCGCCGACACCGCGCTCGTCATCGACGCCTTGATGTGCGCGCCTAGATCGTCCAGCGCTTGAGTCATCGGACGATATTCCCCGAGCGGCGAATTTTGCGTTGCAGTTGCAGCACGCCGTAAACCAGCGCTTCCGCCGTCGGCGGGCAACCGGGCACGTAAATGTCAACCGGCACAACGCGGTCGCAGCCGCGCACGACGCTGTAGCTATAGTGATAATAGCCGCCGCCATTGGCGCACGAGCCCATCGAAATCACGTAACGCGGCTCCGGCATCTGGTCGTAAACCTTGCGCAGCGCCGGCGCCATTTTGTTGGTCAGCGTGCCGGCGACGATCATCACGTCGGACTGCCGCGGCGAAGCGCGCGGTGCGAAACCGAAACGCTCGAGATCGTAGCGCGGCATCGAGGCCTGCATCATCTCGACGGCGCAGCACGCGAGCCCGAACGTCATCCACATCAGCGAGCCGGTGCGCGCCCAAGTGATTAGATCGTCGGCGGCGGCCGTGATGAAACCCTTGTCGGCAAGCTGATCGGAGAGGCCCGTATAGAACGGGTCGTCTTCCTTGGCCGGATAACCCGCCGCGAGCGCTCGGCCGCCTTCGCCATAGGGCGTGAGGATTTTGGTGTTGTCGCTCATTCCCACTCCAGCGCGCCCTTTTTCCACTCGTAGATGAAGCCGACCGTCAGCACGCCGAGGAAAGCCATCATCGAGAAGAATGCGAACTGCCCAACTTCAGGCGGCATGTCTCCGAGCGTCACCGCCCAGGGAAACAGGAACGCGACTTCAAGGTCGAAAATAATGAAGAGGATCGAGACGAGGTAGAAGCGCACGTCAAACTTCATGCGCGCATCGTCGAAGGCGTTGAAACCGCACTCGTAAGCGGAGACTTTTTCCTTATCCGGGTTCTTCGGCGCTACCACCCAGGCAGCAATCAGAAAGCCCGCGCCCATCACGATCGCGATGGCGAAGAAGATGATAATCGGAGCGTAGTCGAGCAGGTCCAGGCCCATGCGGTCCACCTAAAGCGCATCGCACCGTGGCGCCAGTGCAAGCGGCGCCGCAGTTGCGAAATCGGCGCGGACGCTAGTGGCGCCCGGCAGCTATGGCAATCAGGGTTTGTCTTGCGATTTCCGCGCAATGGCGCGAGTGACGGGGCTCGAACCCGCGACCTCCGGCGTGACAGGCCGGCGCTCTAACCAACTGAGCTACACCCGCGTATTCGCGAGAGGCAGGGGGTTAGGACAAGCCGTCTCCCCGGTCAAGCGCGCGCAGAAGCGCCGTGTAACAGAGAAAGCTTAAGGCGTGGCTGCCGCGGGCGCGGGTGCCGGATCGTCCCAATTGCGGGTCGGAGAGTTGAGCCGAAGCAAAGCTTCGATCCGGTCATTGGGGGCCAGCACATCGGCGCCGCCGCCGTCGCGAACGCCTGCGAAAGCGGCGCCGGTTACGGTATCCACAGCCACAATTGCCGCGCCCTCCCCGCAGCCGGCTTCGGCGCAGCCGCGGAACACCAGGGCCTCGGCCCCGCCGCCGGTGAGCAGCTCGCCGCCCGACGCCGTCGCCATGGCGCGCCACAGCCGCGTACGGTCCGCGGCGCTTAGGCCCAATTGATCCGGCGCGTAGCGGGCCCCGGAGGCGGCGACAAAATCCGAATAGATCTCGCCCGCATGGGTCCCGAGCGCCGGATCGACGGGTGGTGCGGCCGGCGTTGGGGCCACGGGCGCTGGTTCGGCGACCGGCGGCCCGAGGCTCAACCGATCACATCCCGCGGCGCACCAACAGGCGGCGGCCACAAGCCCCGAGCGGAGGAGATTCCATCTCATCGCCAGCAGCTTAGCGCTTCAGGGGCGTGCCGCGAAGCCACCGAACGGTGTTTGCGGCAGTGCAGGCTCGCCCTCCAGGCGAAGCGTGGCCGCCGCCATTGAGTTCGCCTCTCCCCGCCTTTAGGAGGTTTCGGCTCCGGCGACCCCTCTGGCCCAAGGCACGACCCCACCATGGCGCAAGACGCTGCCCCGCGGCTCTTCGTCGTCGCGCACAATCGAAATCACGTGAGCATCTTCGGCGACGCCGCCAAACTGGTGCGCGAGCGCGGATACGCCGTGAGCTTCGTTGTGGTCGAAGACCATCCGGACCGCGAGGCCGCCGCGAGCTCTGCGACGGCCATCGGCTTTCCCATCATCGAAACAGCAGAGCTTGAGCGAACGGCCACTGCGCGCGACGCAGTGCTGGTCGGCTGCGATTGGGGCCCCAAGCCCTTCATCGGCAAGATCGAACGCATGCGCCGCCGCGGCATCTGCTTCATCGGCGCCGTCGAAGGCGCGCGGTTCGCTTATCCCAGGCACTATGAGCGCGTGGACGATCTGCTGGTGTGGGGTCAGTCCGGCCTCGATACCCTGCCCGGCCGCAAACACGTTGTCGGCTCGCCCGCCATCGAACGCGCCCGCAAGCCTGATCGCGTCCAGCCCGAACGCCCGCACGTCCTGATCAATTACAAGTTCACCAAAGGCGCCATGGAACAAGGGCCGGTTTGGGCGCGCGCCTGCGCGGAGGCCGCCAAGCAAATCGATCCGAACTACGTGCTGAGCGCCCATCCCTCCAACGTCGCCGATCTCGCCGGACTCAACGTCTCGCACGCGCCGTTCGGCGCGCTTTTGGAGAAGGCGACTCTGATGATCACGCGCTCCTCTACGGTGATCTACGAAGCGCTCGCAGGCCGCGTCAGCGTCATCTACTTCCCGATCGAAGGCGAACGACGCGCCGAGTTCGGCGATGCACTGGGCGCGTTCGAAACGGCAGAGAGCGCCGATGACGTGGCGCGCTACGTCCGTGAACACGCCGCCGCCCCCGCTTTCAACGAGGCCGCCGCCGAAGCCTTCCTCGCCTGGCATATCTCATTCGACCCCGCCCGCTCATCGCCGGAGCGCATGGCCGATTTCATCACCAGCAAGCTGGCAGAGCGGCGTGATTTTGAGCCAAATCAATCGCCCAAGCTGGACATTGGCGTGCTTTGGCGTTGGATGACGGCGCGCGGCTAACCCCGCTTAGGACACGGACCCCATGACTATCGACGACGACCTGATCCATATCTTCATCGGCTACGACAGCCGTCAGGCCGTGCTCTACAACGTCGCGCAGCACTCGATCATTCAGCGCAGCTCGAAGCCCGTCGCGATCACGCCGATTAAGCTCGGTCACCTCGAAGACGTGTTCAAGCGCGACCGCGTCGCCGTGCAATCGACGGAATTTTCGTTCTCGCGGTTCCTCACCCCTTATCTGCGCGGCTTCAAGGGCTGGGCGCTGTTCATGGATTGCGACACCATCCTGCGTACCGACATCGCCGAACTCTGGAAGCTCCGCGACGAGCGTTACGCTGTGCAGGTGGTTAAGCACGACCACCAGCCGACAACGACGGTCAAATTTCTCGGCGAACAACAGACCAGCTACAACAAGAAGAACTGGTCGAGCGTCATGCTGATGAACTGCGCCAAGTGCACGGCGCTGACGCCGGACTATGTCAACACCGCATCAGGTCTCGAACTCCACCAATTCAAATGGCTTGAGTCCGACGATCTCATCGGCGAACTGCCGCGCGATTGGAACTTCCTGGTCGAGTATTACAAGCACGACGACAATGCGAAGCTGGTCCACTTCACCGAAGGTGGTCCGTACTACGAAGCCACACGCAACGTAGATTTCGCCGACGAATGGCTAGCGGAATATCGCAATGCCAACAGCTCCGGCGACAGCGACGTGTTCGCGCTGACAAACGCCGCGAAGAAACCCTAAGCGCGGGCGCTGACGATCCAGCAGGCCGCGGAGAGCTTGAGCCCGTCTGCGCCATGCTTTGGCGCCAAATGCTCCATCAGGCGAGCTTTAGCGGCTTCAGCATCGATGCCTTGATCGACGATCGCCCGCGCACACGGCCCGATCTTCAGCAGAAACTCCGCCGTTTCCGTCGGCGAACCGCCGCCACCGATCTGAATATCGCCGTCCCACGCCGAAACACCGACGCCGCTCCAGCCCGCATCCGAGAGAATGCGCTCAACCTTCGCGCGGTCAGCAAATGCGAATGGTCCCGGCGCATCTGGGTCAGGCTTGGGCAACGGCGCGATGAGTATTGGCCGAAGCACATCCACAGGAGTCGTCGCCCATCCATTCTCCGCCATCGGTCGCCAGCAGATAAACACCAAGCGCCCGCCGGGTTTCATCTGCGTACGAATATGCGTGAAGGCTCGAGTCGGCTCTTCGAAAAACATCACACCGAAGCGCGAGAACGCTGCATCGAAGCGATGTCCAAGTTCGGCGCTACCCGCATCTGCTTCCCGAAAGTCAATCGTCAAACCGGCGCCGCGCTCGCGCGCCACTGCTAAAAGCTGCGGCGAGATATCGACGCCGACCACCTTGCCGCCGGGCGATACGCGGCGCGCGATCTCGAGCGATGTGGCGCCGGCCCCGCAACCAATGTCGAGCACGCTCTCACCCGCCTGCAGTGCAGCGTCCACCAAAGCCTGCTCGGTCATCGGCCAGAGCATGGCGTCGATGCCGCGCGCCCGCGACGCCCACTCGTCGCCAACCTTGCCGCTCCAGTATTCTTTTTGTGATGGGCGGTCGGTCATGGTGATTCCCTTGGCGTCAGCCATCCGAAGCTGCGCCAATGCAGGCGCCAGTCCTCCTTCGCTAAAGCTTCGGAGGACATCCTACGCTCCGCTACGCGCAGCGTAGGATGGTGGGCAGTGAGGGGATCGAACCCCCGACCCTCTCCGTGTAAAGGAGACGCTCTACCGCTGAGCTAACTGCCCGTAGCCGTCCGTTTGGCGCGACGCGAAGCGCGGCGCAAGGGCGCCGAAAGCTCTTCGCCGCAACCGCGGCAGTAACTCGCATCCCGCTCGTGCCGGTCGATGCCGCAGGTCGAGCACCGAACGATCTTTTTCGGCGCCGCAAACACCTTCTGCGCGATCGAAAAGAAGAGGCTGATGCCGGTGATCATCAGCGCAACCGAAAACAGGCGGCCCGCCGCCGTATCGATGGTGATATCGCCGTAACCGGTGGTCGTTAGCGACGTGACCACGAAATAGATGGCATCGACGAAATTGTTCAGCTTCGGGTGTTGGCCGAGAAACACAGCCTGCGTGAAGCCAGCGGCCATGAACACGAAGACGAACATGGTGACGATCGATTTGCTGAGATCCTCCGCGTGCGTCTCGTCATAGCGCCCGCGCGCCAGCACGTTCCAGAAACGCTCGCTGTGCACCACCGTCCACAGCCGCAAGATACGCAGGAAACCCCAATTGTGAAGCAGCGCCGGCAGCAGCAGCGTTGCGAGGACGACAAGGTCGATCCACGTCGTCGGAAACTTGAGCCAACGCCTAAGGGTCCCGAACGCATAAAGACGCGCGACCAGATCGAGCGCCAAGAACGCCGCGATCACTGCGTCGGCAATCCAGAACCAGCGCTGTTCGGCGATGAACTGGCGGCCGATGAAAAAGCCGATGATCAGAAC